>CAZWAS010000233.1:0-1507 GCA_964631915.1 uncultured Spirochaetales bacterium | reverse complement strand
GCTCGATGGCGCGTGCGAACTCCAGGGAACCACCCACCGGATAGCCCCCCGCTCTGTTATGGAGTAGTGCGAGCGTAACGATAATGCTGGTAAGCGGTAAATCTTTTTCGAAGAGTATCGAACCCATCGCTTCCCTGAGCAGAGGATCGCGAAAGCTGCTGGCGAAACCGCCGATGGTCATGCCGTTGCAAAAATTCATGTCTTTCATAAAAGGTCGCATCTTCAGTATCATCTTCACGATATCGATAGGCCCGAACAGTTCGAACGCCTTGTCCATCGGCATGTGGAATTTCGTAAACTTCCTGACAAGGCCGCAGAACTGTCCTATGATTTCCGAATCCTGAGGGGAAAGCTCTTTCATGTGCGCTTCGAGCCTGTCGACATCGGTATACACGGAAAACACCCTGCCGTCGTTTCCGTGGAAGCGATAGAACACATCGTGATCTATCATCCGTCTTCCCTGCACCGCGCCGAGCTCCTGCCAGAGGAGATGAAACGAGTCCGTAGGCGCAGATCCCGTGAGCCAGTGAAGACAGCCGTCTATGGTGTATCCTTTCCTGTTCCACGCAGTACAGAGCCCCCCTGCATGCGAGTGCATTTCATATATCTCCGCTTCGAACCCGTTCATGCGCGCATAGCAGCCCGCGGATAATCCGGCTATGCCTGCCCCGATTATCGCGATTTTTTTCGCCATCGTATCCCCCCCTGAACACTTGTCTGCATACGCCGTCAGTGTATCACTAAATACCATACAAAGCTATACAAGGTTCCCGGCCAGGCTGCAGGAGCCACCGAATCCGCAGGAACCACCACATAGTTGACTTTTCTCCTCCGAACGGCTACAACTACAGCGCACTTCAGCGATGGATACAACAGAACGAAATTTAGTATAGAAGGACATTGACCATTGATCACCGCACAGAACATCAGTCTCGCTTTCGGACAGCGCGTCCTATTCAAGGACGTAAATATCAAATTCACCCCGGGAAACTGCTACGGCATCATCGGAGCCAACGGTTCAGGCAAATCCACATTTCTCAAAATACTCTCCGGTGAACTCGAAGCGGATACCGGCGAAGTCATAGTATCCGCAGGAGAACGGATCGCTGTGCTCAGACAGGACCAGTTCGCGTTCGACGAATACTCGGTCATGCACACCGTGATCATGGGGCACAGAAAACTCTACGACATCATGGTGGAAAAGGACAGCATCTATGAAAAAGAGAATTTTTCCGAGGAAGACGGCATCCGTGCTTCGGAACTGGAAGCAGAATTCGCTGAAATGAACGGATGGGAAGCCGAGTCCAAGGCAGCCATCATCCTGAGCGGACTCGGCATACCGGAGGGCCTCCACCAGAAAAATATGCAGGAAATAGAAAGCACTCAGAAAGTGCGGGTACTTCTTGCTCAGGCGCTTTTTGGCGAACCCGATATTCTGCTCCTCGACGAACCCACGAACAATCTAGACCTCGAATCCATTGCATGGCTCGAAGAGTTTCTCCTGAAA
>CAZWAS010000232.1:0-1529 GCA_964631915.1 uncultured Spirochaetales bacterium | reverse complement strand
GTCCGAAGGACTCATCTGACAGTTCGCCGATAAACACACGAGCGCGCTCTAATTCTTCCGGCGTGCCGACAGCTACAATGTGCCCCCCTTTATCGCCTCCTTCAGGACCAAGGTCTATGATGTAGTCCGCCTGCTTTATGACGTCCAGATTATGCTCGATGAGGACAACTGTATTGCCTTTATCCACCAAAAGTTGAAGCACCTCGAGCAGTTTCTTCACATCCGCGAAATGGAGGCCTGTGGTGGGTTCATCAAGCAGGTAGAATGTTTTTCCCGTACTCTTTTTCGATAATTCGAGCGAAAGCTTGACCCTCTGCGCCTCGCCTCCAGAAAGCGTGAGAGCCGACTGGCCCAGTTTTATGTAGCCGAGACCTACAGAATTCAGAGTTTCCAACTTCCGTAGAATAGGAGGAATGGTGGAGAAGAAATCGAGAGCCTCTTCCACCGACATATCGAGGACTTCGTGTATATTCTTTCCTTTGAAACGAACATCCAGTGTTTCTTTGTTAAATCGTTTCCCTTTACAAACGTCGCATGTGACATATACGTCCGGAAGAAAGTGCATTTCTATTTTGATCGTCCCGTCTCCCTGGCAATGCTCGCATCTTCCGCCTTTCACATTGAAGGAGAATCTTCCCGGTTTATACCCTCGAGCACGGGATTCGGGCAACTCTGAAAAAAGATCGCGTATGTGATTGAACAGGCCCACATACGTGGCAGGATTCGAGCGTGGAGTCCTGCCTATAGGGCTTTGGTCTATATTGATCACCTTGTCTATATGTTCGACACCGCTGACCTCTGCATACTCTCCTTCTTTCAGTTTGGAATTGTTCAACCGATTATACAGGATCGGATAGAGCAGATCCGACAGAAGAGTCGATTTTCCCGAACCGGAAACACCGGTGATGAGTGTGAACGTACCGAGGGGAAAATCGACATCTATGCCTTTCAGGTTGTGCTCTCTTGCCCCTTTGATCGTAATGCGCTTTCCGTTTCCCAGTCTCCTCTCCGATCTGTTATCGATACGGATGGCTCCGGTGAGAAATTGGCCGGTAAGGCTTTTGGGATTCGCAAGAATTTCCCCAAGGGTGCCTGAAGCCACTACATACCCTCCGTGCACCCCTGCTCCGGGGCCGAGGTCCACGATGTAGTCCGCAGTCCGCAACGTCTGCTCATCATGCTCAACGACGACAAGTGTATTTCCGATATCTCTGAGGTGTTTGAGTGTATCGATGAGGCGTTGGTTATCGCGCTGGTGCAAACCTATGCTCGGTTCGTCGAGAATGTAGAGCACGCCCACAAGGGATGAACCGATCTGCGTGGCGAGCCGTATTCTCTGCGCCTCCCCTCCGGAAAGCGTCGACGCTCTGCGTTCGAGGGAAAGATACTCCAGACCGACGTTTTTCATGAACCTGAGCCGCGCATTGATTTCCTTAAGTATCTGGTGCGCTATGTGCCGTTCCGTTTCCGACAGTTCGAGCATCTCGAAAAATTGGATCGAATCGTCCACGGATAGCCGCGAAAGATCG
>CAZWAS010000231.1:0-1536 GCA_964631915.1 uncultured Spirochaetales bacterium | reverse complement strand
AGCCTGCCCGCCGGTTATACCCATGCGGCTCGCGGCCGTCAAACGGGCATCAGTTTGTGTCGGGTGCTGTTCTCTTTGTTTTCCATGCTATAAATATAACAGGTAAAATAGGAAACGCTGATCATTATTCCGTCTTTTTTTCGTTATTTATTTCGCATTTTTAAATTCATCTAATCCTTCTGGAAGCTCAGGACGCAACCCTTTTGAAATGCTCTCATAACGTTTTACAGCATGGTCTTCCAATATCTCATGGTGCCATGTGCCGGATTCTGAATTGAACCAGAATGTGTATAATGCATGGTCGAATTTCGCATCGACAACAACTATCCTTGCTTCACTATCATCTTCATCATCCATAGTTATGAAGAATTGCTCTAATTCGTGCCATACAAGAACCGGCTCAATAATTCCCTTCACCACATCGGCGAAACGCGGGCTTGTTAAATCTTCAACCGCCCAATAATCAGCAACTCCTACCAATTCGAAGAACACACTATTGAAGTCCCGATCTCCGAATCCTTCCAGGAATACGTCTGTAGAAGACTGGTGTATCTCAACTTTGCTGATCGTATAGACTTCCTTGTCGTTTAAAATCGCAGCAGCCCGTTCCCACTCTCCATTCCAGCCCCCACGGTTAGCGAACCGGACCTTGTGCCCTTTTTTAGCCAAATGAACATTCATACTCATTTACCTCCTATTAGTCGATTCAGACGAATTCTAAAAAGCCATAATCTCAATAGCCCCATCCTTAAAGATCTTTATATATGTGCGTTCCTCAAGCAGCTCGTTCATTTCACTCGCTTCGTCAGGGGTAAGATATCCACCATCTGGCAACGGTTCTCCCTTGTGCTTCTTTTTCATAAATTCAAAGTATCTGTCTGGGTTATTGATAAAACTGTATGCCTCCCAATCACCTTCATGATCATTCGATGAACCGGCTTCAAACATCTCATATCCATTCCTTTGAAACCAACGAACAACATCACTTCTACGATTGTAGTTTGCAAGAATGTGCTGCACCACAAATCTGTCAGTCCAAAGGTGTCCGATTCTAAAGTCTATGAAGCATAATCTACAAATACCCAAACCTTCTGGAGCCTCCAGAAATAAAAACTCCATTTCGTGGTCCTCGCGTGATTTTCCGCAGTAGTAGCAATTCGCCTCTGGGTGTTGCTTCTTCCAATCCGTAATAAACTCCATGTCATTTTTGACGTACATAAATTCTTTCGGCGGAACATACTCTGCCATGTTGGAACTCGTCCACTCCATTCATTCCACTCCCTTTAAAATTATTAAGACCGCTTAGCTAAACACTCCGACTGTTTCTTTCCCTTATTAATCGAGCCTGTTCTTGATTCCAGAGCTGCCCTACCCGAATGCGGTACCTGTTGAGCCGATCACTGCGTATCCCAGAGGGATAATCGTCAAATTCACGTTTTCGTCTTTCGAAATATTCTTGTGCCTTAAGATCAAAGTATGTAAATCGTTCGCCAATATTCCTTACAACCACGGGCTTTCCCCACCTTCCAGAGAATA
>CAZWAS010000230.1:0-1913 GCA_964631915.1 uncultured Spirochaetales bacterium | reverse complement strand
AAGGAGGCACTGCCGCTGGGATATTCATAATATAATTCGGCATGGTGGGTGCCAACGAGATTTTTGAAATGAGACCGCATGAAGCTGTATCGAATTCGTTGTACTTTTCTTCATCCACGAACAGGATTTTGGAATTCGCGAACCCCATAAGATATTCGGTTTCCGATGTTTTCAGCATATAGTCGATGGGAACGACGACTGCTCCGGCACAGAGTATGGCGAGGTATGCCAACGCCCATTCCGGTGACTGCGATCCTGTCTCCCTTTTGTATGCCCAGATCGAGGAGGTGTTTCACGATTCCGTCGACTTTCTCTTTCGCTTCCGAGAACGTAAATGAAATATGCTCAGGATCGAACGTCGTAAAGCATTTTCGCGAAGGAAACCGTTCAACCGTGATAGCGAAAAGCTCCGGAAGTGTCGGCCATGTGCCTCTAAACATCCTGCCTTTATACGATTCCAGGAAATCCCAGGGGTTCTTCATACTCCACCTCGTGTATTACGTTTGTGACCATTCTACTTCTAAATATGCGATTGGTCAATTTTTATCACTTTTTCGATCAGATTTTCTGCAATTCGCAATCGATTGCCGATTTCAATTCATAAAGGTTGGTTTTGAGGTGTGGAATGAGCAAAACAACGGATTCGTACTCCATACAGCGCGCAGTATGTTCAAGCTTTTCCGCGCATTTCTGACACGCAATTGCTCCGATCGTACCGGCAGTGCTCTTCAGCGAATGAGAAACTTTTGCTACCTGTTCCATATCTTTTGCCGAAACCGCGGCTTCAAGCGCTGCGACCCGCTCCGGCAGTTCTTCCAGGAAAATAGTGTACAATTCTCGGAGAAATTCCATGTCTCCGGCCATCCTTTCGAGTGTGTCTTTCGTTTCCAGAACGACATATTCATCCATAATTTCTCTCCCGCTCTATTCCCTTTTTCCTGGACTGTCTGTTTCTAAGTATAATTCGGAATTCCCCATAGTGAAAACAGTATCTCCATGGTGTTCCATTTGGGTGTGGAAAACGCACGCTTTATATGATAGAATCCGGCTTTACTAAGACCAAGGAGCTCAAACATGAGAGGTATTGAATTTGAGTGCGTATCGTGTAATTTTTGTAGTCACTCAGAATTCAAGATGATATACAATACGGAAGATAATATATATAAAGCTGTTCCCGGAACCTTTCCAATCGTCCGCTGTACGAAGTGCGGCCTCGTGTATGAGCGGATTCGACCGACCTTGGAAACGATCCATCTCTCCTATCCGGAATTCTATACCACGGATATGCTCAAGTCTTCGCGTACCGGTCTTATCCGCCAAAAGTTGGAACATTTCGCGTATTCGACGATCATGAAACGCAGAATCAAAATCCTTTCCAAACGGGTAAAACTCGACGAAAACTCGAAGGTATTGGATATAGGGTGTTCGCAGGGCGATTTCCTTGAGGCGCTCTACCGGACCAAACGTTGCGCAGTATACGGTCTTGAAATCTCGCAAAAAGCCATCGATTTTATAAAAACCGAACGCCCCTATATATCCATCTGCAATGAAGATATCATGCATATCCATTCGTTGCCGCAAAACAGTTTCGATCTCGTCACCTTGTACCATGTACTCGAACACCTCCATGATCCGAAAAAAGTTTTGGAAAAAATCAACACGCTTCTTCGAGCAGGGGGTAAACTGATCATTTCGACACAGAATTTCAATAGCCTGAGCAGGAGGCTCTTGCGGAAGAGATGGCCGCTCAATGACTCTCCCAGACACCTATACCATTTTACCTTGAAGACGCTCACCATGTATTTGAAAACCGCAGGGTTCACGGTGTTGAAACGACATTTTTACTCTGACTCCTTTCCGTCCCTCGGCATCATGCTTACCTCGAATTATCTGACGAACAATAAAAACAAGGG
>CAZWAS010000229.1:0-1988 GCA_964631915.1 uncultured Spirochaetales bacterium | reverse complement strand
CCTCGTCGAAAATTTGCGCGTCAGCTACTTTGACGAAGGAAGTTTTTCCGAATTTGTGGGAGGTTATGAGTCCGTACCGTTTTTTGGCGCATTTTTCGAGGATGATTTTCGATATTTCCGCTTCGTTGATGCTGTCCGCGGTTATGCCGGCTTCGAGGTCGATGGCTGTGACCGAAATGAACGCCTTTTCCACTTTTATGGTTTCGAAGAGCTGCCGTGAATGCGGTCCAAGCAGAAAATTCTTGTAGACATTCAGAATGCCGCCGCTCAGTATGATTTCAAAATTGAGGTTGTGCTTTTCGGTGAGGTCGGCAAGCACCATGGCGATAATGGGAGACACGGTGACCACTTTCAGGTTCTTCTTGTCCCAGAGGTTCTGTGCGAGCGCATTACAGGTGCTGCCCGATTCGAGCACTATGAACTCGCCGTTTACGATCCGTTTTGCAGCCTCTTTTCCTATGCGCATCTGCTCTTCTGTGATTTTGTCGGCCTGCTCGGACGCGCGAGGCGCCACAATGAAATTGGTGAAAGCGACCGCACCGCCGTGTACACGGGTGAGCATGCCCTCTTCGGCGAGCTTGTCCAGATCCCGTCGTATGGTGATTTCGGACACAGGAAAATGGGCAGCGATCTCCTCAACGGACATGGATTTATTCTTGTTCACGATTTCAAGAATACGGGAGCGCCGTTCGAACGCGAGAATCTGCTTGTCGTCTATGCCTTTGTTTCCCATACCTGGTACAGATTAATGGAAAACAGGCGGAATATCAATCATACCCGCTTCGATTCTCCGCAATTCCGCATACACCTTCCGGAAAGCGCTGTCACAGCAAGTCCCTGAGCGCCGCGCGCAGAACCTCCAACACCTTGTCCGCCTCTTTGGGCGTGATGATAAACGGCGGTTTTATTTTCAGCACATTCTTCAGCATTGCACCTATGCCGAAAAGCACACCATTTTTGATCGCGTATTCCCTGACGTTCTTTGTGAGTTCCGCATCCGCTTCCCTGGTAACGGGGTCCTTTACGAATTCCACCCCTATGTGGAGTCCGGCCTGCCGTACATCTCCTAGTTGCGGAAACTCTTTTTGAATTTCCAGCAATCCTTTCCTGAAATAGGCACCCATGCGATTGCAGTTTTCGAGCACGCCGTTTTCGAGAATTTCGATCTGCTTGAGCGCAGCCACCTGCGACATGGAGTTGTTTGCAAAGGTATGGAGCTCTTCGGTATCCGGCGCGAACCCTTCGAGTCCGTCGCGTATGATCACTGCCGCTATGGGGTATCCTGCTCCGAGCCCCTTCCCGAGGCATATGATATCCGGAGCAACCCCGTAATAGCCGCTCGCGAAGAAGGTGCCGATGCGGCAATAGGTCTGTATCTCGTCCCATATGAGGATTATGCCGAACTCGTCACATATATCTCTCACTCCCTGCACATACTCCTTGGGAAAAATGATCTGACCGCCCGAGGCCTGGAGCGGCTCCATGACGATGCCTGCAACCGGCCCGTTCACGCCCCGCTCTATGGTAAGCCGTAAGATTTTGAGACACATCATGCTGCACGACGCCTTATCCAACCCAAGAGGGCAGCGGTAACAGTACGGATTAGGCACCCGTATGAACTGTTTGGTCAGTCTGTTGAATCGCGCTCCCCCTATGAATTTGCCTCCCGCGAGCGTGGAAACCCAGGAGCCGCCCAACACCCCGAGTGTTGTGCCGTGGTAAGAATCGTACAGGCAGATGAATTCCTGAGCATTCTCCCTGTTTTTCAGCGCTATTTTCATAGCAGCCTCTACTGCAGGCCCCCCACCCACTGTGAACGACACGCGGTTGAAGTTCTCTGGCGCGAGCTCTGCCAGTTTTTTCGCCAAAGCAAACCGTGGAGGAGAATCGAACCCTTGGTGGATATGCGTCATATGGAGAGAATGTTCGTACACGACCCGCGCGATTTCTTCATTCGCATGGCCGAGATATAAGGCCCAGCTCTGGGA
>CAZWAS010000228.1:826-2264 GCA_964631915.1 uncultured Spirochaetales bacterium | reverse complement strand
CCGCGATATTTCGGTAGACGGTATCATCATGGATATCCAGATGCCGGAGCTCGACGGGATAGCGACCACGAAAGAGATCCGAAAAGGGGCACTGGAAACCGTCGGTAAGGATATACCGATCATTGCGCTTACTGCCCATGTTCTGCCCGGCGATCTTGAAAAGTGCCGAGAAGCTGGTATCGATGAATATATCGCAAAGCCGGTCGATATCGGGACCTTGTTTTCTGTCCTCGAAAAGCTCTGCGCCGGAGGGGGAGTCAGGCACGGTACATTCAAGGGGTGGAGCACGAAAACATGCGATGTGTTCTCTTATTCGGTTCTGAAGACCGCCGTGGAACAATTCGATACGCTTATGGAACGGTCCGATGCAACAAACTGCTGTGCCCTCATCGGAAAGGAGGCGAAATCCTTAAAAGAAATGGCCGAGTCCAAAAACTTGCCTGCGGTTTCCGATTACATGTTCAGGATCATGCTTGCATGCAGGAACGGTGATATGAACAAAGTGCGCTCGATTATTGAAACCATCAAGACGGATTGCTGGAGGAATATATGAGAAATCTTGTTGTGGAAGATGATTTCGGAAGCAGACGGCTTATGCAGAAGCTGCTTGCCGAATACGGAGAATGCGATGTGGTCGTTGACGGAGAAGAGGCGGTTCAGGCGTTCAGAATCGCATGGGAGGAAGGTGTTCCCTATGACGTGATTTTTATGGATATCATGATGCCGAAAATGGACGGCCAGGAAGCTCTGAAAAAAATCCGGGAGATGGAACATTCGATAGGAATAAAACCGGTCGATGAGGTGAAAATCATCATGACAACTGTACTCGAAGATCCGAAAAATGTTGTGGAAGCTTTCAATAAGGGCGGAGCTACTTCATACCTCGTGAAACCGGTCGACAAGGAAAAAATACGAGCGGAATTGAGGAAATTAGGTTATACTGTATAGCATAACGATAGAAAGAAGTTGGTGTAACAGGTAGAACGCACATGAAAGGTTCAAAAATCCTCGTCGTCGAAGATGAAAACATTGTTGCGCTCGATATACGACGACACCTGGAGAGAAACGGATACATCGTTCCGTCTACACTCGCATCCGGAGAAGAGACAATTGCAAAAATCGAGACCTTGAAACCAGATGTTGTGCTTATGGATATCAAACTTCAGGGGAAAATGGATGGCCTCGAGGCAGCCGATATCGTCAAAGGAAAATACAACATCCCTGTTATTCTGCTCACCGCTTTTGCAGACGAGACCACGATCGAACGTGCGAAAAGGATCGAACCGTTTGGGTATATCATCAAACCCTTTGAGGAAAGGGAACTCAGAACGGCTATTGAAATGGCACTCTACCGCCACAGCATGGAAAACAAACTCAAGGAGCGGGAGAGGCTTTTTTATACGACGCTGAACAGCATAGCAGATGCTGTCGTCGTTAC
>CAZWAS010000228.1:0-816 GCA_964631915.1 uncultured Spirochaetales bacterium | reverse complement strand
AGATACGAACCAAAGAATTCAATTCATCAATCCGGTTGCGGAATCATTGGGCCACATCAGCGGAGCGGATGCTTCGGGAAAACTGTTCCGAGAAGTATTTCCCATCAAAGACTTGGAGAAACTGACGGATAGCCGTTCCTATACGGAATTGACTCCGAAAAACGGCGTTACGATCCCAATCGAGCTTACCGCTTCTTTTTTGGAAGATGAAGCGCACAACAGATTCGGTATCGTGTGGGTACTGAATGATATTTCGAAACGCAAAAAGCTGGAAGAACAGTTGTACCAGGCACAGAAACTGGAAGGAATAGGAAGACTTGCCGGAGGCATAGCGCATGATTTCAACAACATCTTGACCGTGATAACCGGATACAGCAATCTTATTCTAGAAAATCTTTCCCGCGATGATTCCCTGCGCAAGGATGTTGAAGGCATACAAAATGCCGCCATGAAAGCTGCGACGCTTACCAGGCAACTCCTCGCTTTCAGCAGGACGCAGGTGCTAAACCCTCGGGTCATAGATCTGAACAATCTCATCGTTGATATGAAAAAAATGCTCAGACGACTCATCACGGAAGAAATAGAAATACGGACGTACCTTGAAGCCCCTCAACCTTTCGTGCATGTGGATCCGAGCCAAATCGAGCGAGTCATTATCAATCTCACGGTCAATTCTCGAGATGCCATGCCGGACGGCGGAGTGCTCACCATCGAAACGAAACTGCGTACGCTCTCGGAGCCGCTTATGACGCAGCTCGGCGAGATTCCGTCGGGCTCTTACGTCGTACTTTCCATAAAGGATACAGGGATCGGCAT
>CAZWAS010000227.1:0-2277 GCA_964631915.1 uncultured Spirochaetales bacterium | reverse complement strand
CAGAGTAGGGTGTTGCCCGCGAGCACTTCTATGCGAGCATTCGGCACGGTTTTGTTTTCTCGGTCTCTTACCGTGACAACGAACCGTTCCTGGACGGGTATGGGTATATGCGGAACCAATTCATACTGTTTCAGGAAATTCACGAAATAGTTGAACTGTTTGTTATCGTCTGCGAATCCTGCTTTGAGTCCGGAAACGGAAGGATTCGCTGAACGTGGTACTGACGGAGGTCTTGGGTCAAGTTTCGATGTGGTTTCCGAAGCGAACGTCGTAATCCCTCCTGATTTTTTTTCTTCTGAAATGAAAGAATCCTCTCTCGCAGAAGCATCCGCGGTCTTGATCTTCCCTTCTTTCGGTGATGGACTGGGGGATGCTTCGGTTTTTACCGCTGCAACTTGAGGAACTGATATTTCGCTGTCGGGTTTCGCAGTATCCTGGGGCGGTTCTCCCTTTGGTGCGACGGGTTTTTTCCCCGGCGCAGATCGATCTGAAACAGTGCTGTTTTCTTTCTGTTTTTGCACAGGTTCGTATGATTTTCCTAACCCCGCACATGAGAGCAGGACACACATCGTTATGAGGGAAAGCAGAAATGGAAAAAAAGAGATTGCTGTTTTTTTCATGGGAATCTCCTTTCCTTATAACTCTACCACATTCTGGTCGAGAATTGTATGAGAAATGGAACCGTCCCTCAAGTAAACGTATCAAGCAGAAAGTTTTCGAGAGCTTTGCTCGAATTTTCGATCAATACGGATTGTTTGGGAAGCTTCAGAGCCCGGGCAAGCGCATCGGGAAGCTGCGGTTTTTTGCCGGTAGCTTCTTCAACGGTTTCCAGAAATTTCCCCGGATGGGCTGTCGAGAGAACGATGATATCCGAATTATCATTGGATGATTTCCGGTTGAACCGTTCGGCTGCGAGTATGCCGACTGCAGTGTGTGGATCTATAAATATGTGGTATTCTTCGTACACTTTCCGTATCGTTTCAAGTGTTTCCGTATCGCTTACGACTTCCCCGTATATGACAGTGCGTATTTTGTTCCAATCGTTTGCGAACAGGGCCATAAGCCGTTCGAAATTGCTCGGATTTCCCACATCCATGGCATTCGACAGCGTCTGCACCGAAGGGCGCGCTTTAAACAGTCCCGATTGAAGATATTCGGGGACTACATCGTTGATGTTCGTGGCTGCGATGAATCCTTTGACCGGAAGCCCCCATTTCCACGCATAGATGCCTGCGGTGAGGTTTCCAAAATTCCCGCTCGGAACACAGAAATAGGTAGCCTTTGTAGGGGATTTTTTTGTTCTGGTGAAGCCGTATATGTAATAAAATGCCTGGGGCACGAGCCTGCCGAGGTTGATAGAATTCGCCGAAGTCAAAGGAAGTTGGGAAATGAGCTTCGGATTTACAAATGCTTTTTTCACCATGTTTTGGCAATCGTCGAACGAACCTTTGACTTCCAATGCCGTGACGTTCCCTCCTACAGTGGTGAGTTGTTTTTCCTGGAGTGGGCTCACTCTTCCGGAAGGATAAAGAATCACCACGTTTATGTTTTTTTTGCCAAAAAAAGCTTGCGCTACAGCGCTCCCCGTGTCTCCTGACGTTGCTGTGAGTATTATGGCTTTTCGTTCTTCTTTGTTGAGAAATTCTTCCATAGTCGTTGCGAGGAACGATGCCCCGAAATCCTTAAATGCGCAGGAAGGACCGTGAAAGAGTTCGAGAATGTGTATGTTTTCCGTCAGTCTTTTCAGTTCTGGTAAAAAAGGAAATGCCCGCTTTGCTATGCGTGATATTGCATCGGGGGAAAGTTCGTCGGATGCCAGTATTTTTGTTATGGTCTCTGCAATGTCAACGAATGAGGTTTTTTCATTCATACCTTCAAAGAGCTTGCTCATATCGGGCATAGTGGTCGGTACGTACAGGCCACCATCCGGAGCCAACCCCTGAAACACGGTGTCTTTGAAACTCACGAGCTTCTGCGGATTCCGTGTACTTGCGAATTTCATAATCTATACCCCCAGGAACGCTTTGTGTATGGTATTCAAGGCATCGATCCTCTGATCAGAATTTATCACAAATGAAATATTACGTTCCGATGAGCCTTGAGCAATGACCAGCACGTTTATTTTTTTCTGGCCTAAGGCGCTGAACAGTTTACCGGAAATACCAGGTGTCCCCCGCATGTTCTCTCCGATGATGGAGATGACCTCGAGATTCCCTATGAGTTCGAAGTTCTGTATCGCGTGGGACTCGATTTCTGTTGCAAGGTCTTTTTTCAAAG
>CAZWAS010000226.1:0-2325 GCA_964631915.1 uncultured Spirochaetales bacterium | reverse complement strand
CGTTTTTTAGTGAAGAATAATTCACCCCTGCTAGGGTAAAGTCGCCGTATCCTTGCTGGTATTCGTCCAAAAGAGGTCGTACATCGTTCCAGATGTCGACCAAAAGCCCCGCATTCGAAAGCACGAATTGATTAGGATTGTTTATCTCGTGTGCAACCCCCGCGACCAATACTCCCAACGAAGAATATTTATCCTTCAGCACTATCTGCTCTCTGTGCTCGGCCATGGTTTTCAACATATCTTCGAATGCCTTGAGAATTTCATACTCTTCCGATCCGATACGGAAGGTTTCTTTGGGAATCGAAGGAATACGCATAGGATTATTATTGATGTCCTGAAATGTTTTTACCAGGATCTTTATGCAAAGCGCCAAGGGTCGTAAAGAAAAAGCAAAGAGAAAAGAAACGACGCAAAAAGCGACCACAATGATGAAGAGAGGGGAGAAAAGATATTTTGCGATAAGCGCATTGATATCGGGAAAGTACATGCCGGTTCCGATGTAACAACCGAGACTGTCGAGACCTCTCACATAGGAGAGCTTTTCCCCCGGATTCGT
The DNA here is from genome assembly GCA_964631915.1 of uncultured Spirochaetales bacterium. Taxonomy (GTDB): domain Bacteria; phylum Spirochaetota; class Spirochaetia; order CAZWAS01; family CAZWAS01; genus CAZWAS01. Next base: position 1,769 of record CAZWAS010000226.1, on the reverse strand, counting down.
ACTGCCGGGAGGCGGATAATAGTAAAATACAAAACCGTCACCTGCGGGACTTCTGGCCGCTTTTACTAATTCACGGATATAATAGTTACCTTTTATATCCCGCGCATCCCACTGGTACGTATCCTGCAGGTGCGGTTCCAAAGGCTGTACCAGCATGGTTCCCTCATAAGAGCTCATAAAGATGTAGTTGTCCATAATTTCGCTTCTATATGTCATTCTGCCTACGATGTCCCGAACCTGGCGGAGCGCTTCCTCTCTGGCCAATTCTCCCCTTTCATGCCGAACTATGATCGGCTGGATGGTATGTATGGCAATGTCCACAAGCCTTTTGATCTCGTTTTTTCGCATGTTCGTGAGATTTTCACGGTAACCGCCGGCAAGTGTTACAAGGATGAAAAGAAGCGTGAAAAAAACAAGAAAAAGTGAGCCATAGAATTTTACAGAACTTTGGGCGATGTTTGCGAAGATCGATCGGTTTCTTAGCATATTCTCATATACGTTATACCGCTATAAAAGCTCGCTGTAAACCCGCATGTATAGAAGGCGAAGAGCGAGGGGGGAAAAACAGCTTCCACCTTGCGATAGCGCCATTGATAGAGGACATGCCAGGATTCTGCTTGACCAAAAAAAATGAAATCCGTATACTGTTTTTTCTCCGGGATTGTATGAAAAGCCGCTTCGCGGTTTTTCTCGACGGGATGTTGTTCCTGCGGAACTCCGAATTGTATGAAAAGCCGCTTCGCGGTTTTTCTCGACGGGATGTTGCCTAGCGGCTATGGCGCCTGCTTTGGGAGCAGGAAATCGGAGGTTCGAGTCCTCTCATCCCGATCGGAAGGCGGCGCCAACCGCTTCATGCGTTCATAGCTCAGCTGGATAGAGCAACTGCCTTCTAAGCAGTAGGTCGCCCGTTCGAGTCGTGCTGGACGCAAATATAATTCATTATATTGCAACGAATTATTACATATGTGAAAATAGAGAATTTTCCATAATTGAAAATTGTACCCTGTATTGTGCCCCGATAAACAGAGGTAAAACATATGTCGAAGCAGCCTGATCCGTACTGCATTAAAGAGCGAAACGGTTATTGGTATTATAAGCTTCGTGGAGAAACACCTATCATACAACACATATCCGCATAAGAACAAGAAGATCACGAGAAAATTTGCGGATAAATATGCATCTGATCGGGCTGGTATTTCTGCTCAGGTTCGCGGTCTGAAGACGTTCAGCGATTATGCATAGAACTACTTCATTGCCTTTTCCTGCCCGTGGTATCAGAGGACTACGGGCAGCGGGAAAAACATTCTCATGGAGACGCTTTCCCAACAGAGGAGTAGACTTGATATACATATCTTGCCGCGCTTCGGGAATGCTTTTTTTATGAATTATCGCCTACAATAATAGATTTTTTTTTTTTTTTTTTCAAGTCAGACAAAACGTCATATTTTTAATACTCTTTGCATTATTCTGAAAGACATGCGGAGAGATAATCTAATACTCTTTCATCCTGATGATATTGTCCCACCAGAAGTAAAAAACAAAGAAAAAGAAATTTCGACCGATGAAGAATTGCAAACTCTTTTCCCATTATCGGTAGCAGAGTTCAGAAAGCAATGGGGAAAAAGATTTTCTTTCGGAGTGTTCAATGCAATTCTCTATTCAACCGGATTACGAACAAGTGAATGTAGGGCGCTTTCTTATGAGGCCATAGATTGATCGTGTATATTTAAGTTCGCAATTTGATAGTTAAAAAAGGTCATTGGAAGATC
>CAZWAS010000225.1:0-2337 GCA_964631915.1 uncultured Spirochaetales bacterium | reverse complement strand
CGTTGTACGAAGAGCAGGGCAGCACTTTTCCTCTGGAGGATACAGAAAGCAATCCGTCCATGGCAGCGCACGATTTGTTGCCCATGCCTTTGGCCAAGGGATTATAGATGCAGTGAGGCATAGGTGAATACCAGTAGAATGTGAGGCCAGCTTGAAACGCTTTTTTCCTGACGAGATCGACTATGGGGCCGGTTTCCGAATATGGGAGGAAGAGTTCCCTGTTCTGTTGCACATCCGCGGTGGGGATGAAGAGATTCATGGAAAACCTTTTTACTCCCAAGTCTCTGAGGAGCTCCGGTATATCGGCAACAGCGGAAGCATTTTTTTTGTTGATCGTGGTATTTGTCTGAACGGATATTCCTGCTTTTATGAGATTGCGCATCCCTTCCATGCAGCGGACAAAGGAGCCAGGTGTACCCGTAAGCGCATCGTGAAGTTCGGCGAGGGGAGCCTCTACGCTGACCTGTGCAGTCCTGAGTCCGCTTTTGAAAAGCAGTTTCGCCCGTTTCTCCGTTGCGAGCGTTCCGTTGGTTATGAGGTTCACCGAAAGTCCCAAGGAACATGCGTATCGTATCATGCTCTCGAGGTCGTCTCTGAGGAGCGGTTCGCCTCCTGTAAAGGAGAAAAACGGAATCTTCGCCTCATTTTTGAATATATCTATTATTTTTTTTATGTCACCGAGTTCGAGTTCTCGCTCGACACTTTTCCCCGATCCGCATGCCGCATAACAGAAAAGGCAGGAATTGTTGCACCGGTATGTTACTGCTATCTCGCCCAGAACTGGGAGTCTCGTGAAATCGAATCCGTAAGCAGTGCGTTCGATCGCGGCGCGGCCTTCGACGGATTTCAACTCGCCAGAAAAAATATCCTTGAGGTCGGTGAAAAACGCTTGTACTTCTCCTGCTTTTTCCTCATCGTCCAGTTCTTCAATGTCCTCGATGCGGCCTCCCTGAGCAAGGAACTTAAGGAGCTTGTATCCTGTTCTGTTCACCTTATACACCATATTCGGAGGAAGGATGAGCACATTATCCTCATCGCGGAGGAACAGATGGGGTTTGAGTGTCTTGTAGAATTCGGATATCCATGCGAGTTCTTTGCGTTTCAATGGGCACTTCCGGATACGCATGCGGAATGACATGCGGAATGACACGCCGAATGGCATGCCGAGTGACACGCCGAATGGCATGCCGAATGACAGGCATTATGGCATGCCGAATAACACGCATTGACCGATCCCGTTTGGGCGGCAGGCGGAGTGAAGCAGCCCTGGAAGCAGGCGGCAGAGGCCATGAAGTTTTGGTATCCGCCGGCGAACTCCTGCGGAAGCACCATCCTCGTATACACGGTGTGTGTGTGCACATGTCTGTAGGATGCCCAATAGATGAACATACGGGTATCCGCATCGGTTCTCAGATTCCGCTCTTCCTGCTGGGTTTCAGCATCTCCTTGTTCGAGCTTTTTCTTATAGTATTCCTTGGTGGCTTCGAGATCGCAATCCCAAAGCTTTTCCTGAATGCCTGCAATAATTTTCTCGAAAAAGTCCGCAAGTATGCCTGAGAGCACGAAGCCTTTGGTGTCGAATGCGTGGAGAAAGTCCTCTTCGAGCGGATCCTGCGATTTTTCAGCGGACAGCATTTTTATCTGGAGCGGGTTCTCCTGAACAATTTCCAGAATACCTTGCCGTTTCAATCCCTCGAGCATGATGGATACAGCCTCGCTCAGCGGCATTTCCAGGAGCAGGCAGACCTCTACGGGGTGTAGGTCTTTCACGATTTTCCCGGGAACCTGGTACGATCCAATGATGATTTTCGGCGGAGTCCAGTTGTCTCCGGCCCATTTTATTTTTTCGACGCGACCGATAGCCTGTTCGTAGCCTCTGGTTTTGAGGACATAGAATACGATGATCACTCCTGCTATAATGCAGAACGCGATGAACAAGGCTAAGGATGTTCTACGGGATTTCGTTTGCAGATCGTCATATGCCGCCGCTTCCTCCTGCAGAGATCGCTCGGTCTGTCCGCCTGAAGCAGTCTGTTTTTCCGTAACGATCTTCGCTTGAGACAGATCTATGCGCGCTGCCTCAGGGTTCATATAGAATTGGAGGCGCATGCTCTTTTGGGTCGGAACCCGATCTTGATGAAAGCGGACGGTGAAGTAAAAATTTCCGTCGTTTCCCTTGGTTCCGTAGAAGTCCATTTTATTCTCGTTCACGAACTTCTCTGTGCGGAAATTGATGGATGTGAGGAACGCATCGTTTACGGTTTCTTGTGGTACTGTCATAGGGAATATGATGCGGACCGTCCTGTGCTCGAGCGGTTCATCCCAATCCACAGGAGC
>CAZWAS010000224.1:0-2391 GCA_964631915.1 uncultured Spirochaetales bacterium | reverse complement strand
CCTGTAGTGGAAGCCATGGCCAGAGATCTGGGGTGCTCAGTGTCGGATCTGCTCAGAGACGGTTCGCTCAGGAAAAAGATAGAACTCAAGAACTATGTGAGTGAGACAATCGGCTTGCCGACGCTCCTCGATATTATGAAGGAATTGGAAAAACCCGGTAGGGATCCACGAAAAGAATTCGAAGTATTCAATTTTACGGACGGAGTGAACAGCATAGAAGACGTGAAGGCGGGCATGAAACTGCCGTTGTGACGAATGTGACTGCATTCGGCGCATTCGTGGATATAGGCGTTCACCAGGACGGACTGGTGCACGTAAGCCAGCTTTCCGATTCGTTCGTCTCCAATCCTTCGGATGTGGTGAAGGTGCATCAGAAAGTGACGGTCACAGTCCTCGAAGTCGATGTGCAAAGGAAACGCATAGCTCTGTCCATGAAATCCGATCCGGTTGCTTCTTCGCTTCGATCTGCGACCGTAGAAAAGAAAACCACGCACTCCGGGCAGAAACCTCCTGCGACCGGGTCGACCGGTCCGAAGCGCGAGCAGGGAAGGCAGGAACGAGACGACGGCCTCACATACAATCCGTTTTCAGCGCTCCTCAAAGATAAAAAAAAGGAAAATAAATAGACTTCTCGGAGCCAGAGGTTTATACTGTCCAGTAAGGAAAGATGGCATTTCCCGCACCGAAAACGGAGAGGCGTACGCTTGCTCGAAAAAAGGAGGCTGTCATGAAGTGCTATAAAACCTTCATCGGCACAAAATGCTATCTATCTCCCATCGATCCGTCGGATTACGAAACATATACCGTATGCTGAACGATCCGGAAGTGGTCCGCTTTCTGCGGATACGGGGGAAGGTTATTTCAGCCAAGATGGAGAAGGAGTTGGTCGGTACGCTCATATGCTCGCCGAAGAATTCTTTTCCGGAAAAAACGAAGATCGCTATCAAGGAGGTGCGGTATGGGTATAAGCACAGGGGGAATCGTTGCCATAATCATAGGATGTTTCATAGTTTTTATTCTGTTTCTTTCTGGTATCCGCATTGTGAGGCCGACTCACCGCGGGCTCATAGAACGGCTTGGCAAGTACAGACGGTTTGCGGAACCAGGGTTTCATTGGATCATTCCTGTCGTGGAACGTATGTTCAGGGTGAATGTGACGGAGCAGATGGTCGATGCCCAGCCTCAGGAGATTATCACCAACGATAATCTCAATGCGCGGGTGGACGCCCAGGTGTATTTCCGAGTGAAATCCGACGAAGAGAACGTCAAAAAATCGATCTATAATGTGAACAATTATCAGATCCAGATCGTCAATCTCGCGAGGACTACTCTGCGTAATATTATCGGCACTATGACGCTGAAGTCCGCAAACAGCGAACGGTCGCGGATCAATTCCGAACTCCTGAAGACGTTGCTCGAGGAAACGAGCACCTGGGGCATCGATGTGGTGAGGACGGAGCTCAAAGAGATAGATCCGCCTAAAGACGTTCAGGAGACCATGAACAAAGTCGTGAAAGCGGAAAACGAGAAGATAGCTGCAGTCGACTTCGCCACAGCCACCGAAACCGCAGCGGACGGTCAGAAACGCGCGGAGATAAAGAGAGCGGAAGGGGTGAAGCAGGCAAGGATCCTCGAGGCTGAAGGAGAGGCTGCCGCCATCAAACTCGTGAACGAGGCTGCGAACCAGTACTTCACCGGCAATGCTCAACTTCTGAAAAAACTGCAGACCGTGGAAACGGCGCTTAAGGATAATGCAAAAATTATTATCCCGACCGATGCGGAAATCGTAAATGTGATAAGCGATCTTGCAGGCGTCGTTCCCGTAAAAACAAAGCAGGGAAGCTGAATACTGCCTTTCTTTGGACTTTGTCTCAGCACTACAGAGAGGTGTTCGCGCAGTGTACAATGTACAAAGTGTACAATATGTAATCATTAGTACAGGATGTACCGCAGTGCTGTAGACCCATGGGTAGCGGAAAATCACACATCGAACGGCATCGGCTGAGCTCTCGGCATCCATGTACCTCCGGGTATGACCTTCGGTCACCTCCGGCAGCCCTGCCCGGCATTCGTACTGTCATGTACCTGCGGTACTTCGGTTATTCCGCTGGATAGAGATACTCTCTACCTTCCGCGTTTCTGAAACGGTAAAATCCCTCTTCTTTCGAAACAAGGTTCGATTCGGCGAGCACAATTTTGCCTCCGCCGCCCGGCAGATCGACTGCATACGTAGGCAAAGAAAGGCCGGATAATCTGTGGTTCAATTCCCGTAGGAGGGAAAACCCTTTGTCCAGCGGAACCCGGAAATGTCCTGTGCCCGAGGCGAGGTCGCCCTGAAAGAGGTAATACGGCTTTATACACAGCCGAGTCAGTTCTGTGAACAACGTTTCG
>CAZWAS010000223.1:1614-2453 GCA_964631915.1 uncultured Spirochaetales bacterium | reverse complement strand
AGGCAAGGCTTCGGGACCTGCGACTGTGCTGGAAGATGATACGCTAATAGTCCCATCGTCCGAGCGTTTTGTTTCCTGTTATACCTGGCAGGGCGAAGCTCTGTGGGTTCTGCCCACAAAAGGCAGACCTACGCAACCCGCGGCATCGACCGACGGAACCATGTATTTCGGCTCATCGGATTGGATTCTGTACGCTTTCAAGGGGAAAAAGTTTCAGGATTCCGTATGGCCAAGCGAACGCAGGGATCTTTCGAGGGGCGCAAGGACGGATGCGCCGATACCTGAATACCGGGAATCCGATTTTTCGGGGAATCCGGATTATCACTATTTGCGAGCGCTTGTAGTATCCGGAAATCCGGAATATAGGAACATGTTCTTCAAAGAAGTCGAGCAGAAACTTCTGAAAATTGGTGCTGGAAATGCCGAGCCGTATATCGTATATCTTCTTGAAACAATAGCGCTTGAAGGTGTTGAAAATGTACGAACGAGGAGAGGTGATATTTCTTCGTTGGGAGCAGCAGCCCGTTCGAGGGCTTGCTTCCTTTTGGGACAGATCGGAAGCATGACTTCCAAGGGTACGTTGATACGCATAGCACTCTACGACGAGGAAGTGCAGGCGCAGGCCGTACATGCTCTTGGCCTGCTGAGCCGGGACGAACAGGGAGAAACGGTGAGGACTTTAAAACGGATTTCGGAACGTTTTCCTGGAAGACCGGTGCAGCAGAGAATGGCGGAAGAAGTGCTGTTTACGCTCAGGCAGATATTCAGGTATCACGGCGGGTTCGCCGATCCTTCGGCCCATGCGATAATCGCTCTCTTGTTTAAGGGGGACTTTTCGC
>CAZWAS010000223.1:0-1604 GCA_964631915.1 uncultured Spirochaetales bacterium | reverse complement strand
AGGTCAGGAGCGATGCGCTGAATTTCCTGGAGGAGATGAGGCGGTGAAAAAATCGCGGTATAATAACGATGATAAACTGTTCGTGAGGAGCTGTGAATGAAGAAAATAGGACTGGCTGGTGCGATGTTCCTGATGGTGGTCTTCCTTATCGCAGCAGTGGACGTTGAGCAAGAAGAAGTGAAGACCGTACAGCCCGACACTGTGGAGTTCATCAATTATCAGGGTACTCATGCGAAAATCGATACGGTACGTGAAATTTACGGCATAGGTATGGAGCTCGGGAAAAATAGACCTGGCGCTTCTGGAGAGTTCCGTTATTTCGACAAATACAGGATCATCCGCGTTATCGAGCCTCAGGAAAAGACGCTTTTCGATGCGGATATATTTGTCGTCGAAAAAGAAGCGAGCGTTGATCACATAAAGAACCTGCGGCGCATATTGTCAGGGTATCTTTCGGAAGCGTTCGGCTACACACGGGTCGATTCGGATCTTCTGGCTGAATTCATCACCGTGTATAACGCGGTATACAGAGGGAATCTCGAATACTTCTCGTCCAAATACAAAACCGCGGTCATGGCTCACATGTCCCGCAACGATGCCGGATTGTCAAGGCTCTACAGCGATTGGCCGGGGATGACGAAGATCGTGATTCCTCTCACCGGCAGAATCACAGGAGGAGTGCCCGAATCGGGAGAGTTGGCAGGACGGGCGGTGGTCGAGGATTTAAGAACGCAGGAGGATATGGGAGTCGACCAAAGAAAGAGCATGGTCGAATTCCGGGAGAAAGAGGTAAAGAAAGAAGAAGAGCGAATTGCTGCGGAAGAACAAAAGATACAAAGCGAAGAGGCGGCCATCAAGCAGCGCGAGGATGCACTCGCTCGGGAAAAGGGCGAGCTCGAAGAAGCAAAGAAAGCCGAAGGAACAGGGGTGGGAGATCCGGCAAAAGCTGCAGACATTGCGAAGAAAGAAGAATCCGTTAAGGCTGAAGAAAAAGCCATAGCTGAAGAAAAAGCAAAAACAGAGGAGAAAAAACAGGAACTGGCTCAGGAAAAGGCCAGGGTGGAAGAAAAAAAAGAGGATATACGAACCGAGCGGGAAGCCATAGCCCGGGATACGCAGACGCTCATCGAAAAGGAAGAGGCCAAGGCTGTACAGGATAGTGGCACGGGAACTGTGGCAACAGGAGCGATGCCGTCTGCAAGCGGATCGGCGGCTGGACAGACCAAAACCATGTACTTCCTAAAAGTGTTCGAACGGGGAGGGCTTCCCTACGGGAACTTCCGGCTTCTGGATACTGCGAACGGCAAAATTGTGAAGGAGTCGAAGAATATTACGGTGGTAGGAAGACAGATCGCGGTATTCGAAGGAGCGCTTCTCGCTATTGCGGAAATAGACGGGGGGAAACCTTACCTCGTGCTTGTTGACCCCGCAACGCTTACAGTGAAAAAGCAAGGGGATGCCGAGGTGTTCCCTCATGCGACGATCCTTGCGTATGGAGGAGAAATATTCACTGTGGTGAAAGAGGGATCCGTTTGGAAGCTCGGCAAATTCAATAAAGGGCTTGAAGAAGTTGCACGGACTGCCGAAGAGCTGTATCCGTTCTC
>CAZWAS010000222.1:0-2654 GCA_964631915.1 uncultured Spirochaetales bacterium | reverse complement strand
CCTTTGGAGGGCAAAGGCGATTCTTTCTTTAATACCGAGAGTATTATATGGTTTTTTTTTCATAGTATCCTCCTCTGCAGATCAGAAAACGAGACAACAACAGTACGTGTGTGGAATCACTGCTTCGGAGGTGCTCGAGATGCGTGAACGGATATGAGAGAAAATAGTCTTGCTTGCGAAAAAATGAACGATCCGCGCGATATGAACAAAACAAAGCACAGGCTGAAGAAAGCCGGTAGCGCGAAAACGGGAATTGCGAGAAACAAAATCGCCAGCACGAGAACAGCTACGAACAGTATCAACAGCATCGTATCGAATCGTGCTCTTCGGTTCCGCATCTTGTTCATGGTTGTCTTTAATATAGTCAAAGATACAACGACAGGCAAGAATCACCGATGTACTTTAGAAAACTCTATAGACTATCGCTGTACTGAGGTTTTCGCAATTCGTTTCCTGTGATAGGGTATGGCTACCATGATAGAAATCGGCATGCTCGTTCAACAGATGACGGTGTTCGCACTTCTTTTTGCGATCGGCGTCATAGCTACGAAAACCGGCGTATTGACAGACTCCTCTCTCAATGCGCTCACAAAACTCATCGTGAACATAACCTTACCCGCACTCATCATCACTCTCGTTCCTTCTTCAGCAGGCAGAAACGAGATTCTCAACTCATATCCTTTTCTGCTCGTGTCTTTTGCGCTCATAGGTCTGCTTTTTCTCATCGGGAAACTCACCGCAAAAATCACGGGCTTGCGCGGAGAAACAGCAAAGGTCCACACGGCGGAAACGACGTTCGGGAACGTGGGGTTCATCGGCATACCACTTATCGAGGCTCTGTTCGGAAAAGCGGGTATTTTCTTTGTTTCTATTTTTTCTCTCGCCGATCATACGCTGCTCTGGACTTTGGGGACATATCTCACATCCGGCGGGCAGAAAAAGTCCGGCCTGAAGCGCCTGATCAATCCGATGACAGTCACACTCGTAGTGGCGCTCATATTCTGCGCCTTCAATTTCCGACTCACAGGAATCATATACGATACCCTGAACGGACTCGGCGGAACGACAAAATACCTCTCCATGATCTACATAGGGGGAAGCCTCACGCGTATCGATTTCAGAACTATCTACAAACGGGTATCGGTGTTTCTCACGGTAGCCTTGAAGATGATAGCAACCCCTGTCGCGGTATATCTACTCGCATCGAATGCAGGCTGGTTGTTCAATCGCACAGGGACGCTCACGCTTACAATACTCGCAGCTTTGCCTTCAATGACTACCATAGCGATTCTCGCTAGGGCGAACGGCTCGGACCATACCTATGCTTCCGAATGCGTATTCATTACTACGATCTTCGGATTCTTCACTATACCGCTCGTCGTATGGATAGTGAGTTTTCTCTGAAGGGCACAGACGGCCTACAAACGTGAAAGAGGAAATCTGATTTCGATACGGGTTCCGTTTGAACTTGTCACATTCAAGGTACCCTGAAGTTGCTGCACCAAAGATTTGATCAATATGTATCCGAGGGTTTTCGCGTTTTCAATCGAGAAATCCGAAGGAAATCCTATTCCGTCGTCTTGGACAACAAGCACTACCCGGTTTCCACCTTCTGTGTGTATGGATATGCGAAGCTTCCCCCTCTCCCTCCCTTTAAACGCATACTTGAACGCGTTGGTGAGAATCTCATTCAGGACAAGACCTATGGGAACAGCACAGGACAAGTCTAAGTACAAGGACTCGATATCCTTTTCGAGGGTCACGGCGCATGCGAGTGGAGAATCGGCCGGGAAAATGCCGCCGAGGAGGGTTTCCACATATTTATCCGTCGGAATTCCTTTGAAGTCCTCCTGCTGATAGAACAATTCATGCACATGCGCCATCGAACGAATTCTGAGCACGCTTTCTGCCACAACGGCCTTCAACGCTTCGCTTTCGGCGTATTTCGACTGAAGCTGAAGCAACGATATAATAACCTGCATGTTGTTTTTTACCCGGTGATGTACTTCCTTCAGCAGTACACTCTTCTCCCTGAGAGATTTTTCCAGCTCGTTTTCCCGCATGCTGAGGGTACGGAGCATCGTATCGAAGTTTTTCACAAGCTCACCGATTTCCCGATACGAAGAATCGGGGAGCGCGACCTGCTTTCCCTCTGCAATGAGTTTCGTCTGAGCAGCAAGCAACCCGAGAGGACGAAGGAAACGCCGGAGTACGAGAAACAAGAAAAAGCAGCCAAAACCGAAAAGATGGTCATGAAGATTGCAGTGATTTTCACCCCTGATCTTACCAAACCCGACACATTTCTCTGGGTCTCGAATGCGGCGAGGACCCATGCGGGCTTATCGATCGAAGCGACACTAATATATCCTCTTTCTCCGTTCAGCGTTTCACTGAAGCTTCCTTCGACACCGGCGATTGCTTTCTGCACGGAGGGCAGATTCTTCAGATTCATGCCCACTGAGAGGCCGGAGGAATCATTGCATGCAATGACCAAACCGTTCCTGTCAGTGATAAAAACCGACGTCTTTTCGCCGGGAGAGACGCGTATATAATCCTGGAAGTGATCTATATTGTAATTGCAAACCACAATGCCTTTTTCGAGCCTATGAGAAAGAGAAACCGTGATGCGGCCCGAAAAAGGGGAAAGAAATGCA
>CAZWAS010000221.1:1757-2702 GCA_964631915.1 uncultured Spirochaetales bacterium | reverse complement strand
AATCGCTCGGTCTGAAGCTCACTGAAGCGCTGGTGAGGCAGCTTTCCGGCACGCTTTCCCTGCAGCAGGGACAAGGCGTATGCTGGAAGATCGTATTCCTGCTCCTTGACAAGCATCTTTCACGCCCCGTATGCTGAAAGTACGAAGTACTTGAAGCACAGAGTGCTGAAAGTACGAAGTACTTGAAGCACAGAGTGCTGAAAGTACGAAGTACTCGACCGCACAAGGAGAGCATGTATGAAAAAAGTATCCGCCATTTTTCTTTTTGCCGCGCTCTGCTTCGCTACCTTCTCTACCGGAGCCTTCGCAAAGGACATAGCAGGAGTAACAATCCCGGACACCTTCAGGGTGGACGGCGCCGACCTCGTGTTGAATGGTGCAGGCATCAGGACAAAGGTTTTCTTTCAAGTATATGCAGGGGCTTTATATGTAGAGACGAAATCTTCCGATGCAGCAGCACTCATCGAACAGGACAAACCTATGGCGATCAGACTCCACTTTCTGATGGATGTGGATAAAAAAAGCATCATCGATGCTTGGAACGAGGGATTCAGAAACAGCGCAGGAGCCTCGCTATCCTCCCTGTCGGATAGCATTGCAACGTTCAATGCATGCTTTTCGGAAAATTCGAAAAAAGGAACGATATACGACATAATCTATGTTCCGGGCCAGGGCGTGAGCGTCAGCTTAAACGGCGCGAAAAAAACCACAATCCCAGGCCTCGAGTTCAAAAAAGCCGCTTTCGGCATCTGGCTCGGCAGCAAACCAGCAGATAACGATCTGAAAAAAGGTATGCTCGGTACCAAATGATCGGCATGTCCGGGGACCCCGAAGGCAGAAGCTCCCCCTCTCCCGGATGTTTTTCCTGTCGCACTCGCTACTTCAGATCTCTGATCCTCACTTCCGTACCCTTGAGATCTTTGAGGAGCGACAAAAGCTTGCCCG
>CAZWAS010000221.1:0-1737 GCA_964631915.1 uncultured Spirochaetales bacterium | reverse complement strand
TACGGATAGAGCACCTTCGGTTTTATGACCCGCGCAGCATCCGCAACCTGTTCGGGCGTCATGGTATACGGCTGGTTCATGGGGAGGAACGCTACATCGATTTTGGGAAGCGCAGCGAACTCGGGTATATCTTCCGTATCTCCTGCGACATAGACTTTCATGGCGGAAAAAGAGAGCACATACCCATTGTCTCTGCCCTTGGGATGAAATCTGTCCCTTCCCGGCGTCGTGTTATATGCAGGTACAGCGGAAATAGTTATTCCGTACTCGACAGTCGATTCGCCGGTCCGGAGCGCTTTTCCCGATCCGTATTTGTTCCTGACCGATTCGTTTGCTATGAATACGGTGCCGGGTTTCGTTATCTTTGCCAAGGCCGTGGGGTCGAAATGATCCCCGTGCTCATGGGTGACGAGGATCAAATCCGCTTTGGGCAGTTTTGTATAATCCGCGTATTGTTCCACAGGGTCGATGTGGATGATGGTTCCTGCATAATCGAGCATGAGCGTCCCATGACCGATGAAATACACTTTTAGTTGCTTCGTTCCGTCGGAAAACGCATCGTATCCTCTGTCAGTCTGACCGTATGTCGCCGCTGCGCAAAAAAGGAATAGTTCTTTGAGAATCGTACGCGTATACATCATTTCACCTCCATTCTTCGGATCGCTTTCGATCCGATATATTTCGGGCGAAGACCAGTGCGCCGTTCTGTTCCTGGAACCGGATCGGGACAGCGGACACTTCCACTTCCACCGGCGTCCCATCCAACTTCACGATCGTCTCTACGATCCTGGGCACCGCTTTTCTCATCCGATTCAGAGTAGTAATCCGTTCCACTTCTTTCTCACGGAAGCCGGGATGAAATCGCTCCACCACGGAACATCCCTGAAGTCGATCCGGCGATTCGGCTCCGAACAGAGCGAGCGCCGCAGGGTTCGCATAGGCGAATTGTCCGTCGATCTGTACGAAAATAGCATCGGGTGCGCTTTCCACGAGGAGGCGAAACCGCTCCTCGCTTTCGCGAAGGCCTTCCTCCGTCCGCTTCCGAATAGTGATATTGTCGAAGATCGCAGTGAAGTATCCTCTTTCAGTGCTGTACACGGACACGGATAACCACATATCAAGCGGTTTAAAAAAAATTTCGAAGCGCTCGGGCACTCCTGTCAGGGATACTCGGCCGTATATCTCGAACAGCTCGGGGCTCAATTCCTTGATACGGGGAATAACCTCTGTCACTCGTTTCCCGATAACGTCCTTCAAGCCGGTCAATGTCTCGAATGCATCATTCACGTACAGGTAGATGAAATCGTCTGGAATACCGTCTTTGTACAGCATCCTGCAATGGGCGAATCCGTCTAGCATATTTTCGAACAGGGAGGCGCTTTTTTTCTGTGCATCCCTCAGTTCCCTATCCCGCTCCATCACCTCTTGTTCCGATCGGATCAGCTCCTTGTTCGCGTGCTGCAGTTCCCGGTTTATGGCTTGCAATTCGGCATTCGCACGGTTCAGTCTCTCGTTCGCCGCCTTGATTTCATCGTTCTGTTCTTTTATTTTCCTGTGGGCTTCATGGAGCTTGAATGCCATTTTTATCGAGGCGAGGAGAATGGTCAAACCCGTATTTTTGATGACATATCCGAAAGAAGTGATTTTCTCCGTTTTCTCGACAATTTCTTTTTCAGTATGCGACGAAAGAAAGAGTACGGGGATGTCGCGACGATTCAAGATCTCCTGAGCGATCTG
>CAZWAS010000220.1:0-2714 GCA_964631915.1 uncultured Spirochaetales bacterium | reverse complement strand
CCCCAATCAGGGTAGAGAGGTGAAGCCTCTCGCCATACGATATATAGAGGACAGGAGCGGGAAAATCATCCTCGAACCGGAACGGGAGCTCAGGGCCCTTCAGAAAAAAGAAGGGAAGAATATGCAGCTCATGAGCCCACAGACTGCGTATATCATGGTAGACATGCTTCAGAGCACGGTTAAATGGGGAACCCTGCAGTACGCTGCGAACACGGTCAAAGGGTTCACGATGCCTATGGCAGGGAAAACAGGCACCACCCAAAACTGGTCTGACGCATGGACGGTCGGATTCTCTCCCTACATGACTACAGCCATCTGGTTTGGCTTTGATCAACCCGGCTATTCGTTGGGAATAAATCTTTCGGGGGCCGTAGCCTCTGGTCCGTTGTGGGCGCGTTATATGAAATCGATCCACGAAGGGCTTCAGCCGAAGAATTTTGTCAAACCAGATACGGGACTCGTAGAACTGAATGTATGCGCGAAATCCGGACTCTTGCCCACCGAATACTGCAACGAGGGGGTTACGAAGGAAATTTTCCTTTATGGAACGGAGCCGAAACGTTTCTGCGACCTGCACGAGTTCGAATCGCAAAGGAATAAAGCGCTTATAGAAAAATTGAAGGGTTCCTTGTTCATGGAAAACCTCAAAATCGACGATTATAGGCTGCAGGGCCAGAAATTCCCTGGGCTCGACGATCTGAACCTCGATCTCGATTTCGACCTCGAAGGATCGGAAAAACCCAAGGAAGGTTCGGGTTCTACAGGCAATCCTCTGCTCGACTAGGAGAACGCCCATGCGGAACTTATTATTCAGCCGTGATCACATGTGGATAACGCAGGACAGTGAAAAAATAGGGCAGTACAGGGCAGGTATAACCGATTTCGCTCAGAGAGAATTCGGAGACATCGTGTACATCGAGCTACCCCATGAGGGAGAAACGCTCAAAATGGGGGAATCCGTGTGTTCCATCGACTCGCTGAAAGCCTCCAGCGAATTGTACATGCCTGTAACAGGTACTATAACCGAAGTAAACGCCTCCGTTGCGAAGAATACCAGAACAATCAACGCGGATCCGTACGGAAACGGCTGGCTTTTTCGTTTCAGACCGCTGGACGAAGAAGAGCTGAAGGAACTGATGGATAAAAAGTCTTACGAGGAATTCATAGGAACGCCTGCGGATTGACGAAAGGGCGCGGAACTATCATGATTCCGCTGCCCCGACATTTAAGCTTTAAGCGACTCGGTTCTTCAGTCGATCAGACATCCCATATTTCCTGAAATGTGTGTGGCTTCTCGCAATACCTGCACACGAATTTTGAATCCTGCGTCCTATAAAACTCCGGCTTCGCTGGTTCCCAGTTTTCCGGATACGAGACGCAGTTTTCATTCTTGCACGATATTTCCGCGAAATTGTATATCCGCGGCGGCATGTGGAGCCTGAATTTTTTCATGACGCGCTGCGAATGGATGATGTTAAGCGTACATCCCGGAGCAATAGCGGATAACATTTTGATCTGCCGTTCGTCGAAGGAAAGGATATCGGGCAAGGAGATTATTCCTTTGCATTTACCGCTCTGTCCCGCATGATAGACTCCATGCGAGCTGATGCAGTTCAGATTCATGATTCTCCGGATTTTGTCGATGTGCTTCCAAATGGCTTCAGGTGTGTCACCTTTTCCAATATGGTCGATGACGATTCCGTTTTCAACCGGTTTTATGCCGATCTTGAAATCGCTTTTGTGACTCGGCTTGATCGGGGCTTCTATGACAAAATCGTCTTCATGGGAAGGGTGTTTCATGTGCTCTCCTGCAAAATCATCCCCTAGTTTTCCTCCGAGCATGCCGATTTCGATTATTCTCGTGAAATACCCGTTTATAGACTGTTCGTCCCATCCGTTCAGAGGAGTATCGTCGAGGAAACTCGGTATAGTAGGAGTGACTCTGTGTCTCGGCAGAGGATGATAGAATTTGGTGCCTTCTTTCACTTTTCCGAGGAATTCCTTGTTAAATGTAACCGAATCTCTGAGCATCTGTGCCTTATCCAGAATCTTGTCTCCCATCCGCTCGAGTTGAAGCCGCGTGAAATACCAGATTTTTGCCACGGAAGCTTGGGCGAGATATTCCCGTATCGAAGAAAAGATGCGGACATCGTATCCGTTGTCCTTCATTTTCTTCACATAGTGCTCAGGCATCATGAGTTCTTCCGGAGCTATGAGATCGACTCGAACCTCTTTGAATACCTTCAGTCCGTCCGCTTTGGAATGAACGGTTCTGCCATGAAACAAATCTCCGACTAGTGCGATATGGATATTGCTCCTGTCCCATGACTGTTGCTCGAGGAAACTGAATTCATCCAGAAATTCCTGAGTGGGGTGTTCATGTTTTCCGTCTCCCGCATTGATGAAGGCCGCCTTTGGATACCCGATTTTCGCCGCATATGCGCCGATTCCGGTTTCAAGCCACCTGCATACCCCTTCGATTTTGCTACGGATTATGAACATAGATTTGTCCGAATAGCCGAAAAGCATTTTGATCGTATCCGTTATGCTTTCCTGCTTATTGAACGATGAACTCTGCACATTGAAGTCGTTGATCTTAACGTTATGGAAACTAGCAGCATTCCTGAACGACTCCTTTGTTCTGGTACTGTCTTCCAGAAAAATGAGGTATAAGCCGAAGGCCGGGTCGTTGAGTTTGAAATTCTCAAGAGCCT
>CAZWAS010000219.1:0-2722 GCA_964631915.1 uncultured Spirochaetales bacterium | reverse complement strand
GAATGCTTTTCCCTATGTTATGCATCTCCGATCCCTGCCTTCATGTCATTTTTTTATTTTATTCGCTTTCGCACATATTCATAGAATCGAATTCACTCAAAATTTTCCCTTCCTTCATCAGAAGAATTCTGTCCGAATGCTGCAGGACCTCGGAGGCCTCGTCGCTTATCATGATGATGCCGATTCCTTTTTCTGCAAGTTTTCCGACTATTCTGTGTATTTCTTCTTTAGCCCCGACATCGACCCCGATGGTTGGGCCATCCAGAATCAGTATTTTCGGATTGCGTGCCATCCACTTCGAAAGAACAACTCTCTGTTGGTTTCCTCCAGAGAGTTGTTTCACCGGCAATTCGGCCGAAGATGTCTTGATGGAAAGTTCTTTTATCCATGCTTTGTTGTTAGTCTGTATTTTTTTGTGATTCAACAGGCCCGTTCTGCTAAGCAGGGACTTGAGAATCGTAACAATGAGATTTCTTCCCACGGAATGTTCCATGAACAATCCCTGAGTCAGTCTGTCTTCCGGAACATAGCCGATACCGAGTTTCATTGCTTCGCGTACCGAATGTTTTTTCCTGAGAACACCGTCTATATATATTTCTCCCGAATCGGGTGGATTCAGACCGAATAGGGAAAGAGCCACCTCTGTTCGGCCCGATCCCACTCTGCCCGCCAGGCCGACTATCTCGCCGGGTGAGACTGTGAAACTTATGCCCGAATAGTGGCCTTTTTTGGACAAATCTTTCACTTCGAGCACAGGCTTCGCGTTTGTGCCAGATCGCTTCTTGCGACCGGAACCGACGATATCCCTGCCGGTCATCAATTCGATCAATTTCCTTCTATCGATTTCTACGACATCGAAGGTTCCAATCTTGATTCCATCGCGCAGCACCGTAACTCTGTCTGCTATTTCGAACACTTCGTCCAGTTTGTGCCCTACGAACAGGATGGAAATACCTCTGCTTTTCAGGTTGCGGATTATCGATAGAAGGTGCTCAACATCTCGCTTCCCCAGACTGGATGTCGGTTCATCCATGATAATCAGCTTTTCTCCTCTGGTGAGGGCTCTGCATATCGCGACAAGCTGCTGCTTTGCTATGGGCAACTCTCCTACCAGCTGCAGAGGATCGAGATCGGCTCCGATCTTTGCCATTGTCTCTTTCGCCACTTTGAAAAACGCGTTTCGATTAACGGTTTTCTTCCGTTCTTCCAGATACTGATTGAGTGAAACATTTTCGGCTATGGTGAGGTTGGGAAAAAGAGAGAGGTCTTGATAAATCACTTGTATGCCTGCTGCAACAGCGTCGAGCGGAGTGAGCTTCCTATATGCTTTGTTTTCCACCACTATCTCGGCTCCTGGATCCGGTTGAACGGTACCGGCTATTATCTTCATCAATGTGGATTTCCCCGATCCGTTTTCTCCGACTATGCAATGGATATCGCCTTTTCTGACTGTGAAATCCACCCGCATGAGCGCCTGGACTCCTGCATATGTTTTACCCACGTTACGCAATGAGAGAAAATCATCCATCATGCTCTTGTTTCCGTTTTAAGCAATCCTCTTCCCGCAGCCATGGCGGTACGTACAACAAAAAGCGGTGAATGGCAAAACAGGCCGCTCTCCATTCACCGCAAGCTCGTTCCGATTTTTTTCAGAACGTGAATTGTTTATAATTATCTTTGGTGATGTCGAGTATGCCGCTTACATCGCCTAATATCACCTTCCCGTTTATCGAAATTTTTCCGAGTTTCGGAACTTCCATGCCGTCTTTCAGTGTATTGCCGTCGAGAATATGTTTGATGATCCAGACAGCGGCATATCCTATGTTTTGCGGATTCCAGATGGAAACTACTTTTATCGATCCGTCCTCAAGACCCTGTCCTGACATAGAACCGATAGAGGTACCCACAACAGCGATCTTGTTCTGCAGCCCTTTTTCTGCAACGGCCAAACCTGCCCCCGGCGGATCAGAAGCCGACGAACCGATGATACCCCTCAACTGATCGCCATAGGTCTTGATCGCCTCAAGCGTTTTCGCATATGCGACCTCGGTTTTTTCATCCGAGACGAGGCGGTCGCGCAGCAATTTCATGTTGGGGTACTTTTCTTTTTGCCAGGCGATCGCCGCATCCACCCATTGGTTATGCGTTACAGCGGTGAGGTTGCCGACGAAACAGATATAGCCGCCTTCGGCGTTGATAGCCTTTGCGAGATTATCCATGTGGTGTCGCCCGAATGATGCATTGTCGAATGCTTCAATATCATAGGTGATATTCTGCGACAGCACCGATTCGTGTGTAAATGTGAGTATTCCTGCTGCATTTGCTTTCTTGAACACAGGTTCCAGGGCTCCCGGATCGTTGGGTACGACGAGGATGGCATCCACACCTTTTGCGATCTGATCTTCCACAAGAGCCACCTGCTGGGCAGCATCCGCCGCAGCGGGCGCTACTTTATAGGCATGTGTTCCCAGATCTTTGTTAGCACGCTCCATCCCTATGAGCATATTATCGAACATCGGATGCTCCAGTTTGGCCACTAGTACGATTTCATACGGTTTTTTCTGTGCGGCAGCTGCAGTTGGGCTTGCCTGCTTTTTTTCGGCATTGCCTGCTGCGAACAGAGGCGATATGCCGAAAAGCGCGATGATGGCGCATGAAAGGAATAAAATCCTCTTTTTCATTTCAACCTCCTTTGTGAACAATGTTCGTGTTTATTTAACTA
>CAZWAS010000218.1:0-2726 GCA_964631915.1 uncultured Spirochaetales bacterium | reverse complement strand
AAGGCACCCGAAACTTTCACTCCTTTTTGCCGCAGCAGCTTCATAAGTTCATCGTCATAATAAGGAATATTCGTCTTGAATAGGGTCCTGTCTCCCGACCGACCGGTGAGCGTTCCCTGAATTTCGAACTGATCGACTATCTTGACTGTATCTATATCGCCCGCTTCGAGATACCCGATGAACACCGAATACGGTATCTCAGTGGCTCCTCCGTTATCGTTAAACAGGAAAATGACAAAAAACAAGATTACCAGAGTGATGAGAAAAAAAAGCGCGAATCTGTTTCCACCTATGCCGAACCTGAACTGCTTCGGCTCTTTGTTGTTGTTAGGCTTGTTTACATTATTATCCTGCATATATTCCTTATACTCCATTATCAAAAACAAAGAAACGCATTATTCCTCCCGTCCTCTGTTCCCGATTCAATTCCTCGCTGAAAATATCTTTATACCCATACGTTTTTCCGAACACGGCCTGTATGCCATTCCGCGTCTGCAACACCGGGATCCGTAGCCTCGCCTCTTTTGGAACTTTCCAATCTATAAAGAGCTTTTTCAGGCTTATGGTACCGGTTTTCGTTTTTATGACGTCTCCCACTCTCCTGGATCTGAGCACCGCCAGCATATCCAGGCTCGCATCGTCTAGCAAACCTTCTTCCCCTGCCTCTACTTTCCTCGTTATTACTATGCCGTTCTCTCCAATCGAATATGTACAATCTTTCTTTACAAGTATACAATACCCTTTTTCTTCATCATCGACAATATCAGTCTGCCAAAAAAGCTTGTCACCTTTCTTCTCCAGCACCAGACCGTAGCCCGAAAGCAGCACGTTCCGATTCGCTATATACGAATCGTCGAGCAGCGGCCGCAGAAATCGGAACGGGAGCCTCCTCGGTCCGCCACGAACCGTTGCATTGAACATCCGGTACAGGGAGTGGATTCGCAGCGCGCCATGAGCTGCGAGAAAATTCTCGAGCGGCAACACATAGCCGGTCGCCGTCCGCTTCCAGGCAAGTCGTCCGGTCGTTTCTTGTTCCAGATAGTCTTCGATCAGACGCATTTTTTCGCCTATGGCGGCTATGCCGGTCGAATACCCCGGAAATACCGTTCGGATCGCAGGGATCAGGCTGATCCGAACCCTGTTCCGCAAATACTCCTCCCTGCTGTTCGTCGGATCGGTTCTGAAGGAGAGAGATGCTTCTTCGACGTAGGCCAGGATGTCCTTCCGCGTACAGCGGATCAGCGGTCTGATAATATGGCCCCGTTTCTCCGGTATGCCCTTGAGTCCCCCTATGCCGGAGCCTTGAAAAAGCCGCATGATGATGGTTTCAACGTCGTCGTCTGCAGTATGTCCGAATGCCACACAAGAACATTCCACATCCTGCATCAAACGGTGCAGTTCGGTATGTCTTCTGTCTCGAGCCGTTTCTTCCACGCTCCTACCCGATCGTTTGGCTTCTTCAGCTATGTGTCCGTGCGGAATTGACACAATTCGCAATGGAACGCCGATTCGCTCCGCAAACCATTCTGCGTGGCGCCTGTCCGCTTCGCCCTCGCATGGAAGTCGAATTCCGTGATCGATGTGCGCCGCAACCAAGGAGAGCCGCATAGCATCGCACACGGTTGCAAGCGCATGCAGCAGTACGGTAGAATCCGGCCCACAGGAGTAAGCCACGAGAATCTTCTCGTTCCAGAGTCGATAGCGCTCCAAAAAACTGCGGACATTATTCAATACGGTCCTGATACTTTCTGTTGATCTCATTCATCACCGTTTGATGGGAAGTTTCCGCTATCCGCAAAATGGAATCGGCAGCGAGCTCAACGGCGTGCCGGTACAGAGGTTCTTCCTCTTTGGACGGATCGCCTAAAACATGAGCAATCACATCTTTCCGCCCTTCCGGTCTTCCTATACCTAGGTACAGCCTCCAGAATTCCTCTGTGCCAGCGTGCTCGATCACCGACGTTATACCGTTATGGCCAGGCGAAGACCCTTTGGGCTTCAGCCTGCAGGTACCGGGCGGGAAATCCATATTGTCGCTCACGACAATGACATCTTCCAAGGTTGCATTGGTGAACTGCAACACGCTTTTCAGCACTTCACCGGAATTGTTCATGAAAGTGAGGGGTTTGACGAGAAAAATCTGATGTCCCTTGTACGTCGCTTTTGCTATCAGGAAACGTTTCAGCAGGTATTTCGAAAACTCGGCTCCAAGCCTTTCCGCGATTCGGTCTACGACTTGAAACCCCACATTATGCCGGTTTGAGGAATACTGTTTCCCAGGATTCCCCAAACCGATGACGACATATCTCACCAGTCAGCTTACTCTTTCGTTTCTTTTGCGGAACTATCTTTAGCTTCTTCTTTAGCGGGAGCTGCTTCTGCGGCTTCGGCAGTTGCGGCTGCAGGTGCAGGAGCCACCTCAACTTTCTGGTGCGTAACACTGGCAAGCACCTGATCGGCGGAAGTCAGGAATTTTACTCCCTCGGGCGGAGCGATGTCCCTCACGTGTATGGAACTGCCGATTCTAAGGTTCGAAATATCAACGATGACCTTCTCCGGCAAGTCCTTCGGCAGACACTCGATCTCGATCTCATGGATCGGTGTGGTCAACACTCCGCCTTCCTTCACGCCTGGCGATGTCCCTGCAAGTTGTACCGGCACATGGGTCTTGAGCAGTTTCTTGCTGTCTATGGCATAGAAATCGATATGCTCGATTTTTCCCGTTA
>CAZWAS010000217.1:0-2766 GCA_964631915.1 uncultured Spirochaetales bacterium | reverse complement strand
CTCGCAGTTCTCCCCTTTAAAGGGCAAGTCTTTGCACTTACTTTGAGAATCCGCCCTCAGCGTTTCCGCCTTGTCTGAAAAGTTATGCGCTTCTTTTGCGAGTTCCTTCATCACTGCTGCGGAAAATCCGGCATTGGATTTCAGGGTTGCGTCCAGTTCCCTGGGAAGTATGATTCTGAGGGTTGAATCGCCCAGGCATTCGGCTGTGAACTCGTGTACTGACCCCAGCAGATATTGCGTGGCTCCCAGAAGGCGGTCGGGTCCGAGTATTTCATGGGTGTACACCCTCCCTTCTTCGGATACCGAGGATATTTTCACAGCGCCCGAGCATACTATGAAAATCCGATCGACAGGGTCCCCCTGCCAGAACAGAACGCTGCCTCGGGGGTACTTCCGCACCCTGCCCAGCGCATAGGTTTCGGCAAGTTCGGGCAACCCTTCCTGCAGAGCGACTTTCTCCCGATCATGGCCGTCTTGTACTGCCACGTTATTATTCCTGCCTTCCAACTGTCGGAATGCCTCCATGAAGTATAGCACACTAGCTCTGGTTCATGAAACGGATTGTACGCGCCTGCAGCAGTTCTACCTATGGCGCGCTGAAACTTCAGGCATGTCGGAAGCTCGCCCCGGCTATCTGCTGCCGAGCATTTTCGTTCTTTCATAAATCCGTGTATCTGTGATATATCTGTGATATAGTTGAGTTTGCATATGAGACCAGAGGATTGATTTATATGTCTATCGTGCTTCACATACCGCTACACAGCCTGTACATCCTCCTCTGTTGCGTCGCTTGTTGCTATTTTTTCCTGCTTTCCGTTTCGAATATCCTGTGGTTGAAGTTCAGTTCGCGGAGACCGAGAATAACGAACAAGGGAAAAGTGTCGGTGCTCATCCCCGCGCGGAACGAGGAGCGGACGATCGGCCCATGTCTCGACTCCCTGCTGAACCAGACCTACGAGGATTATGAGATCATCGTGCTCGACGACAATTCCTCCGACGGCACGTGGAATATCATACAAGATTACGCAAGCAGACATAGGGACAGGATCAAAGCTGTGCAGGGGAAACCGCTTCCTGCAGAGTGGTACGGAAAACCCTATGCAATGCACCAGCTCGCCCGCCATGCATCGGGAGATTATTTCCTTTTTACGGATGCGGATACGGTTCACGGACGGGAAAGCCTCGCCTGGGCCGTGACGAACATGTTTTGGCACAGGGTGGATTTTATTTCCGGGTATGTGGCTCAGGAAACGGGCACGCTCGGCGAAGCCCTTATAGTGCCTTCGCAATACGTGCTGACTACGATAATCCTGCCGCTCTGGCTCATAGCAGCAACCAGGTTCCTGTCCCTTTCCCATGCGATCGGTCAATTCATCATGTTCAAAGCAGAAGCCTACAAATCGATCGGCGGATACGAAGCGGTACGGAATCAGGTGAGCGAGGATATTCATATGAGCAGGCGCATGAAAAAAGCGGGATTCAGGATCATATTTCTGGATATCAAGAACCATGTGCGCTGCAGGATGTACGACGGGTATTCGGGGGCGGTGAACGGCATATCGAAGAATATTTGCGATTATTTCAACAATAAAATCGCATATCTCTGTGCAGTCACGGCAGTCATCGTTCTGTTCATCCTCCTACCCCTCGTGTTGCTCCCTCTGTATCCGCCTTCGTGGGGAGGCGAAGCGTTCTGGCTCGTCGTGTGCATCTGTCTGTTTTTCATAACCTGGGCATCGGTTATATCAGACAGGGGGTTCGGATGGCAGGTCGCGTGTTTGTACCCAATCATGTTTATGAATCTCGTGGTCATGGCATGGACAGCTTTCGGCAAGGTGAAGTACGGAAAAGGCATAGAATGGAAAGGACGGATGGTACGATAGGAGAAATTTCTCTCTGCCTCGGATGTGAAACCGGAGGTCGGTATGGCGTATAAACAAGGCGATTATCTCATCAACGTGAGCGTGCGGTTCAGGTTTTTCTCCTCTCTGCTTTATAAACTTGTCATCGTTCCGACACGCATAGTGTGCGCGGTGTATTATGGTCTTCGTGTGAAGGGGAAGGAGAATCTGCCGAAGAGCGGCTCCTGTTTCTTCGTGAGCAACCATGCGCTCGCGCTTGACCCGCTGGCCATAGACCTTGCATTGCGACCCGTGCGCTCATATTATACGCTTCTCGAAGAAACCTGCATGGCTCCCTTCCACGGAACCCTTGTGCGGCTCCTCGGCGGCATTCCTGTGCCCAGGAGAAAAGAGGGATTTCTGCGTTTGGAGGACGAGTTGCTCCGAGCTCTCCTGCACAGGGATCACGTGCATTTTTTCCCCGAAGGTGAGTGTTACCTCTGGAATCAGGAGATCAGGGATTTCAAAACCGGGGCGTTTTATTTCTCGATGAAGCTCGGCGTGCCGATCATCCCTGTGGTGACAGTGCTTAAGGAGCGGACGCTTTTCGGTAAGAACCATATTGTCCTGTTCGGTAGGAAAATAATGATTCCGCCCCGGGTGGTCGTGGTGATATCCAGACCTTATAGTCCGGAGGAATTCGGTCGCTGCGTGGGCGCCGGAACGGAAGAGGTGGACAGGACACAGGTCAAGCGCTTCGCCGATACGGTACGCTCCGATATGCAACGCATCATAGACGGCGAAGGGGGCGTGAAAACGATATGCAGGGGCCAAATGCCGCGCACGCCGGGCATAAATGCGGCATAGGTGATTACGCGAAGCGTTTCCGACCCCTGGACCGCAGGAATTCCTTCATCTTTTGCGG
>CAZWAS010000216.1:0-2790 GCA_964631915.1 uncultured Spirochaetales bacterium | reverse complement strand
GAAGCGGAAATATCGAAAATCATCCTGGAAAAATGCGCCAAAAAACGGTATGGACTCATAACGTCCCACAAATTCGGGAAAACTTCTTTCGTCAAAGTAGCTGACGCGCAGATATTCGACGAGATAATCACGGATTCGAAGGTGGACCCGGAGATTGTCTCACGGTTTATGGACAGCGGCATAAAGGTGACAATCGTCTGATATTCTTTCAACTGAATCTTGACAGGTTTTGAACTCGATGTGATAATTTAAGCATACATATGATAATTAGTGTTCTTTATTGGTAATGTCAGAGTTCAGGACCGAGAGGAAAGAATGAAAACGACGTACAAGATAGCGAGTGGTTTTGCACCGTTCAGCCCGTGCACGGACAGATTCAATGTGAAGGGATACAGACCACCCATGACGCTCGAAGAACAGATGGAAGCCGCCTCCGCCATACAGGGTCTCACCGGCACAGGGCTCGACTATCCTTATCAGTTCACCGATGCAGCGCAGGTGAAGCCGCTTCTGAAGAAGTACAAACTCGAGTTCGTCACGCTGGAATTAGGGCTGTATCCGGACGCCAAGTGGAAGAGCGGGACCTATACAGCTCCGGATCCCGGCGTAAGGCGCGATGCCATAGAAATGAGCAAAAAGGCCCTCGATGTTGCGGCGGAACTCGGTTCGCCGGATGTGCTCATGTGGCCGGGTCAGGACGGATTCGATTACGTGTTTCAGACCGATTACCGCGAAAGCTGGAAGCTCTTCGCAGATGCGGTGGGAGAAATAGCCTCTCACAGGCCGGAGATGAAGATCGCACTAGAATACAAGCGACAGGAACCCCGTGCGCATTGCTTCGTGCGCAACGCAGGCGTGCTGCTGAACTTGCTCAAGGATGTGAACTTGCCCAATGTGGGGGGCTGTCTCGATCTGGGGCACAGCCTCGCAGCGGGCGAAAATGCTGGGGAGGCTGTTGCGCTTCTTTCGGAAGCCGGAAAGCTGTTTCAGGTGCATGTGAACGACAATTACCGCGATTGGGATCACGATCTGATCATAGGGAGCGTGCACTTCTGGGAAACCCTGGAGTTTTTCTACTGGCTCAGGCGTTGCGGATGGGATGGTTGGTTCATATTGGATATTTTCCCGTACAGGGAAGACGGTTCTTCCGCATTGCAGGAAGGGGTGAACAGGGTACAGCGCTTCCTGGATCTCGCAGAGAAAATAGACGGGGCAGCGCTCCGGGAGCGGCTCCTGAAGGCTGACGCCATAGGTGCGAATGCCCTCATATGGGAACAGGTCGTTCGGCGATGATAGAGTCCATGATCCGCGCAATGGCGCAGGAAAAACAGGAACAGATCGAGGATTTGAAGTTCTTCGATGCGGGTATATGGCTCGGGATGCCTGTGGAATACTACGCTCCCACGAGTAGAGAGCTCGGCATAGGCGATATCGCAGAGGTACTGAGCGCATACCGTTATACCGGAGCCCTGCTTTCTCATACGGATGGGTTCATGCAATCCGCTCAGGAAGGAAACGGAGCGCTTGTACGCGCTGCATCCGGACTGCCGGATTCCGTATTCTTCATATGGACTGGTCTTCCCCTGTTCCCGAAGGAACAGGGACCGCTTCCTGGCTCAGGACCGGTTCCGGAAAGGGTGCGGGGCGTGCGGCTTTTTCCCAAGACCCACAAATACCCCTTAGAACCGTGGATTCTCGGTTCCCTCGCGGACTGGCTCGCGGATGTGCGCATGCCGCTCTTCCTTTGGCATGTTGAGACGGATTGGCAGGCCTTGTACGCATTCGCCAAAAAATACTCCCACCTCTGCATCGTGCTCGAGGGGCAGTGGCAGAAAATTCTCTACCACAACCGAGTTGTGTACAACCTCCTGCGGGAATGCGGGAACATTCTTCTCGAACTATCGAACTACATAGTGCCCGACGGAATTTTTCACCTCGCGCGCGAGGTGGGAGCGAACCGCCTTGTGTACGGCTCCTTTCTGCCCCACACGGAGCCATACGCGCCCATGGGTCTGGTCATGGATTCGGGCCTGTCCAGGGAGGAAAAACTTCTCATCGCGGGAGAGACTATGAGGACGATCATCGGAGGAGTCAGGGTATGAATGCACCATTTATCGTGGATGCCCATATTCATACGGGGTTCCAGAACACGTTTTTCGTACCCGAGCTGGAGGCGGAGGAATTGGTACGGCGCATGGATAGCCTTTCGATACAGTACTCGGTGAACCTCTGCAACATGGTGTCCCTCACTAAGAGTCTCGCCCGAGGGCTTCCTGCCTTGAAAGAGGCGTTCGAACAGTCTGGACGGCGCATTTATTACTGCGGTACCTTCGATCCGCATAACGCGGCAGAAGATTTGAAGGTCTTGGAGAAAGCTCTTGCGTGGCCAGGGTTCAGGGGCGTGAAGATTCACCCCCCGTGGCAGAAAACGCCTGCGGACGATCCTGCGTACGAACCGGTGTGGCGTTTCGCTCAAGCGAATAAGATCGTGCTCGTTTCGCATTCGTGGAGTGTATCGAGCTACAACCCCTCGCAGGGGCTTGCTGTTCCGGCGAGATTCGAGAAATGGATAGCGAAATATCCGGATGTCGTTTTTGTTCTCGCTCATGCGGGCGGAAGAGGTACAGGCCATGCCGAAGCAGTCCGGCTCGCACGGGACTACGCGAACGTATTTCTCGACTGTGCAGGGGATATCTACATACACAGGATGTTCGAGCTGTTCGAGCGCGAAATCCCCGCCTCCAAGCTGATGTACGGTTCGGATTGGCCCATGATGGATCAGCGGGCGCA
>CAZWAS010000215.1:0-2893 GCA_964631915.1 uncultured Spirochaetales bacterium | reverse complement strand
CAGTCTCTATCCGAGGGCAGTACGTATGAAATTCCGGAATTCGAACTGGATGAGCGGTATGAGCCGGATTTTTCCGCATTAGAAGAAAAGGATGAAACATTCAACGAAGCACAGGAGAGCTTCGTTGAAACCGAAGAGGAAGAAGTTCCTCGAAAAAGAATACATCCGCTCCTCATCGCAGGGTTCATTGTTGCAGGAATCGTGATAGTTGGGCTTCTCACATTCCTGATTATCCGTATAATACAAGGACCGGCTGTCCCTCCCCGGAACGCATCGAAACAGGCGACCGAAAAAATTGCGGAACCCGTAAAGACCGAGCAGGCGAAACAGGGAGAAAAAACGACAGCTGCACAGCCCGTCCAGACTGCGACGGAAAACAAAGCGGAGTCGGTTTCCTCTCTGCAAAAAACCGCGGAAACGCAGACTATACCTCAAAAAGCGGAACAACGGCCTTCCGGAGCAGAGGAGGCTGCGAAAAAGTCGGATGTGAAGACGGAAACCGCAGCGCAAACATGGGAGAATTTGCCTGCAAGAAAAGACAGTCAAAGAGGGTATCTGTACAGGATCAAATGGGGCGATACCCTATGGGATATTTCGACATCGTTTTATCGGACTCCATGGCTGTACGGATATATCGCGAAAGTCAACAGCATCAAGAATCCGGATCTCATCTTCGCAGGGAGAAAAATCTTCATCCCTGAACGGTAATCCGTTTCTCGTATCATTTTTCGCACTCGTATTTCTTTTCTCTTTCAGCAGATGCAGCGTGAAAGGCGTCTGGGGGTACGAGCCGAAAGAGTTCTCGGAGAGAATCCAGCGACAGGATCTAGAGTTTCTGAAGCACCTCGATTACGAGAGGGTCGCTATCGACGAGATTCTTACGCTCGAACCGGGTACGCCGTACTATCTCTCGTTTCTGATGGATACCATCGAGAGGCGCGATATCGGCAAAAAATTGCTTCAGCTCCAATGGGATCAGGAACCTTCCATCTGGACCATGGAGGCCGGGAAACGGCTCATAATGCGTGCCTTCGAGGACGGCAATTACGGAGAGGCGGAAACCCGTATCCGCGAATTCATGAAGCGGTTTCCGGAGATATCCGGCATGCGGTTCCAGCTTCTCAAAAGCCTCTACCTGCAGGAGAAAGACAGCGAGGTTCTCGGGTTCATTAAAAACCTATCTGAGGCCGATCGAGCTGCGTTTTCCGTCTCCGAGCGGGCGGAAACGGATTTGTTCCGCGCAGTATCCTCGTTCAGAACAGGAACCCCCGGCTGGCAAAGCATGTTTTCATCCCTGTTTCTCTCATATCCGTATTCGCAGATCCACGAGCGGGCTTTCGCCTTCCTGAAATACGAACCGTCGAGGCTCCGCTCGTTTGCCGAGACCGACAGGAGAATTATCTTCGGCGTGGATGCGATAGGAAGAAAGAGCTATACGGAAGCATACGATCATCTGCAGCCATTGGTGGAAAAACGGTATACAGGATTCTCGGATTATCAGAGCTGTGCGTATCTGTATCTCCTGTATTATGGATCGGGAAAAGCAGCACAGGGTGCAGCCGTGCTTTCGAAATGGGCCGAAGAGCCGGGAGCTTTGCGGTTCGCCCTGCTTGAAATGGCAGGAAGGTTGTACCGGAAAGCGGAGTCATACCGGAAAGCTATCGAGGTATTGGAAAAAGCGTACGAACTAGCTCCCGATGCGGAAACGCGGGACAGGATTATCTGGTACCTTCTGGACTGCCATGCGAAGCTGTCTCCTGAGACAGCTGCAAAAAAATTCGGTACCTATGCGCGTGTATGGTCGAATCCGTCGAATTTCGTCGACCTTTTCGATGAGTTCATATCGAGTCTCGTGCAGCAGTACAGGTGGGATGTGCTCCATTCGGTTTTCACCAGCGTCGGAGATTACGTAGATGTCGATACCAAAGCGAAGTTCGCCTTCATTCTTGCGCGGGCCGTACATGCAGGGCTTTATACGACGGAAGGGAAAGACGAGGCTGTGCGGAACCTGCTGGAAACCGCTGCTTCGGGCAGTCCCCGGGGCTACTACAGTTTTCTCGCCTCGTATGCTTTAGGGAGACGGCCGAGGCTTTTTGAAAATATGCCTTCCGCAACGGATACGGTTCAGAGCGATGTGCAACTGAAAGAAGATTACGAGTCTTTATACAAAGGATACCTCAGGTTCGGGCTTATAGACGAGGCATACGAGTTTGCACGTGTCAATTACACTTCGCTCAGCGCTCAGTCATTGCGGGAACATGCTGGGCGGCTCGAAGAGCGGGAGCGATACATAGAAGGGATCAGGCTTATGAGCATGGCGGTGCGGCAACAGTCCTGGATTCTCACGCGGGAGGATATGGACCTCCTGTATCCGCGGCCGTTTCTCTCCATGATCAACGATGTAGCGGAACGTCAGAATCTGCATCCTGCAGTGTTCTTCGCGCTGGTGCGGGAAGAGAGCCATTTCGATAGGGAAATCGTCTCGTTCGCTGGAGCAGTGGGGCTTACCCAATTGATGCCGAGCACTGCGAAAGAAGTAGCCCGATCCATGGCCATGGAATCTTTGTCCCTCACGGATCCGTATACCAACCTTTCGCTCGGTGGAACCTATCTCAGAGGCATTCTGAAGCGCCTGGATCACAACCTCTGGGCTCTGCTCTCTTACAACGCAGGCACATCGCGGATGAGGCGGTGGCTCAGGGCGTACGAAACATTGCCGGATGAGCTTCTCCTTGAGGCGGTGCCGTTCAGCGAAACGCGGGAGTACGGCAAGAAATTGCTCGTTTCATCCGTCATCTACGGATACAGATACGAAGGCGTGGAACCGGGGGATATGATACAGCTCTTTTTCCCTGCATTTCCGTAGGATTTTTCCGATAATCTATGGAGGGGA
>CAZWAS010000214.1:0-2908 GCA_964631915.1 uncultured Spirochaetales bacterium | reverse complement strand
ATGAGGACGCCTCTTTCAATGACCTTTAAATGTGCGAAAGATATTGTACGCTACCGGTGCGCCTTTCTTATCCACAGGAATTGACAATATCTCGAAAACTAATAGTTTTCCTTGACTTTTAAATTCTATTGGATTATAAAAATTGATGTTATTCATAAGCATTTCGTATCAAGAGGTGAACCATGAAAGTCGGTTTCAATCTATTGCTCTGGACGTCGCACGTCACCGAAGAGCACTTCCATCTGTTCGAGAAGCTGAAAAAAGCAGGGTATGATGGAGTCGAGATCCCCATTCTCGCCGGAACGCCTGCGCATTATAAAAAAGTTCTGAAAGCGGTTCGTGATAACGGGCTCGAATGTACTGTCATCACGAATATAACGGACGAGGAGCACAACCCGATAAGCACGGATAAGAAGCACAGGGAAGGCGGCCTTGAGTTCATAAAAATGATAACGGACTGCACGCAGGCTCTCGAAACGAATCTGCTTGCAGGCCCGATTTTCGCTCCTGTAGGGGTGTTCACTGGTGTGGGACCCTCGAACGACGAGAAGAAATGGGCGGTCGAAGTGCATAAGACCGCAGCAGAATATGCGGCCAAAGCCGGGATTACACTCGCCATAGAATTTCTCAACAGATTCGAGGCGTATTTCCTCACAACCATGGACGGGGTGGCGGAACACGTGAAACAAGTCGATATGCCGAACTTCAAGGCGATGTTCGACACGTTCCATGCAAACATAGAAGAGCAGGATGTTGCGGGGAGCATCAAAAAACACAGAGATATCATAACCCATGTGCATATTTCCGAGAACGACCGTGGAGTGCCGGGTAGAGGGCATAACGATTGGAAAGGCATTTTCAAAGTGTTGCGCTCAAGCGGTTACGACAACTGGCTGACAATCGAGGCGTTTGGAAGGGTGCTTCCGGCATTCGCAGCAGCTACGAAGATCTGGCGCGATATTTTCGAGAGCCCGGAAGCCCTATACACTGAAGGTGTGCGTTTTATCAGGCAGCAGTGGGATGCTGCGAAACATTGATGCAAGGAGCAAAACGATGGGAAAAAAGATAGCGATGATAGGAGCAGGCAGCGTGGTGTTCTGCAAGATGCTCATGAGCGACATCATGGCAACACCTGCTCTGGAGGGGAGCGAGTTCGCGCTTATGAGCAGGACAGAGCCGAAGCTCCGCAGGATGGAAGAGTTCGGCCGCAGGATGTTGAAGGATAACGGCATCAAAGGCGAAGTGTGGGCTACCCTCGACAGGAGGGAGGCATTGAAGGATGCGGATTTCGTGGTTGTCATGGTTCAGGTCGGAGGAGTCGAAGCCTTCGGCATGGACTACAAAATACCGTTGAAATACAAAGTCGATCAGTGCGTGGGCGATTCGCTGGGGCCGGGTGGAATATTTCGTGCCATGCGGACTATCCCTGTTCTGCTAGATACTGCCAAAGATATGGAAGAGGTATCGAAGCCGGGAGCCATTATGCTTCAGTATTCGAACCCTATGGCAACAAACTGCCTCGCACTCGGAAAGGCGAGCACGGTATCCTTCGTAGGGCTTTGCCACGGAGTTCAGACCACCCTCGAACTCATAGCACAGTACGTGGGAGTTCCAAAACACGAAATCAGCTACATGTGTGGAGGAATCAACCATATGGATTGGTTCCTCTCTCTTTCGCATAACGGAAAAGATCTCTATCCGAAGCTCAGGGAAGTGTTCGAAAAACCGGAATACTACAAGAGCGAAAAGGTAAGGGGAGAAGTGTTCAGGCATTTCGGCTACTTCATGACCGAGACGACAGGGCATCTGAGTGAATACGTCCCCTGGTTCAGGAAGAACAAGGAAGCCATGGAACTCTACTGCGACGAGCCTGGATTCGGAGGAGAGACAGGGGCCTATTACTCCTGGTGCAATACGGTTGCAGAAAAGTACAAGAAGCACGATCCGCTCGAGTTCGAATCCACGAAGATCGAAGGTAGGAGCGTAGAATATTGTTCCTACATCATCGAGGCGGTTGCTACGGGCAAACCGTTCAGATTCATGGGAAACGTGCGTAACGACGGATACATCACGAATCTGCCCTCGGACTGCTGCGTGGAAGTGCCGACTTTCGCAGACGACAACGGGCTCCATCCCACGCGGGTGGGACGGCTTCCGACTCAGTGCGCTGCAGCGTGCATGTCCAATGTGAACTCTCAGCTCCTCGCTGCGGAAGCGGCGATCGAGGGCAATACCGAATCCCTCGTTCAGGCACTGGCCATGGATCCGCTCACAGGAGCGATCTGCACATTGAAAGAAATCCGCGATATGGCGACCGAGATGCTCGAAGCCGAACGGCAATGGCTTCCCCAGTTCAAGGGCAAGAAGATCGCGCCGAAACCGACCATTTTTATACCGAAGGATTGCAAGGCGGTTGAAATCCCCCAGGATCCTGCACAGGCGATCCTCAAACGATTCATGACGCTGGTGGAACAGAAGACCGACTGATTCCGAGCACGTGCTGGACTGCCGAGGCATTGCGTCGGCAGTCCATTAATGCTTCGGAGTTGTTTGCTGCTGTCGAAGAGCAGCGTAGATAGGCAATGCAACGCTGCTTCCGCGGAAAAAACACATCAGTACAGCGCCACCCCATATACATAATAATAGAGGTTACCCGGTTGGGTTTCCAGTTGGGCCTTGCCCCCATTTCTCCAAATGAAGGGTACAGAACCTCCGTTGTTGTTGTCTCGAATGGCGCCTGCTACGAACACGAGGCTGCCGGAGACGGCTGTCCAGGTTCCCGTTTGAAGATCTCCTGTCCTCAGTCCGTCCACATCGGGTTTCGGAAGCAGGACGAGGTTCCCGTTCTTCCAGTAGCAAGGGACTGTTCCGCTGTCGGGCGAATCGTCTGCCGCGTTATGCCAGCCTG
>CAZWAS010000213.1:2703-2939 GCA_964631915.1 uncultured Spirochaetales bacterium | reverse complement strand
TCACCGCACGCTTGAGTTCCTGCTCATTCTCCACCCTCCGCACAGCCCGTGCACCCATGTTGTCCACCGGCTTTACGACAAGGGGAAACGGAATGTCCTTCGCAAGTTTCACAGGATCATCTTCGAAAGAAATTCGTCGGTAATCCGGGCATGGAACTCCTGCTTTTTTGAACTTCGCCCGCATTCTGGTTTTATCTGTGGCATCGAGCGCAACTTCGTAAGGGATGCCCGGCAAT
>CAZWAS010000213.1:0-2693 GCA_964631915.1 uncultured Spirochaetales bacterium | reverse complement strand
CCTAGTTGCTCTGCAACCCAAGCAACCGTGGTCGAGAAATCCGTGCCTGCCGTGAATACCCCATCGAGCCCTGTGCGCTTTGCATAGTCGCGAGCTACTTCAGCCATGGACTCTTTATCCTTGAGATCGACATGGGAAAAGTAATCCGCAATCGGTATGCCGGGGGCATCTTTGCTCGCATCCGCAACTATCACGGTCCATCCTTTCCGTTTCGCTATTTGAAGCGCAGGTATCTGCATGATGCTTGCGCCGAGAATCAGTATCGTATACCTCTTCGTGTTCATATATCCCTCACCTTTCGCGCATATATCTCAAAGGTATCACCCAAAGCGAAGATTTCACTGACAAAAAAACATATACGCTTTACAACATTCGGAAGAGGTCGGTTCATACCCGGGAATCTCTCCGGGTGATGGCCTGTAATTCTTGTGCGCACGACTTCGAATCCAAAACGAGAAAGAATGCCCTTCGCTGCAGCAGGGTTCCATACGGTGAAATGGTCGGCAGGGCTCGCAGTAAGAAAACCGGAGCGGTCTTTTCTCCCTGATATGCCTGTGAGATTCGGCGTTGAAAAGGCGAATAGTCCACCTCGTACGAGAAGCCTGTTTACTTTGGTCAGCACAGGAACGAGCTGCCTGAAATGTTCGATGACGAACCACATCGTGAGAATATCGAATGCATCGATAGAAAAGCAGCCTCGGATATCCGCTTCCGTGAAATCTCCGCATAGCACAGGGATCCCGAGAGCTTTGACATGAGCAGCAGCCTCCGAGGAGATATCCATGCCGTACGGAATGAAACCGTTTTGCCGTGCCTCATACAGAAAAGGACCGTACGCACAGCCGATATCGAAAATCTTGGCGTTTTTTTCTCCGATCAAATTTCGGATCTCGCGCAGTCGACTCCGGGAGAATGCTCGTATGACATCGAAGTCCTCGAGATACGTCTTGCCGTATTGTTTCCTGTATTCGGAAAAAAAATAATCAATACCGTACTCCGTCTTCCGTCTGGAGAAATTATTCATATATATGATACCGCACGAAGAGCATCGGAAATACGTTTTTTCCGGAAATCTGGCTACAGCTGGATTGACTCGCGCCGAACACACGGGGCACGGCATGAACCCCGAACCATCCAGCGAAAGAATCGCTTCCGCAATACTTCCGCGTTCTTTCGGCGCTATGGCATCTCGAGCGCAAAAAAGCAGGTGCGGCTGCTGGAGGAATCGTCGCAAGCGGCGGAAATTTGGCCGTTGCATGCCGATCTCGGGGAACCCCTCGAGCTTTCCAAGACTGGCATGATACTTAGTCGGTTCGAGCAGTATGACCGGTACACCGATTGCCACCGCTTCATACGCGGTGAGCCCAAAAGAAGTGAACACGAGGTCGAATGAGGGAAGCAGCGCTTTCAGATCCACAGGACCGTTCACGATATGTATGCCATCGTGCACTTCGCATGATGTAAAGAGGGGCCCTTTCACGACCGTGATATTCCGGGCGGGGAACAACTGCCTGTCCACGATGAGTCTGCACAGACGCTCCGTCAGTCCTGCAGGATCCTCACCTCCGAAGGAAACGAGCACGCGGTTAAAATCGAATCTGCCCTCGCGTTTTTTCGCAGGGAGATCGAGATATGCTCTCCCTGCACGGTTTGCAGCTCCGTACCGTGCGGGAAGAGGCAGCGTATCGAGCGTGAATGCTGCATACTGTCTGGCAGACCCTCCCTCGTCCACGCAGATGCAGGGACCTGCCTGCTCGAATATGCGGTATTCCTCTAGATCCGTCTTCATTCTGTCCAGTACGAGAAGATCCCAAGAGTGTGCAGCCAAAGAAGAAACCACGCGAGCGGACAGATGTTCCTTGCGGAAACGGCGTACGATATCATCCTTGAACCCTTTCGGCTCATCTGGAATGTAAAGGTATGCCCGATTCCCCAAGGTTTCGAGGAGGTTGAAGCAGCGAAAAAGATGGCCGCTACCGGCATGTTTTTGTACAGCCGGCACGATGAGTATTTTCTCTGGAACGCTCATCCATCACAACCCCACGTCAAACATACGAACCTCGGTACCGAGCGCTAGAGTATCGCACTGACAGAAAAATTCAACAGGTTCCGGTTCTTTTTGTCCGCGGACGATTCCTGAACGCCATGCCCTGCATCCCCTCGAGAAAACGGATTCTTTTGAAGCCATTCAATGAGTTCGAGTATGCCTATGGGCCGAGATTCGTACAGATCATCGAATATGCGGCACAAATAATTGTAATCATCCAAGGTATCGAGCGTTACGCGGGCATTCGGATACAGATACTCTATCGAGGCCTTCGGTCTATAGAGGCGGAAGCGTTCGGGATGGAAATACAAAAAGGGGGTGACGTGTTCACGCTCGTAGAGGTCCTTGGCTTCCTCCGCGGCGCAGAACAATGCTTCGGTCTCCACTACTTCTACGCCGGTTCCGAGCGGAATGCCGAGATACCCCGAATAATCCGCAGTTTGGGAAGTATGCTCGTCGAGTATCATGTTCGCCAGTTCCCAGGATACAAGCGGATTGTCTCCCGTGGCTCGGATGAATCGGTCGACTTTGTAAAAACGGGCAGCTTGTTCGAACCGTGCGAGCACATCCTCTTTGGGACCAACGAATATCGAGAATCCGCACTTTTCCGCAAATGGTCGCAGAGCTTTCGAGCTGTCCTTTTCCG
>CAZWAS010000212.1:0-2941 GCA_964631915.1 uncultured Spirochaetales bacterium | reverse complement strand
CGCTTGAGTCAATCCCGACTGGTGGCACGCGAGAACATCCATGTAACCTTCTACGAGGATTACGAATGTACTTTTTTCTATGCTTTCCCGTGCGAAATACAGCCCATACAGGTGCTCGCTTTTTCTATATAGAAGTGATTCTGGAGAATTAAGATATTTTGGTTCTCTTCCGTCAATGCTCCTTCCGCCGAATGCCACGATATCTCCGTGACGGGAATGGATCGGGAACATCACCCGGTTGGAAAACAGACAGATATCCGGATAGTTCTTCGAAAACAGTCCGGTTTTTGTGAGAAATTCCGCAGAAAAGTTTTTTTTCACTAGAAACGCATGGAGCCACCGAATATCCCGTGGAGCGAATCCAAGCTGAAATTTCTCTAGTATTTCCCGCGAGATGTTCCTTTTTTGCAGGTATTCGAGACCACCAGCCCCTTCTTCGGTTTTCATAAGAAAATACTGGAAACTGACGGTCACCCGCTTATAGAGTTCACGTAGAGAATCTTTGATATCGAGATCCTTTTTTCGATGCGGAGGTACCTCGAGCGTAACTCCTGCCTTCTCAGCGAGAAAACGAACAGCTTCCTTGAACGATACTTTTTCTATTTCCTGGATGAACTGGAATATGCTGCCCCCTTTATGGCAACCGAAACAGTAGAAAAGATTTTTTTCCTGGTTGACGGAAAACGATGGGGTTTTCTCCTGATGAAAGGGGCAGAGTCCCCAATATCGTCCGCTTTTTTTTTCGAGCCGCACATATGTTCCGACGATATCGAGTATATTCAGACGTTGTGTTATTTCCTCGAGTACAGAATCTTCGATTTCCAAAAGATTTATCCGCCGTTAGTGGTTTTCTTGAGATAGAACACTTTCGCTTTGTTGTGTTCGTTGAGGTTTTTTGAAAAGTAATGCTCGCCGGTATTCGGGTCTTTCAGAACAAAATACCAGAGATCCGTATTTTCCGGAGAAAAAGAAGCGGAGAGAGCGATCTTTCCAGGATTTGAAATCGGTGTAGGGGGCAGACCTGGATACAGGTATGTGTTATACGGCGAATTGATTTCAAGATCGCGCTGTGTCAGGTATTCCGGATGCGGTTTCCCAAGCTGTTCTGTGATGATGTATTCGACAGTAGCGCAAGAGCCGAGAGCCATATTGATGCGTATTCGATTGTAGAAAACGGAACTGATTCTTGGAGCTTCTGCCGGAACCCTGTATTCCCGCTCTATTATCGATGCCAGAATAATCCGGTCGTAGAGTTGTTTTTGTGTGAGCGTCCGGTACGCAGGGTATATTGCATCGATCTGGCGAAAGAAATTAGATATCATGGTTTTCACTGCTTCTTTCGGAGGATAATTCTCGGGGAAAAGATATGTATCGGGGTAAAGGAATCCTTCGACTGAATCTCCGGCAATTCCGAAGCTCGAAATGAGTTCGGAATCCGTACACGCTTCCATGAACGCTTCTTTTTCGACTATACCTTTTTTTTCGAGGTATCCTCCGATTTTGGACATTGTCCAGCCTTCGGGTATGGTGGCGCGCAGAAGTATTTGTTTGCCTGAGACGAGCAGATCGTGAATGGTAACGGTAGAGGTGTCGGGTTTGATACTGTATGAACCGACCTTAAATTTTTTTTGGGTTCCTTTCACCTTGCTTATGAGTTTCAGCAGGAATGACGAACGGATAAACCGTTCATCTGCGAGACGTTTCGCGATTGTATTCAGATTTTCGCCTTTCTGTACGGAAAAAACCCTTTCCTCGGAGGTTGCCCACTTTATCGGTGTATTGAGATAATACACTGTTACAAAAAATCCGGCACAGCACACGACCACAGCGATGAAGGTAGCTATGATGACCGTTTTCAAATACTTCATACCCTTTATTTTTTCAGAATGAATTCCACTCTTCGGTTTTTCCAACTATTCTCTTTCCAGTATGCAGGATCGGGCATATAGGGGACCACAGGGAATTTCCCCCCCACACCCTTCACATCCATCCTGGCCCTGTCTACTCCGAGTGCCGCAAGATAGGCTCTTACTGATTCTGCTCTTCCCAACGAAAGGGGAAGCAATTCCCTTTCCTCTTCCAGTTTTCCCGCAGCCTCGTTTTCCCATCGAAGTCTGTTTGCATGTCCTTCGATGGTGATTCTATACGTTCTGTATTTATTCAGAATCTCGGCAAGCCGTCTCAGGATTTTTTCATTCTTGTTTCGTACTTCCTGATTCGCGGAATCCAGATCAGCTCTCCCGCCTGCGAAGGTGATGCTCGATATCTTTATTTTCAACAGATCCCCTTCACGGATAACAAGCACATCGACCTCTATAATCCCTTGAATTACCGATGTATTTCCGAGGGAATCCGTCATGATAAGCTCATATGGATAATCTTCAGCCGCTTGCACGAGCTCCCCTGAAGCCGAACGGCCGTCCCAGATCAATTTTTCTGCAGGAAGCCCTTTGCCGGAAAATGTGTAAAACTCTTCATACTGGAATTCGGCTTTTCCCGAGGTCTTATTTTCGACCTCTTTTTTTTCTTTGATTGTCAGCATCCATGTATCGATTTCCGAAGCATCGCGTACACGGATTGCAATGCCGAGTTCATCGTCAACGCCGTCGTTATCCGGAGAGAAGCGCGCAGGAGAGAGTTCGATACGCAGTTCGGGACCGGAAACATCCAGCAGGAACGGCGAGGTCTTTGCAGAAGGCCGGTTGCCCTTGAGGTATGAGACCGTGAGCGTTGCGGTGTATTTCCCTTCCACCACCGCCCCCGCATGGTTGAGGCCGTCCCACGTAATAGCTATGGGCACATTCTTTCCTCCGCTGTAGGACCTTTGCACGGTCCCATTCTCGTGCAGAACTAGGACTTGCCAGGATTCTATGCCCTCTTTTTGTCCTACGATAAGGTTGAATGTAACAGTATCCGCTGTGCCGTCTCCGTTCGGCGAGAA
>CAZWAS010000211.1:0-2986 GCA_964631915.1 uncultured Spirochaetales bacterium | reverse complement strand
AACTGTTGCAAAGAAGGCATACGGGAAGTACTTGCCTGCTCCGATACGCGCCGATCGGATATCGTCTCCATAGGCGCGTGCAGCCAAGGGGAAACCCTCATAGTGCTAGGCAGAGACGGGAAGCCGATCCGCAACGCCATCGTGTGGATGGACAACAGGTCGCACAAAGAAACAGACGAAATACGGTGTGCATTCGGAAAAGAGAATAATACGGGGCAGACAGACGTATATCCCACCTGGCCGATCACGAAAATTCTCTGGTTGAAAAAAAATCAGCCGGAAGTCTTCGCACAGGCGGACAAATATCTTTTGGTTGAGGATTACATCATCCATAAGCTGTCCGGGGAATTCGTCGGAGAATATTCCCTATATTCTTCATCCTACATGATCGACATAGTCGAAAAAAAGTGGTGGCGGGAAATCCTCGACTTCGTAGGTATAAGACCGGAACAGCTCGCCGAGCTCCGCGAACCCGGGAAAATAGTCGCCCGCGTTTCGCAAAAAGTGGCGCGGGAACTCGGCATTCCCGCAGGTATTCCTGTGGTGAGCGGAGCCATGGATTTGGCCGCCGCCATGGTGGGCGCCGGTGCCGTTGAAGAAGGCATTGCAACCGAAACAGTGGGAGCGGCACTCGTCGTATGCAAAACCCTCGGATCGTTTCCTGAGAATCGGCCGATCACCGTCCAATATCATGCCTTACCAGACACGTACCTCGTACTCGGATGGATCACTGCAGGCGGCATGTCCCTCAAATGGCTCCGCGACACGTTTTTCGCGCACGAAAAGGAACTCGCCGTGCGGGAGGGAAAAGATCCTTATGATGTGATGTCGGAAACGGCACAAGGCATACCGGCTGGAAGCCAAGGATTGTATTTCATACCGTTTATGGCAGGGCCCGGAACACTTCCATTCAGGCAGGATGCGCGGGGCATATTCCACGGAATCGAAATGCATCACACGCGGGGGCATTTCGTCCGCTCGGTCATGGAATCGATCGGGTTCACGGACAGGCACATCCTCGACGATATGGATGCGATCGGATACGCATACAAGGAAATCCGAGCTCTGGGCGGCGGAGCGAAAAGCGCTTTCTGGAACCAGATCCGTGCGGATATAACAGGCCGCAGGATCACGACTATGAGGTGCCAGGAATCCGCATCGCTTGGAATGGCCATGCTCCAGGCCTGCGCTTTAGGCGTATGGCCTGATATCAAAACCGCTGCTACTGGGATGGTACAAGTCGCTTCGGTGTTCGAGCCTGTGCCGGAACAGGTAGAGACTTACGAGCGGGTGTATAGGAAATATCTGGAAGTGCTGAAAAACTGCTGCTGAGGAGAGGACGTCGATACCCGACAAAGTGTTTCGCATCGATTCATCATGAGAGAACAGACAGGTATGAAAAACATACAACGATCGCTAAAAGACCTCCTAACTGAAGAATACATCGAAGCCGTATGCGAAGCCGGTTCGTTTCTGACCGGCAGACCGAAAAGGCAATTGCTCGATACGGCAGAGGAACAAGTCGATTTCTATCCCGAGTGGTTTCAAAGGCGCCAAGAAGACTTGCTTTCATGCGTTGGTGAAAAAGTCGTCGCGGGAACGATCGCATCTGCAAGAGGTGCAGGTTCGAATGCCTTCATACGGGCTACCCGAAAAACGATGTCGCCTCTTGCGGGTCTCGGCGTGCTTAAGATCGGAGAAGACGGCAGACTGTACCTGGCATCGAAGAGCGAGCATTACCACGCATCCCTGGGACACGGCTTTCCCGGTTTCAAACTTCTCGATCATGCAAAAGACCTTGGAATATCGAACATAACGCACAACAATACGAGGGGATTCATAACCAGGCGCATTGAAGAGGAGCTCATCCGCGTTGCACACGGAATACCGAAAACCGATCCCAAAGCACTGGAAGCGATCCTGAATTCCGATGAACCGCATGTGCTCAACCGCGTAATCAATCTTCAAACCGGAAGCCTTGTCGTGGAAGCGGCGCTGAAAATGGCTCTTTCGCGTTTTTACCGCTTTCAGGACTCGGATAAACAACCAAGATATTCGGGGAAAACGCCCGTAATCCTGGTTGTCGGAGACGAGGAAGGGGGGAAAAGTGCGAATTACCACGGAACTACGATGTTTACGCAGATGATGCGTGGACTTTGGCCGGACATGTATAGAGCGTTCGAAACGAACGATGTATTCAGGATTATACCGGTAAAGATCAACGACATCGCCGATTTCAGACGTGCAGTATCGGTTTACAATTCGGGTACCTACAAAGCAGCGGGGTTTTTTCATGAACTCGTTCTCATGAACTACGGAGCCATACGGATCGAAAAAGACTACATCCGGGAAGCACATGCGATCTGTCACGAGCATGGCATACCTATCATCATAGACGAAATTCAGACAAGCATTTGGTATCCGGATCACTTTCTGTTTCGTGACTACGGTCTCAAGCCTGATCTCGTTTCCGTCGGAAAAGGATTTCCTGCGGGACAGTATTCCGCGGCAAAGATACTTTTCACCTCGGAGATGGATACTCTGAGCCAATTCGGAGCCCTTGTCACGAACGGCCAGGAAGAAATAGCCTCCCTCGCATATTTGATAACATTGGAGTTCGCAGAAGAGAACAAAGAGCATATCAGAAACATGGGGAGGTATTACAAGGACCGCTTGAAGCAGTTGGCGTCGAAGCATTCGGATATCGTCACCAGGATAGAAGGCTGCGGACATCTTTCCTCTTTGTTCTTCACGCATGTCGAAGCAGCGGCACGATTCGCCGAAATACTGAACGGAAAATGCATCGATATCAGCGCACATACGTATAAAACGCATTGCGCTCCTTCGGCGCTTACAAAGTTACCGCTTATAACAAGCCATAGGATCATCGATTTTCTCATCGCAAAGATGGATGAAACGTTGACGGCCATACGAAAGGAGAACTGAAATGAGCAGAACAACTATCGGACTTCTGCCGCTCTATCTG
>CAZWAS010000210.1:0-3214 GCA_964631915.1 uncultured Spirochaetales bacterium | reverse complement strand
GCAGGCTATGAAGGATACCGCTGCGGCATGGGAGAAAATTACCAATGCAAAGGGCAGAGACAAACAGATCGAAGCCATCCGTGCCTCGAAAAAAGCGTGGACTACCGTCGTGGATACTCCCCAAATTTGACGAAGCGGGGCCACCCATGGCCATCAAAAGAAAAAAAGCTCCTGACCCGCCGGGTCAGGAGCTTTTTTTATGGAGCCGGGCAAAACAGCGGAAAACCGGTGGACCAGCCCCACTGTAGGATCAGGACAAGGAAAACCTGTCCCGTTCCGAAGTGTGATACACTATGTCGCGAGTTTCCTCATGGAACAGATGGAGTTTCGCATAGTTCATGGTGATCCACACAGTCTGGTTGGGTATGCCTGCAAAATCAGGCTCTGCGAGCACTTTGATGACGTTATCCCCGAGCTTTATATCAACAACGGTCTCGTTGCCTAAGGGTTCAGTCACGTACACTTCAGCGTGTATGGACGGTTCCTTCGGTTTTTCCAGATGGATCTTCACATCCTCCGGCCGGATTCCCAGCACGATTTTCCGTTCCTGGATATCGTCTTTCAAGGCTTCGACGATTTCAGGATTGCCGGTGGAAAGCACAAAGGCCTTGTGCCGTATGCTTACGGTGCCGTTTTCCCTGAACAGAGAACAGGCGAGGAAAT
This sequence comes from uncultured Spirochaetales bacterium, assembly GCA_964631915.1. GTDB lineage: Bacteria > Spirochaetota > Spirochaetia > CAZWAS01 > CAZWAS01 > CAZWAS01. Next base: position 2,551 of record CAZWAS010000210.1, on the reverse strand, counting down.
TCATGGGTGGATTTCCGAGAATCGTAGCGACGAACATGTTCTTCGGCTGTCGATACATGGTATCGGGATAATCGACCTGCTGCACCACCCCTTTGTTAAGCACTGCGATTCTGTCGCCCATTGAGAGGGCCTCCACCTGATCGTGGGTCACATACACAAAGGTTTCCTTCAAGCTGGTCTGAAGCTCCTTGAGGTTTACGCGCATTTCGAGTCTGAGCAGGGCATCGAGGTTGGAAAGCGGCTCGTCCATGAGGTAGGCTTTCGGCTTTCTCACGATGGCCCTTCCGATAGCCACCCGTTGCCTCTCTCCACCGGAAAGCTGGGAAGGCAGTTTTTCCAGGAGCCAGTCGATCTTCAACTGTCTTGCAACTCGTTCGACCCGTTCCTTTATCTCCTTCTCGCTCACTTTCTGTTGCCTGAGAGGAAAAGCAATGTTGTTGAACACGGTTTTATCCGGATACAAAGCGAGATTCTGGAATATCATGGCGATATCTCGTTTGCTCGGGTGTACGGTCGTGACCGGTTCGCCGTTGATGATCACTTCTCCGGAATCCGGTTTCTGAAGACCCACTATGAGCGTCAACAGGGTGGTCTTTCCTGCACCCGGCGGGCCCAGAATACAGAAAAATTCCCCATCCTGTATTTCCAATGTTATATTATCAATCGCCTTTACCGTATTATAGCTTTTCGAGATGTTTTTCAGCACTATCGACGCCATAGCGGCCTCCCTCTGTACACATACTGGGTTGTTATTTACGTCAAACGCACCACTAAATCCGTTGTGACTTCATCGAAGATATAGAGGTTTTTTTCCTCATATATAAGCCATTTCATTTCGCCGAGTTTCGGTTTGTAATCGCTTTCCATGGAAGATTTGATAATCGTGTTCGGATTTGCATCCGGATGCAAGTACACAATGGTCTTCGATCCGAGCGGCTCATAGCTCACGATCTTTGCCTGCAGAGGAACTCCTTCCCCGGGTTTTGTATCGCTGAGCTTCAGATGTTCCGGCCGAATCCCGACGACAATCCGTTCATGGGCGAGTTTTTCTTTGATCAACGCTTTGTTTTTTTCGGCGATTTGGAATTTCCCGTTCGAGAAATCGTTCAGCGCAATAGTGTCCGATGCGTATGTGCCGTTAAAAAAATTGATCGTCGGACTGCCGATGAATTTCGCGACAAACAAATTTTTCGGTTTGTTGTATATGTTGTAGGGCGAATCGTACTGCTGGAGCACTGCAAAATTCATGACCGCGATCTTGTCCGCAAGGCTCATCGCCTCTATCTGATCATGGGTGACGTAGATGGATGTCTGACCGAGTTCCTGCTGTATCTTTTTCAACTCCGCACGCATGACATTCCGGAGCGCCGCATCGAGATTGGAAAGCGGCTCGTCTAGGAGAAATATCTTCGGCTTCGTCACCATGCTCCTCGCAAGAGCGACTTTCTGCATATCGTTCACGGAGAGTTTCGCTGCATTCATTTCCAAAAGATGTTCGATCTGCATGAGCTGAGCCACTGCACGGACATCTTTTTCGATTTCCTGCGCAGGCAATTTCCGGATATGGAGACCGAACGCGATGTTGTTGTACACGTTCATATGCGTGAACACCGCATAGTTCTGAAACATAAATCCTATGCTCCTCTTGCCCGGAGGAACGTTGTTCATCACCTTGCCGTCGAAATAAATCGTGCCGGAATCCGGCTTCAAGAGCCCGGAGATCATGTTCATTGTGGTAGTTTTCCCACACCCGGAAGGTCCGAGAATAGCTACAAATTCCTTATCCCGTATTTCCAAACTCAGCTCTTTGACTGCAGTCTGATTCCCAAACTTCTTGACGAGCTTTTCGAGAACAATATGTGCCATGGTAGAATCTCCACTACTTCTTTATTGCGCCGAAGGTCAATCCACGGACCAGGTATTTCTGGATCAATATACCGAACACGATCGGAGGGATGGCGGCAAGCACGCCTAAGGCCGCCTTGGGACCGTACAGCTGGCCTACAAGAGCGGACTGCAGTTTGCTTATGTGAACCGGAATCGTCGTCCACTTTCTGTCGGTGAGCACCAATGCGATCATGAAGTCGCTCCAATTCAATATGAAAACGAACAGACCGGTGGATGCGATGCCGCCGCGTGCCAGAGGGAGCACGACCTTGAAAAAGGCGCCGATATTTGAACAACCATCCACAATGGCAGCCTGATTGAGCTCTTGCGGTATATCATCGAAGAAAGTCTTCATGAGCCAGGTCGCAAAAGGCAAGGTGACTACCCCGTATATGATGACGAGGCCGATACCTGTGTCTATCATGCGGAGGAACGCCCACATGATCATGATCGGAATGATGATCGCGATAGGCGGAAACATACGGAGCTGGAGCAAGGAGAATGGAAGAGAACCTCCTGCCTTGAACCTCGATATGCCGTACGAAGCCAAGACTCCCACTACCATCGCTATCGCCGTACCTATGACCGATACGATGAGGCTGTTTATAATGGGTCTGATTGCAGTGCCTGCGATGGGATTCATCGATAATTGTCTTGTAAAAAT
>CAZWAS010000209.1:565-3395 GCA_964631915.1 uncultured Spirochaetales bacterium | reverse complement strand
TTTCGAAAAAAAAAAAAAAAAAGAATGGAAAGAAAAAATACTCATGGGGAGAACCCCTACGATCCCGTCGACGACCATGGTCTCCAATTTTGCAAGAATTTCATGCGAATCCTGTGCTGGCACAACGATCTCTATGATGATAGGGAGGTTGAAAGAGAGTTCGACGATATGCGAGGTGGCTGTTTCACCGTTTTCGTAACAGCCCGCCGTCCCCCGCATGACGATGCATCGGGCCGCGATTTTGAGAGAATGTATGTATGAAACAACAGCTTGGGATAATTCTTTTCCTTCGTACCGCGCTTTCTCGCTGGTATAGATTCTGATAGTCGTATATTCGATCATTCAGGCACCCCCCTTTTCTTATACCCGATCAGCAACCCAAAGACCGATGGAAGCCAAACACAAACTTCCCAGAATATTGAGAACAATACTGACGACACCTTTGGGGGAATTTTCCTGCAAAAAGCGAACCGAGTCCTCCGACGATCAAAACCAAGACGATGCTTTTCATACTCCTCCATACGCTGGCGTCGGGAGGAGTCATCAGCCTCATCGGCGGTTCGGGGAAACATCCTCGGGCGGACCCCATCACCCGCCCACACTATACTCTCTTGAAAAATACGCGTCAATCCTCCGACGTTCTCAGGCGCCTACCGTTTTAATATCGGCATGGCGCATCCTCTGAAAAGCTGAAGCATGATTGCAACCATAAAGGCTTTATGCGTAAAGGTGGTTGGGGAAACAGCTCAATCGAACGGAACGCATGCAGTGAACATCGTGCCCTTATCGCTTTTCCAGGACAACGATCCGTTCAACTGCCCGCAGAGCATGACGACGAGCTGAGTTCCCAAGCCCCTCGAATTCTCCGGATCGAATCCCTGGGGAAGGCCGATGCCGTTATCTTCTACATCAAGAATAACCCGATCGCTGTTCCGTCGCAGCCGGACTATGATGCGGCCGGCTCTGCCTCCCGGAAAAGCATACTTGAAAGCATTCGTCACAAGCTCGTTCACGATAAGCCCGAACGGTACGGCGCGCCGCGCATCCAAAGAAACCGGTTCACACTCTGTTATCACTTCGATCCGCTCATCCCCCTGCGCCAGGGAGGAAAGAAAGTCCGCAATATGCAGTATGTAATCATCGAGACGTACAATATTCGTGTTCTTACCGTCGTGAAGCATCGAATACAAACCGCTGATCGAATTGATGCGATTTCTCATACGCTCGAGAATGTGCTGTACGTTCGGATCTGCTGAACCGCTTAATTCGAGCTCAACGAGGCTTGAGATCATCGCAAGACCGTTTTTCACCCTGTGCTGCAGTTCGCTCAAAAGAGCTTTATTCTCGTGCGCTGTCCGCGAGAGCGATTCTTCCACAAGCGCACGAGCTATGGAAGAACCGATGAGGTTGGAGACGGTTTCAATCGCATCGCGGATATTCCGCGGTATTTCCAAAAGCGAATACGATGCGAGATTGATACAACCGATCGAACGACCTGCATGCCTGATCGGTACCGTAAGGAGATAGGTGATCCCAAAGTCATCATCCATTCCTTCTAATGCAGCCTTGAAGTCATCATACGTACCATATAAAGTGCGACCTTCCTGCACAAGTCTTACATTCGTCGAAGATTCTGCGTATCGCATAACCTTTTCGACAAAGCGTTCCGGAAGCCCGCAATGATACCTCAGCACCAGATCTCCACTCGAATCATCGAACAGGTATACACCTCCACCATCCATTCCTGAAATATGCATCAACGCATCGATACTCAAACGGAGTATGTCAACGAGTTTCGATGTGCCGGCAAGAGCCAACGTAAGATCCCGCTGTACGAGTATCATCTGTTCACGCAGATGCCGTTCGGTGATATCACGCACGATTGCCCACATGCCGGAAGGATTGCCACCGTCGTCCCTCAGGAGAAACGTCCGCAGTTCGACCGGACACAGGGAACCGGTTTTCGTCCGATATTCTTTTTCATACACATCGGAAAAACCTCGGATGAATACCTGCTGTTCAACGATATTTTTCTCGTAGTTGTGCCATTTCTCGGGCGTTATATCTCTATATCTCATGCCGGATAACTCGTGTTGCGCATACCCTACAATCGCACAAAAAGCCTGATTGCAATCGATGAAAAATCCGTCCATATCCACCCGCACGTATCCATCCATCATGCTTTCATACAGCGTACGATATTTGGCTTCCGATCTTTTGAGCGCTTCAAGTGCAACTGCAGCTACCGACGATTCGATCTCCTCTATTCTGTTTTTGAGCGTTCCCTCATTACGCATGAGAACGCGTTCGTGTTCTGCAAGTTTTACACGCGCTTCGAACAGCCGAAATGCCATTTTGATGGATGCGATGAGAACCGTTTCTCCGGAGTTTTTCACGACATACCCGTACGACGTGATCGATTCCGTCCTTTCGACGATCGAAGGATTGGTATGGCTGGAAAGAAAGACAATAGGAATATCTTGCTTGGACAGAATGATCCGCGCGGCCTCTGTTCCGTCCATTCCCTTGCCGAGATCGATATCCATCAATATGAGATCTATATCCGCTTCCGTACATGCGATTTCGACAGCTTTCTCTCCGCATAAAGCGGTAACTACAGCAAAGCCGTTTTTTTTAAGCACCTGAGTCTCAGAAAGCGCAATAACTGCATCATCTTCCACGAGCAGTATTTTTTTCATACATCTACCCAAACTTTAAATAATAAGAGCTATGTTTATACTATATGTATCGGTGGTTTTCAACTACCAAGAAAAGGGCAAAACTCGATTAACAACCTTGGTTAGGCTGAGGTATCATCAGATTTTCTTCC
>CAZWAS010000209.1:0-538 GCA_964631915.1 uncultured Spirochaetales bacterium | reverse complement strand
CCACATTTCAGCTCAACGAACTTAAGCAGAGAATCCTGCCAATGCCATATGATTGTTCCACCCGGCATGTCCGGAACAGGCACATGTTCCTTAGGTCGTGGAAAGGCCCGTTCTTTCTTCCTATCTGCAAAAGGTGCCCGAAGGCGTCGTAATCCCTTCATTCAGGTCACATCGGAAAATGCTCCCGTGAGGCCAAGGGAAGAGGCCTCTTGCCTCTTCCGTCGTAATCCCTTCATTCAGGTCACATCGGAAAATCCGTGTGTTTTTGCGGACGGATCGGTGCTCGCGGGAGCAGTCGTAATCCCTTCATTCAGGTCACATCGGAAAATCGGCGGTCATGCATGGTACTTCCATTACCCCGACTACCACGTCGTAATCCCTTCATTCAGGTCACATCGGAAAATAACCATGAAGAAAGAAGATAAAGAGAGAGTTGAGAAGGGTCGTAATCCCTTCATTCAGGTCACATCGGAAAATAGGCGGCTTGGGTTCTCATACTAAGTGCAACGATATTGTCTTTAAGAGGGAGAACTGCGAT
>CAZWAS010000208.1:0-3559 GCA_964631915.1 uncultured Spirochaetales bacterium | reverse complement strand
TCTCAAAAATACAAGAAAAAAAACACAAAAAATATTAGAAACGTTAGTCGCACTTAAAATTGAATCAAAAAAAAAAAAAAAAGACATACTGAGGCTCTACCTCGACCATGCCCCATACGGCGGTAATGTAATCGGATACAGGACGGCCTCATATAAATTCTTCGGGAAGCCTCCCCAAACCCTGACATGGGCGGAAGCTGCAACGCTCGCTGTTCTTCCAAACGCACCGGGACTCGCCGCCCCGGGTATGAACGAGGAGAAACTCCGAACACGGCGGAATACACTTCTAAAAAACCTCTACGAAGCGGGAAAAATGTCGGCGGAAGATTACAGGCTCGGCCTTCTGGAACCTCTGCCCGAAGCCCCCCTTTCTTTTCCTACGGACGCACCTCATCTTGCGGATACGCTTAAAAAACGCTTTGCGAAAGAATCCGGGTGGATACGAACCACCATAGACAGGGACATACAGAATGCCGTCCAAGAACTGGCGACCCTCCATGCATCGTATCTCAAACCCTTCGGAGTGAACAATATATCCCTCGTGGTTGCGGAAACGAAAACCGGAAACGTGCGGGCGTATATCGGATCCCAAGACTTCGGCGATACGGTGAACAACGGCCAGATCGACGGAGTCATGATGAAGCGATCGACCGGATCGCTTTTTAAGCCCTTTCTCTACGCCCTCGCCATGGACGAAGGGCTGCTCCTCCCGGAAACGCTCATCAAGGATATACCGTCCTCCTTCGGGTCGTTTTCTCCAAAAAACGCCGACAGGAATTACTCGGGGCTGGTGAGCGCAAAAGAAGCGTTGATCCGGTCGCTGAACGTCCCTGCAGTCAGACTCCTAAAAACCTACGGCCTCGAACATTTCTATCGGTTCCTCAAGCAGGCCGGCTTGTCTTCGCTGTTCAGAAAACCAGAAGACTACGGGCTCCCTCTCATACTCGGAGGTGCAGAAGCGAGTCCCTTCGAAATAGCCGCCTTATTCCGCATGCTTGCGAACAACGGGAAAATCGCTCCGCTCAAACTGATCGAAGGCGAGGATTCCGCTCAGGATGGGCCTGCGTTGATAAGCCCGGGAGCCTGCTTTCTCACGCTCACCATGCTTAGGGAACTGCGCAGACCAGGGAGCGATTATTTCTGGGAATACTTCAACAATCAGTGGCCGTTGGCATGGAAGACTGGTACGAGTTACGGGAACAGAGACGCATGGGCCATAGGGGTAAGCCCAGAATGGACCATAGCGGTATGGGCTGGCAATTTTACCGGTCTAGGGAATCCGAATTTGAAAAGCACGGAAAGCGCAGCGCCCCTCCTGCTCGATGTGTTCAATTTTCTTCCCAAGACGGGCGGCCGCACGTGGTTCGAACCGGAAAGGGACAGCCTCGAGGAAGTGAAGCTCTGCCGGGAAACCGGATATACGGCAGGGGCCGACTGCGAAGAAACAATGACCGTACTCAAACCGAAAGGTGGAAAGCCGTTGGAAGTCTGTCCTTACCACAGGAACATCTACGTCTCGGAAGACGGCACATACAGGGTATGCTCTCTGTGCTGGGAAACCGGAAAGTATCACAGAGAAGTACGCCTCCTCTATCCTGCGGATGTATCGCAGTATCTCAGAGCCCGCGGAAGGATACTCGAAACGCTCCCGCCTCATAATCCTTCCTGCCCTTCCTTACATACGAGCGGCTCTCTCGCAATAACCTACCCAGAGGAACATGCGATGCTTTGGCTGCCCAGGGAACTCGACGGCAGCCTACAGAAGATCACGGTCAGGGCTGCACATAGGGAAAAGGATCAGATACTGTACTGGTACCTAGATTCCGAATACCTCGGAAGCACCGAGGAGAACCATTCGCAGGCCCTCACGTTCTCTCGAGGAAACCATACGCTCACGGTCATAGATTCGCGGGGAAACAGGGCGGACTGCAGTTTCACCGTGGACGTGAAAGGCTGACTCGTACTACCATAGGCTCCATGGAACATCATGAACCTTCCAAAATCAGGGGCGAAGGAATAATACGGGAGCAGTATGCAGCCTATCTTTCGGACGAATCGCGTTTAAGCGGAGGAACCCCCGATTCCATTCTTTTTCCTTGCAGCACAGAAGAAGTCTCCCGCATAGTCGCACATGCAGCGAGAGAAAGAAAACCTATACGGGTATCCGGTTCCCGAACTGGACTCGCAGGGGGAGCGGTGCCACAGGACGGGGAACTGCTCATGAGCACTGAAAAACTCGTATTCTGCCCCAGAATCAAAGGAGATGAAAAGCAAGGTTTTGCCGTAACCGCAGGGGCTGGAATGAGTATCGAAGCTCTTGCGCACGCAATTTCAGGAGGACGATGCGATGCGACGACCGGCTCAGTTCCTGAGCAAGCGTTCTACCCTGTGGATACCACTGAAACATCCGCGAGCATAGGCGGAACCATAGCAACCAATGCGAGTGGAGCCCGTACACTTCATTACGGCCCCACCAGGGATTGGGTGAAGGGACTGACCGTTGTGCTGGCAGACGGTTCCATGCTGAAACTCACCCGCGGGAAACAGCGCATAACTGGAGGGCTTTTGCCTTCCCTTGCGCGAATCGGCAGCGGAATATTCTCCGTATCGCCTGACGTTTCCAGCCCCGCGCTCTTGATACGCGACATATTCCAGCCTGCGGTGAAGCATACGGGGGGCTATTTTCTCAAGAGCGATATGGACCTCATCGATCTTTTCATCGGTTCCGAGGGAACTCTGGGCATAGTCGCCGAAGCTGAACTCCGTCTGGCGGAACCTCCTGCGGCCATGCTCTACCTCTGCGTGTTCTTCCCCCATTCCGGATGCCTCTCATTCACCCGACGCATGCTTGCAGAGTACCCGCATCGGATCATCGCAGCGGAGTATATGGACTCGAACTCGCTCGAACTGCTCCGTGTATACAGAAACATTTCCGGCCCATCTTCCGGTGTTCCCGGAATTCCCGGCTATGCGAAAGCGGTGCTTTACCTGGAAGCCTGGTTCGATTCCGAAGAAGAATTGGGGGATTTCTGCGAAACCATGGACGTTTCGCTTGCCGAATACGGTATTCCAGCGGACGGCACATGGGCAGGGTATTCGGAAAAAGAGCATCGGGAAATGAAGCAGTTCCGCCACGCACTCCCCGAACGCATAAATTCCATCATAGGGGAAAGAAAACGACGCATGCCCGAACTCACTAAAATCGGTACGGACATGGCAGTTCCCCTGAACAGACTCGAAGAGATGCTGAACTGCTACTGTTCCGAGCTCGACGGGGAACGCCTCCAGTACTGTGTGTTCGGACACATCGGCAACGGCCATCTCCATGTCAATGTACTGCCTGAAACCCGGGCGGCACAGGAGACCGCATGGAGGCTGTACCGCCCTCTTGCGGAGAAGGCCGTAGAGCTGGGAGGAAGCGTGAGCGCCGAACACGGTATAGGCACCCTCAAGAAACACCTCTTGCAGATCCAGTATACCGAACAAGATCTCGAGCTCATGCGCAGAGTCAAACAGTGGTTCGATCCTCATGCGCTTCTGAACCGGGGAGTGTTGTTTT
>CAZWAS010000207.1:0-3592 GCA_964631915.1 uncultured Spirochaetales bacterium | reverse complement strand
ACTTATTTTGAAAATTGTGCCCTGTTTGAAAAACTTTTAAACTGCCACATTCAGCACGTGGTAAGTCACTTGCAGTGGTACAATATATACGTATTCTTCAAAAAAAAGTCAACAGCTTTTTATCATTTTGGAATTTTTTTTACGTCTATCTGCTTAAGCTGTTCTTCCTTTTCTCCGATCTGCTTCATGAGCGAATCGATTTCCTGAATCAGCGTCTTAACCCCGGCGGTACGTTTCGATACGGTATTTTTTCCGTCTTTTGCGAGCGCTTCATAAACAATGGTACCGAGCTCGGCTATTTTTTTCTCTGCATCGTGTTGAAACTGCAGAATTTCGAGTTTCAACACGCCTTTTTCGCCCAGGTCTTTCGCTTTGTCCGATGCTCTGTCGAGAAAATCCCTCGATGCTTCAAGCCCCTGATTCACCGCCTGTTTTACCTTCGCAACAAAATCCATATCTGTTCTCCTTAATGGTTCTCCTTCCATCATAAACGAGTGTACCGCAGAGAACAACAAAAGCTCGATGGTTTTACGGTTTTTCTTGACGAAAATGTGCTCGTGTTACTATGCTATTCCTTAAGGCCGTTCAAAGGAATGGAAGAAAGAACAACTCCGCACTATGTAGCATGCAGAAATTGTGGAAGGTACGTCGAATTGGAAGAAACGGTGGGAAACCGCTATTGCAGCGGACCATGTTCCGTGCAGTATGGATGCTGTGTGGTGTGCGGAAATTTTTTTGCACAGAAAGCAGGACATAAGAAACAAGTGTGCGAGAATCCATGTAGCGAGGACCTTGTGAAGTATGTAGACGAGCAAGATACAAGCAAATTACTAGAGGAGGCACTATGAAGTTTATATTCCTCGGCCCCCCAGGTGCAGGGAAAGGAACATTGTCGGCTCTTGCGAGCAGGGAATTCGGGATTCCTCACATTTCGACAGGCGATTTATTCAGAAAAGCGATAAAAGATGCTACGGAACTCGGGAAAAAAGTGAAAGCGATAATCGAACGGGGCGACCTCGTACCGGATGAGATAACTGTTGCGATCGTGGAAGAGCGCCTCGCGCTCGAAGATGCAAAAAACGGGTTCATTCTCGACGGTTTCCCCAGAACCATACCCCAGGCTGTGGATCTCGCGAATATCAGCAGAATAGACAAGGTGATCAATTTCGTTCTCCCGGATGAAGAGATTATCAAGCGGCTTTCAGGCAGGAGGGTCTGTCCGAAATGCGGAGAGACGTTTCATGTGCAGTTTCTCCCTCCGAAAAAAGAAAACACCTGTGATACATGCGGTTCTGCTTTGAGCACACGGAAAGACGACGAAGTCGATTCGATAAAAAACAGGCTCGACGTGTACAAAAAACAGACGGAACCCCTCATCAACTACTACAAGGGCCAGGGGATTCTCCTCGACATCGATGCATCACCTCCTCCGGGAGCAATATTCGCAACACTCAAGCACCTGGTGTAAGGCGATCAGTGTGGCAACCCTCCGGAACGTGAAAACGTTCCGGATTCTTCGTGTTTTGCTTCCGCTTTCAAGAGTTTCTTCGCAGCGAAAAAGGCCTTGATTTTCTCATAATCGATGAGATCCGTGTTTTCCAGAAACTGTTGCAGGCGCTCTACATCGGCAAACCCGAGTTCGAGCGCCTTTTCGAGGTTCTTGAGCCCCTCATCCGTGAGTTCCTGATATATTATCTGAATAAACGCTTTTTTGAAAAACAATTCTGCATTCTTTTCCTCCAATGCGATGAGTTCATCGAGCATCGCAATCGTTTGTGCATAAAGCTTTTCCTTTTCGTATGCGGAGTACAGAAGCCGAAGCGCCTGCTTGTTCTTCGGATCTTTCGCACGGTAATCCTCGAAGAAAGCGATGCCGCGTTCCGTATTGCCGAGTTTCATGTGCACTTCGCCGAGCCTGAATATGAGGTCCTTATCTTCAGGGGTCAGTTTGTAGAGTCGCTCGAGATATGAAAGAGCCTGTTCTGGGAGATCCCTTCGAAACAGTATTGTTCCGATATTGAATAAAGCGCGTTCGTGCTTAGGATTTATCTCCAGGATGCGGCCGTACCCATCGTATGCTTCCTTGTCCTTGCCAATAACGTAATCGATCCATGCGATGGATTCCAGAATCATCGTATTTTCCTTATCCTGTGCGAGCAATTCCTTGAGCACGGAGAGCGCCTCATCGTATCGTTTGGATTCCATATAGCTGCGCGCGAGGTTGTATGTCGATTTGCGCAATTCGGGATCCAGATCGAGCGCCCGCACATAGTAATCCGAAGCCTTTTCGTATTTACCGAGTTCGAAATAAGCGTTCCCGAGATTGTAGTACTCCTTGGCCATGTCTTTGCGTGAAAGCGTCGAAACGCAGCCGGTTGCCAAGACTATGGAGATCATCACTAGCGAAAAGGAAAAACGTTGCACATCCATATCAAAGGCCCAGAACGGTCTCTTCTATTTTCCTTACCTGCGATCTATAGAGCGCGGAAATGTTCGCTCCGTAATCGGCTATGAGCTGTATGATATTCCGAGGCGAATCCTCAGTGTCGGATCCGTTCAGCCTATCGCCTGCGTCGCCCAAACCAGGCAGTATGTAAGCGAGTTCGTTCAATATCGGATCCATCCAGAGCGTATACACAGTGACATTCTCCAAAGCACGCACGATTCTGAGAGCCCCTTTGAGAGCGGAAATGACATTGAAAAATTTTATCGAGCGCGGCTTCACTCCTTGATCGAGTAGATACTTGACAATAGTGACTAAGCTTCCACCCGTCGCATTCATGGGATCGGAAAAAATGAGATCCTTGCCGTCCAAGGATTCCAAATTGAAATACGATTTTTCAAGATGGAGAATATATTCCATATTGCTTTCTTTTTTTGTTTCGTCTCTCTTGATTCTGAACAGCGCAAATGGCGTCACGTACCGTGTCGACGAATACTCCTGTATCTCTTTGGACATGATAATGGAAGGAAGCAACGCTCCTCTGAGCATGACACACATGACCGAGTTTCGATTTCATCATCTATATCTGGAATTTTATGCACAGCATAGTTCTGCACAGGGATATCGACGGGCGTCTTCACAATGAGATAGTTTTTTTTCTGCGAGTTTGCACCTCCGTAAGCGAGGTTGAACAGGAGTTCGTAAGCGCGCTGGATGTAGTACACGAATTCCTGACGCTGAGTCCTCGCATCTCTGAGCTTCGCGATAAGTCGAGAAGCCTCTCCATGAGCGTGTGGGGGGGTGACGAACGAATAGACCTTGATAGCCTCATTCTGTGTAGTTATCTCCTGCATCAGCTTTCCCATTGCAGTGAATGCATCGATAAGGCTCTGTTTCTCTCTCTCTCGCCTCGTTTCATTCACTGTGTCGGAAAGAATTTTGAATGTGTCCATTGTCTTGAGATACTGGTCGTCCATTTTTTGGAGATATTCCTTATCGACTTCCGTCAAATACCCGTCGAGATCCGCTGCTCTCAAGATCACCTTTCCATTTCCTTTGGTATACACGATTTTCTCCTTCTTTTTGATGTAGTGTGAACAAAAAAAATCCCCTCTGAAAAGAGGGGATTGTTGCCATACGAAAAGAATT
>CAZWAS010000206.1:0-3716 GCA_964631915.1 uncultured Spirochaetales bacterium | reverse complement strand
CCACGATCCGCGAAAATCCCCGGGAGCCCTGCAGTTCCTGCTGAACACGCGATCCCCGGGTTTCACTCCGCTCACCTCTCCGCCCACTGCCATGACAGTCCCTGCAGCCTGATAGCCAGGCACATGGGGGAATTGGAAGGGAGTTTCGCCGGGGTTCTGGAGCTTCCCTGTCAGGCACCATCGTTCGGTTCCCACACTTATTCCTGAATATGCGATCTCTACGAGTATCTCTTTTTCCCCCATATGCGGGAGCCGCACTTCTTGCATCCGTACTGTCTGCGGCGAGGGGAAGATCACAGCACCGGCGTTCTGTTGCATGGGCTTTAGCGCTCCTTCAAGATCCACCTTTCGCTCCGACCTGTATCTCCTGCTTTTTCGTCGCAGTTGCAGCATCCTCTTTCGTACCCCCTGCGGATACCGCAAGCGTACAGCACAGAAATGCCACAAGCACAATCGCCGAAACATGTACTTTTTTTGCGACCTTGTTCATGATTTTCCTCCGTTTTTCAGTATTGTCAAAAAAGCTAACGCTTTTCCGAAACCCTATGGGCAAGCAGGGCTTCTTCGGCCCTGCTTATGCTTTTCGGTGCCCTGTTTTTGTCCTGAAGCACCACAAGGAGGTACAAAACATCGAGGATCGCGATCTGTGATATTTTTGCGGGGAGGTCTATCTTCTGATGCAACGCTTTCACGGGGGACGTGAACAGTTTGATATCCGCATATTTCGTTATGGCGGAATTCATGAAAGTGGTAACGCACAACGTTTTTGATTTGTTGGCTTTGGCTTTTTTAAGACAATTCACCACTTCTACGGAATTCCCGGAAAACGATATGCCTACAGCGCAGTCGCTCTTTCTGCTGTTCACCGCCAGTATTTCCTGGGTGTAAATATCGGCACTGAACTGAGTCGTCAATCCTGCAAGGGACAACTTCCACGACAGATCCATGGCTACCGGCAAGGATGAGGATACGGCGAACACCAGTATCCGCTCTGCGCCCGCTATGGCCTTTACCGCCTCCTCAAGCGCCTGATAATCGATATTCGCCAAAGTCTCCTTCAGATTCGCTATTTCCTTCTCGAAAATGCTCGCAGTTATGCCTTCTATGCTGTCTTCGTTGAAGTCCTCAGGGGAAAAATGAAGCCCGACGCCTATATCACGGATGAGCGAAACCTTGAAATCCTTGAACCCCTGGAACCCGAGACGCTTTGCGAATCTGAATACCGTCGGAAGGCTCACGTTCGCCTTTTCCGCGAGATCGTTGATGGTCATCCTGTATATCTCTTCCGGTTTGTTCAGGATGAAATCAGCGATATCCTTTTCGCTCGACGTGATGGCTGGATACAGCGATTTTATTTTCGTCAAAGTGTTCGTTTTATGCATTGTCTCTAAATTATTTTCATTATAAAAAAATTAATGTAAATTATTTACATTCATAATACTACATTTTTCCATGTTGTCAAGATTTTTATTTACAACTCGTTGCGAACGAATTATAATGAATTTATATGTAAATTTTTTACTTATTATTAAAAAATATTGTAATAAATACACTATACAAAAAGGAGTATTCAATGAAGAAATTGAAAATCGGCTTCGCTGCTGGATTCATGGATGGTTTTTCCAAAGCAGGGCTCGGCACGTTTGCGTCCTATCAGAAAGAGCTGGATAAGCTCGGAGAAACACTGCATTTCGAGGTCATCCATTACAAAAAGGCGATGATGACAGTTCAGGATGCGAGGGCGATCCGCGAAGATGCGGATGCGCATGATATCGACTTTTTTCTCCTTTTTCACCCTGCCTACATTATCGGGGACAATGTATACGAACTCATGAAGGTTCGCGCTCCCATGGGGCTCTGGGCCGTGGAAGAGCCTCGGGATTCCGGTCCCATGCCCCTTGCCTCCTTCGTCAATCTCTGCCAGAACGCAGGTATAGCGCATCAGATGTTCAGGAAAACGCCGAAGAAATTCAAATGGTTTTTTGGCCCTATGGAAGGCCCACTTTTCATGCCGCGATTCGAGATCACGGTAAAGGCTCTGCTCGCAGTCAAGAATCTGAGAAATGCACGTGTGGCTCAGATAGGCAAACTTGCGGACGGTCATATCAATCATGCGGTAGACCCGCGGGACATCTATGCGCATATCGGCGTCGATGTTTCGAGGGACTACGAGATCGAGGACATCATTGCTCTGGCGGAAAAAATGCCAGAAGATCAGGTCAGGAAAGAGTTAGCTGCCATAAGTTCAACGTGCAGGAAGCAGCGTATAGGAGACGACAAGATCAAGGATTCCGTGAAGATGTTCCTCGCCGTCAGAAAAATCGCTGCGGAACAGGATTATTCCGCAGTGGCATTTTCTTGCTGGCCGAAACTCATGCCGCTCAAGGGAATGTCGGGCTGCCTGGTGAACGCACTGCTCAACAATGCCGGCATACCGGCTGGATGCGAGGCGGATGTATTGGGCACCGTATCCATGCTCGTGCTCAAACTCCTTACAGGCCAGAGTACGGTGCTTATGGATCTTCCGAAATTCGACCTGAACGACAATACGCTACTCCTCTGGCACTGCGGAACATCTCCCTTCGATATGGCGGATAACAGTGGCGTGCTCCTCGAACGGCATTACTTCGCCGATTATTCGGACAACCCTGGCATGAAAGATTGCGGCCCCATAACAGATGTCCTGTTCAGAGAAAGCGAGCTTACTGTGTTTCGTCTAACAGAGAATGCGGACAGTTTCTACTACTTCACCGGACGGACCTTCGATGGTGGGAAAAAGACGTTCAGCGGTTCGCGGGGCTGGGTCAAGGACCTCGCTATGTACGGAGAACAGATAACCGTACTCGATCTGGCGAATACGCTCATGATGCGGGTATATGCACATCACTATCCCCTGGTCATGAAAAATGTCGGACCCTCCTTGGAGGAACTCGCGTATTGGCTCGGCCTGAAGCGCGTGCAGAAATGCCCCTATCAGGATTATAATTACGTGGATTGACCGATGGCTTTCCCAGGGCGCCGCAGCTTGGTCACCTGGTAGCGTTACTGTCTTCTCAGATATGCGGCATACGCCTTCTGCCATGCATCCGCATCCGCAGGCACATACCGGACGATCTCGAACGAATCCGCTATGATGCGCCTTCCCTCCTCGAGGGAGCCGATCGTCCCTGTTCCTTTCATCTGCATAAGGAGATTTCCCAATGCAGTCGCTTCTGTGGGGCCTGCGAATACCGGTATTCCAAGCGCATCGGCGGTCATCTGGCAGAGGAGTCTGTTCTGCGTGCCTCCCCCCACCATATGGAGGAGCTCTATTTTCGTGCCTGTGAAGCTTTCAAGCTGATCGAAACATTCCCGGAATTTCATGGCGAGGCTTTCGAAAACGCAGCGCGCAACGCTCCCCATATCGGATGCGCCCTTGCAGTATTCCCTGATCACAGCGGGCATATCCGTCTGTACCTGGCCGAATCGTGGATCATCCACATCTATGAACATCAAGAACGGCTTCGCCTTTTCCGCGCTTGTCACGATATCGGCCCACGAAATGTTCTTACCCGAATCCCGCATCCACTTTTCCCTACACTGCTGGATGATCCAGAGCCCCGTCATGTTCCGAGCGAGAAAAGTATTGCCCCGCACTGCTCCCTCGTTTCCGTAGCCTGCGCGGAACGCCTCTTCCTTTATTACGGGCGCCGGCGTTTCGATCCCCGCAACCGCCC
>CAZWAS010000205.1:0-3753 GCA_964631915.1 uncultured Spirochaetales bacterium | reverse complement strand
TACCGCAGCGGTCGCAAGGAAGCACGCGTTCAATTCGGATCTCGCAGGCATGCCGAAACTCACATTGCTCGCCCCGCCCGTTATGCTGTTACCGGGAAACGTTGAGCGGAGCAGTCGGATCGTTTCGAGTGCTACATGGGCCGCCTGATCGTCCGCTCCCACAGTCAATACCAAGGGGTCGAAGATCACCTCTTCTTCCCGGATGCCCGCCTTTACTGCAGCGTTCAGCGCCTCGAGGGCGCAGGAAAGCCTGCCTTCGGCACTGCGGGGAATGCCTTCCTGCCCCATACATAACGCGATCACCGGTATCCTGTGCTCGGCCGCTATGGGGAGAATACCGATGAGGGCCTTATGCTCCGCGCTGATAGAGTTCACGATCGGCCTGCCTTTGCAGACCCGCAGGGCCGCTTCGAGGGCGGCGGGTATGCGGGTATCTATGCAAAGGGGGATATCAACTGCGTCGTTCACCGCACGCACGGCATCCGGAAGCAGGGCGGTCTCGTCAAGCCCTTTTCCCCCCACGTTGATGTCAATGATATCCGCACCCGCAGCAGCCTGCCGTACTGCTTCCTCCGCGACCGCTTTCCAATCCTTACGGATGAGAGCCTCCATGAGCTTCGGTTTTCCGCTTGGGTTGATCCTTTCGCCGATGATGCGGACCGGATCGTCCGGCCGAATTTCCAGTTTCGTATAGGTCCCCTGAAGTATGAACATGGAATCACCTCGTGGTTTTCACTTTTTCTCCCGGGCCTTGAAAATGATATCCGCTTCTGGCTCTTTGACCAGCCATTCGTCGAAAGGAAGGAATTTCGGCGGATCGATCCGAATCGCACCGAGATCCTTCGCGATCGGATATTTCCCGAGCGTGTGGAGTGCATGCACCGCGGTGTGTATGTTGATCTGCGGCGCATCAGCAGGAACATTTGCGATGAAGAAAAGCAATTTCCCGTCTCGGCCCATGATGTCGATCCAACGTCGGATCAGATCCACGATCTGGGCAGGACTGCTGTCCCGCACGAACCTTCCGTTCATCGAAGCCATGATCAGCTTCTTTTTTTTTTTTTTGCCGTGGGTCGTTGCGAACTCCTGCATCCATTCCATATTCCAATCCTGAGTTCTCCCCATGCCCGAAAACGCGGCATCTATGAACAAGGTTTTGTTTGCGGTTTCCCAGCATTTGAACATGATGTCTTTGTTGAATTTTGCAGGATCCTCTTCGCAATAATCGCAGGCCGCTGCTCCTGCGGATATGGTCATCCCGAGTTCTTTTTTCCCCCGCTCTGCGAGCCGCTTCGCTGATGGTACCACCCACTGTTCCACGAGTTCCGGCGTGAGGTTCGGGAATGCGGCCCAAGCATCCGCCCCTGTGGCTGCTTTGGCTCCTGAAGCAGCCTGTGCTGCGAGAAACGGGAAGATCGCCTGATTTTCTGCATAGTCGAACAATTCCTTTGCGAATTCCGGATCGCGTCGTAGAATTCGGACAGCCTTAGGATAGCCCATAGCCTGGCATATAAAACTGAATGGAGAACAGAAGAACCCCAGTGCGAGCGGCCCCGATACTTTCTCGTGGACTATCCGTGCCATTTCCACACCCATGGGTATGCGGCCTTTTGTCGGATCGAGGCTCCCCAATCTATCCAGATCCTGCCTTTCCCTGATGAGCGGCTTGTTGGTATCCACTGTGGGCATGGCATTGTCGCTGTAGATCATCGCTGCTCCCAGGGCCTCGACCTCGAAGTTGTAGGCGTCCGGAACGACCGTATACGTGTCGAAACCGTACCAGCGCTCAACAGCCATCTGTACCGCGACGAGCAATTCGGCATCCCAATAGTAACGCCGTGCGGGCACACGGGCTACAGTCATGGCGTGGTCGTGTATCTGGGGCCCCATGAAGGGTACGGTGTCCGCGTGTTTCCCTCCCATGACCGCGACTACACGGCCGAGTCCGCTCAGCCTCCCTATCCGAATTCCGTTTCCGTACATGATTCCGTGTATCATTTGCAATGTCGGATGTGCCATGGTTCTCCTCCTGTTATGCTCAGTGCCTTTTCGAG
This sequence comes from uncultured Spirochaetales bacterium, assembly GCA_964631915.1. Taxonomy (GTDB): domain Bacteria; phylum Spirochaetota; class Spirochaetia; order CAZWAS01; family CAZWAS01; genus CAZWAS01. The sequence goes on along the minus strand of CAZWAS010000205.1, from coordinate 1,699 downwards.
CGCATCGAGCGCATCTTTTCCCCATGCGTCTGCCCCGATTTCCTGTGCGAATTCCTGGCTTGTGGGCACGCCTCCTACCATCACTTGCACCCCATTTCGCAAACCCCTGTCTCGAAGCTCGCGTATCAGCTCCTTCATCTCCAGCATAGTGGTGGTCATATACGCACCCAGGCCGAGGATATCCGGTTTGTGGGTCTTCACCGCCTCGAGGAACTTTTCCCTCGGCACATCTATTCCCAGGTCTATCACTTCGAAGCCCGATGCCTGGAGCATGGTCGTGACGAGAGTTTTCCCCAGGTCGTGCATATCGCCTGCTACAACGCCGATCACAAATTTCTTTCCTCTTACCTCTGTGCCTTTACCCTTTATGAACGGTTCGAGGGAAGCCATAGCAGTTTTAAACGCATCGGCGGCGAGTATGACATCCGGGAGAAAATATGTGTTGGCTTTCCATAGCTCTCCGGCTTTCGTTATGCCTGCGACTGCCCCTTTCTGGAGTATGTCTTGTGGAGGAAAACCGGCTGAAAGCGCTTCCCTGACCATGCGTGCTGCCGCTTCATCTTCCCCTGCTGTCACTGCATCGCGGATTTTTTCATATAGATCTTCCATATCCATCCTCCTTCTAAACCAGAAGATTTTCGCCATCCAGCCTCAGCTCTTGGAGTACCCGTATCCATGGCTACCCATCAGTCTACGACACGGTAAAAATGAAGAATGTCGTGTATGCGACAAAACAGGCATTTTCTTACGAAAAAGACGCGGGAAAAAACTTCAATGCGATGTACAGAATTGCCAGGCCAGCTCCACGGCGTTGCGGGCATTGAAACCGAAGCCGTCGGCTCCGACGCTTTCCGCGTATTCGTGCGATACCGCGCCTCCGCCGACTATTATCTTCGCCGCATCGCGCAAGTGCTGTTCTTCAAGAGCCCGTATGACCTTTGCTATTTCCTGCACCGTCGTACTCGTGAGAGCGGAAAGGGCAAGGATATGAGGCCGTATTTCTCGAACCGCACGGACGAAATCTTCTGCCCTGACATTCACTCCTAGATCGATCACTCTGAACCCTCTCGCTTTCAGAAGCATGGCGACGATGGTTTTCCCTATGTCGTGAATGTCGCCGAACACCGTCCCTATGGCGATTGTTCCGAACGTCCTGGCTTTCGCAGATCCGCCCCCAGTCTCCGCTTCGAGGATCGGCAGCGCTTCCTTCATGGCAAACGCTGAAGAAACCACGTCTGGCAACTCGATTTCTTCGAGCGTATAGCTGCGGTCCACCTGTTTCATGCCGTCCGTGAGCGCTTCGAGTGTTTTTATCGGGTCTACGTCTGCGTCCACGGATTTACGAACCCAATATTGGGCTCCTTGGTCATCCCCTTCGACCACGGAACGGGTCAGGTTCTCCAGTATTTCCATATGCGCGGGCGGAATGATGACGAAACGTCTGCCTTCTTTCCATAGATAGCCTTTCTTTTTCAATTCGGTTAGGCAGGCAGTAATAGTCGTTCGGTTCGCTGCCACAAGGGAGCCTATGTCTTCATGCGTGATGTCCAAGTCGATCCTTATTCCGTTACTGGTCGCAAAGCCGTGTTCCGCAGCCAGTTTGATCAAAGTGCTTTTTATCCGATGTTGGACATCCATGAAGCTCGGTGAATTCAACCTCCAAGTGCAATGATTAAGATGAAGCATAACAGGCCTCCTG
>CAZWAS010000204.1:0-3811 GCA_964631915.1 uncultured Spirochaetales bacterium | reverse complement strand
TGACGTTCTCTTCCGACAAGGAGGGGGAAGCGGCATTCACCCTGAAAACAAAAGGAGAACTCGGCAGAGCAAAAATAACGGTGACGGCTACGTCGGGCGCCGCGTCGGCGAACAATATTACGTATATCGATATCCGTCCTTCATCCCCGCCGATCTACAGATCCTTCCAGGAGACCCTTAAAGGAGGGCAGCAAGCTGCCTTTTCCGTTCCTTCAGACGGAATCAAGGGAAGCAACAAAACATCCATAAGCATTCTTAGGAAGGGGAACGTGAAACTTTCGCACCGCATCGGCTGGCTCATACAGTATCCTTATGGATGCATAGAGCAGACCACCTCCGCTGTGTTCCCGCAGCTCTTCTTGAACGATTTCCTTTCCGACGCAGGACGTAACGCGAAGCGAATCGATGTGAATATCAATGCAGGGATAAAGGCACTCAGGGAATTCCAGCTCGCCTCCGGAGCCTTCAGCTACTGGCCGGGGAACACGCAGGCATCCATATGGGGTACCAACTATGCGGGGCATTTTCTCATAGAAGCGGAAAAGCGCGGATATTACGTCCCCGAAGATATGAAAAACCGCTGGGTACGCTTTCAGACTTCCAGAGCCTTGACCGCGAACGATACGTTCACCGAACGGGTATACAGGCTCTATCTCCTGTCCTTGGCCGGGTCTCCCGCCCTGGGCGCCATGAACCTCATCAGGGAAAACAGCATGCGGGACCTTTCGGATGCCGACAAATGGCTCCTTGCCGGTGCATACCGGCTCGCCGGCATAGACTCCACGGCGGACAGTATCCTGAAAAGCGCAGGAACCGAAACAGCCGATTACCGGGAATTCGGCGGAACCTACGGCTCGGCACTGAGGGACCAGGCTATCATGCTCGACATGTGCGTGCTGCACGGCAGAGATTCCATAGCGGATTCGCTCTTCGATGTGTTGAGCGAACGGCTGTCTTCGAACGACTGGCTGAGCACCCAGGAGACCGGATACTCGCTCCTCGCATTAGGCAAGTATCTGGAAAAAATCAAGAAGGGAACCGCTCCCCTCATGGAAGGAACAATCACATTCGACAAAGGCAAGAGCCAGAAGTTCTCGACCCGCGATTTCGTGTACAAACTTCCGATAGAGGATCAGACCGTGCAGTCCGTGACCGTGTCCATAGACAAAACCACAACGCTTGACAGAGTGTTCGCTCTTCTGGAATGGGAAGGCATTCCGCTGAAATCCGACGACGGGGAAGTATCCGAGAATCTTTCCCTCAGAATCAGATGGTACGACGATCGCGGAAAGGCACTGGATCCTGCATCCATCGTTCAAGGTCAGACATTCTGGGCCAGATTCACGGTAGCGAAAACCTTCAAGGACCCGCGGCATCTGGAAGAGATAGCGCTCTCCCAGATACTTCCCTCTGGGTGGGAAGTGGAGAACCTTCGCCTCGCCCAAGAGGAGCTTCCTGTGTGGACAAAAGCGTTCAGGCTCGGCAAGGAAGAATACGTCGACATACGTGACGACAGGGTATCCTGGTTCTTCGATATGCCGAATCAAGAAAAAACATACGAGTTCATCGCGAAATTCCGTGCCGTTACAGAGGGCACATTCACCCTGCCGCCTGCATCGGTGTCCGCAATGTACAGAAACGATTATAGAGCATTGGTCCCCGGAGGTACCGTGAAGGTGCGGAAATAACGACTGGAAAGATTCTGCGGGATTTCTTTCGCAGGATATTTCGCTTTCCAAGCCTTTTACCTGTTCCGCTTTCCCCGTCGTCGGACCCGAAGCGTCGGAAATGACTATGGATTGAGTCGATGGGAAACCGACTCAGCGGATTCCGCACCTGTTTTTGCCTGAAGATTTTGCCGCATACAACGCTTCATCCGCTCTTTGAAGCATGTCTTCGATTCTGGCATCGGAGTGCATGTTCGCGGATATTCCGAAACTGACAGTGACTGATGTGCCGAAATGGATTTCCGGTACCGCTTGTGCAACCCTTTTTTCGATCTGCATACGTATACGGTCGCAGATAACGAAGGCATTCTCTATTCCTATGCCGGGAAACAGTATTATGAACTCCTCTCCTCCGTAGCGCCCCGTAACATCGTACAAACGGATGCTTTCTCGCAATATATTCCCTATTTCCCTGATCACCGCATCTCCGACCAGATGACCGTATGAATCGTTGATCGTTTTGAAATCATCGATGTCGAGAATGGAACAGCAGAGTTGCCCGTCGAGCCGTTTCGCCTTTACGAACTCCTCTTCGAAACGGCTCAAAACGTATCTCCTGTTGTGGAGATTCGTAAGCGCATCGGTAATAGCTGCTTTTCTAAGTTCCTCTTGTATGCGTATGAGTTTTCTGCGGAGGATGTTGAAAAAATAAAGGATGATAGCCAGCAGTGAAGCCCCGATCACTAATGCGAGAACAAGGATGACTATCAGATTGATGCGCATTGCTCTTTCGATCTTGCTGACTGAGAACGAAACGCTTATGCCGCCGAGGATGTCTCCGACTTTATAGCCCTGCTCCGCATGGCATTGCAGACAGGACTCTTCGGCCTCAAGCGGAGCCATATACCTGAAGACCGAACCGCCTTTCAGTTTTTCCGTCGTATGGGTTTCCAAGGCACCTTGTCCGAAAGATGCTAAAGATCTGCGCTCATATTCGTCCGGTTCATTCTCAGGATTCAGAGGGTGCAAACCAGTCATATGGAATTTGAAAAGCCCATCCCGTTCCGCATAGATAGATATCTCCCTGGTCATGAGCGCTGGATTCTTCTTGGTATAGATTCTTCCGTCGATAGTTGTGATATCAGGATCATGAAGAAACCGATTCGATTCGGTTCCCGGTTTTTTCTCTGCGAAAACACCACCGTAGTCGGCGTTCCATTGGCGGGTCAAAACAATCCCATTGAGTTGAGAACGCGCCTGAGCCAGAAGTGTCTCCCGTATAAGTGCGTTGCTGCGAATGGCGATGCCTAAAAACACTCCGAAAAAACAGAGCAGAATGGAACTGATTAGGGAAACAATAAATGTACGAAATATTTTTCGCTCCTCACCGCTGTCGAATGCCTCGGAGTCTTTCACTTTTTTACCTCCCTCTGTTGCTTTCGTTCCGTACTTGCACATAGTATAAACGCGCGCAATTCCTGAGTTCAAGGTTCAGACTCGGCACAGAACCACGCTCTCCCCTGTGCTTGAAACTCCTCCTGTTTTCGGAGAAAATCCCGAGGATGGAGATGTCTGAACGCTGCACGCGTATACGGAAATCCTTGCGCGTGCTGAGAGGCTCGACCCTCGAAGGCGGCATACGGCCAGGCGCCGTAGCCGCAAGAACCGGATTGTTTCTCACAGCCTGGTGTGTCGTGTTTTCATGTTTCATGCTCGCAATTCCCCTCCCAAATCCGCTTTTCCCCAAGGACTACAGCCTCGTCATACTCGATGCGGACGGGGCCATGCTCAGGGTTTTTCTCAATTCGAAGGAACAGTGGCACTTACCTCCGAAACCGGAAGAGGATCCTCCAGAAAAACTCATACAGGCGGTCATCTTTTTCGAGGATAAACGGTTTTTCTCACACGCAGGAGTCAATCTTAACTCGATCGTACGCGCTGCGTATCAGAATGCCGTCGAACGGAGCACAGTGAGCGGTGCAAGCACCATCACTATGCAGGTAGCGAGGCTCGCTCTTAAAAATACAAGAAATATTATACAAAAAATATTAGAAACGTTAGTCGCACTTAAAATTGAATCGCTCCATTCGAAAAAAGACATACTGAGGCTCTACCTCGACCATGCCCCATACGGCGGTAATGTA
>CAZWAS010000203.1:0-3827 GCA_964631915.1 uncultured Spirochaetales bacterium | reverse complement strand
TTACCGCCTGAATTTCGTAGCGCTGCGCATAATCGCCTCCTGATCCGCCTCTCCGCCTTCGAATTCTGCCGTGATTCTCCCCTGGCACATCACAATGATCCTGTGACATATGCCGAGCAACTCGTTGAGTTCCGAGCTCACCAATACGATACCTATGCCTCCGGCAGCGAGCCTGCGCAATATAGTATATATTTCGAATTTGGCTCCGACATCGATGCCTGCAGTCGGCTCGTCGAGCAGAAATATCCGTGGCGACTTCAGGAATCCGCGTGCCATGATCGCCTTCTGCTGGTTGCCTCCGCTCAACGAAAACATCAATGTGTTCAAATCCGGCGTTTTTATGGAAAGCTCTTCAACTAAATGCTTGCAGGCTCTTCGTTCGGACGCGAAATCGACAAAACCGAACCGCGTATGCGCTTTCAGCGAAGCCATGGACATATTTTTTGCTACGCTGAGAAAGGGAAAAACCCCTTCTTCCTTTCGATCTTCGGAAAGGTAGCAGATCCCGCAGTTGAGAGCCTCGTTGGGATTCTTATATGTGCATAACCCGTCTCTAATTCTTACTTCTCCCCTGCACTGTTTGTCGAGTCCGAACAGCGCTTTCAGCACAGCGGAACGGCCGGCGCCCACGAGCCCTGCGAATCCCAGTATCTCTCCTTCCCTGAGATCGAAACCGATATGTTCAAACCGTCCGGGACTGTTCAGATCCCGCACGGACATAACGACATGCTCCCCGGGAGGCCGTTGCTCTTTGCGGTCGAGTCTGTCGGTCAATTCCCTCCCTACCATGAGCCGTATGAGGCTCTCGGGCGTTTCCTCTGTTGTAGTGCAGACTTTCACCAGCTCTCCGTCCCGCATCACCGCGATTCTGTCGGTTACGGACAGCACCTCGTTCAACCTGTGGGATATGAATACGATGGTGACGCCCAGAGCGGAGAGGTTTTTCATAATGCCGAACAACGTGTTCGCCTCTTCATCAGACAGAGACGAAGTCGGCTCGTCCATCACAATGACTTCGCTCTTAAGCGAAATGGCTCTGCCGATTTCTACGATCTGCTGTTCAGCCACCGAGAGCTTATATACGGGTATGTTCGGTCCGACCCGGCATTTGAGCAGATCGAGGATTTCCTGCGTATTGCGCCTCAGTTGCTTCCAGTTGATAAAGCCGGCACATGAGACAGGCTGCCGTCCTGCGAACAGATTTTCCTGAACAGTCAGGTGTTGGGCCAGAAACCTGTCCTGAAAAATGAAGCTCAACCCTTTTTTCTGCGCATCCGCAGGGTCGGCTATAGAAGCTTTCTTGCCGTTGATGTACAACTCTCCCCCGTCCTTTTTGTATATTCCCGCAAGTATTTTCACGAGCGTCGATTTGCCTGCGCCGTTCTCGCCGATCAAACCGAGGATTTCGCCTTTTCGGATATCAAGGGTAACTTCCTTAAGCGCCCTAACCCCGGGAAACGATTTTTGTACGTTGTGAAATCGGATTATCGTGTGCTCTTCATCCATTTTCTTTCAGAGGGATGCACCCCTCCCCCATACTTGTAAACGTTTATGTATACGTTTACATAATACACTGATTTTATCGAAAACGCAAGCGGTTTTTCGCTCATTCCGCAACAGCACAGGAATTTCGTACGATCAGATTCGGTTTCAGCTCAATCGTTCCGTATGGGCACTTTTTCCCGTTTATCTGTCGGAGAAGCAGCTCCGTCGCTTTGCTGCCGAGTTCCGCTGCAGGCTGAGCGATGGTAGTGAGCTCGGGATAAAGCAGTTCCGCATAGATGAACTCGTCGAATCCGATCACGGAAATGTCATGCGGAACAACCATGCCGAGATCCTTGATCGCTTTCAGTGCTCCGATAGTTGTGAGATTGCTCATAGGAAGAAGAGCGCTCGGCTGCGGTTTCCCCCGCAAAAGCTCTATCGTTTTTTCATATGCGCTTTGCACATCGAGATCTGCATATGCGACCAGTCCTTCGTCGTAGGGAATGCGATGGGCGGCAAGCGCCGCCTGGTACCCCCTATGCCGTTCGATTCCGGGGCTGATGTTCATCGGTACGTTGATGGCGCCGATCCTCCGATGGCCGAGAGCCACGAGATAGTCCACAGCCATGCGTACTCCGGCCTTATTGTCGAGTTTGACACAGATTTCCTTTTTTTTCCCCACACTTCTGTCCGCATATACGACATTTTCTCCTTCGAGGATATCGTACCTTTCACTATCATCGGAAACCGACGGGATGACGATATATCCGTCCACAAGTTTGCCTTTCAGCATTTCGAGGTATTTCGTTTCTTTGGACGGGTCGTTCTCCGTATTGCAGAGAATGATGTTGTAGTTCTGTCGCTCTGCAAACGCTTCCACGCTCTTGATAAGGCTGATAAAAAACGCGTTCTCTATATCCGGGAAAATGAGTCCTATGGTCCTCGATTTTTTCAGCTTCAAACTTCTGGCCACCAGGTTCGGTTTATAGGAGAGCTCGTCGATCGCTGCCTGTATGCTCTTTTTGATTCCTGGACTTATGTAGCCGAGCCGGTTTATATACCGGGATACAGTTGCGACGGACACACCGGCAAGCCGTGCGACGTCACGCTGGGTAGCCATAGAATTCCTTTGCCATATACAAATCGCTCATCCGTCATGTAAACGACTATGTATACGTTTAACATATACGATCCAGAAACCTTTTTCAAGGAGGATCCGTGTCGGATTCCCATCGTGCCGAATCAAACTGGGAGACGGTTCCATAAAAAATACAAATAAGCTTAATTTATTCAAATACCTGCATCAGTCATTTCTGTATACTTACTTATGGCATCATGAAAAACCATGATAGGAAAATTCTACCGTATAATTTTATTAAGGATGGTAACTAATGCAAACCAATATGCGCAAATGGATGTTTTCGATTTCAACCTCGGTGGAACGGCAGGCCATGCCTGTCATGACATATCCAGGACTTTCCTTAGCACAGACCAATGTTATAGAAGTTGTGCGATATGGAGAAGCACAGTTTAAGTGTATTGAGGCGCTGGCAGACAAATATCCGTCGGCCGCTGTTGTAACTACGATGGATCTATCCGTGGAAGCGGAAGCTTTCGGCAGTCCCATCACATTTTCGCTGACCGAGGTGCCGACAGTATCGGAAAGAATCGTCAAGGATGAAGCTTCTGCACGCGCGCTGAAAGTGCCCAAAGTGGGAGACGGCAGGACAGGCGCCTATATCACTGCAGCGAGACTTTCCGCCAAACATATCAAGGATCGACCGACATTTGGCGGCGAAATTGGCCCCTTCTCCTTGGCCGGGCGGCTGTTCGACATGACGGAGCTGATGGTAGCTGCAAAGCTTGAGCCGCATATCATCCATATCCTGTTGGAAAAAGCAACCGGTTTCCTCATCGAATATGCGAAAGAATTCAAAGAAGCAGGGGCAAACGGCATCATCATCGCCGAACCAGCGGCAGGTTTGCTTTCTCCAGAACTATGCGAGGAGTTCTCTTCCCGTTATGTGGAACAGATTGTGGAAGAAGTGCAGGACGACTATTTTATGGTGATTCTGCACAATTGCGGAAACACGCAAAAATTGGTGCCATCCATGCTCGGTACGGGAGCAATGGGATTCCATTTCGGCAATGCGGTCGATATGTGCGATATTATGCCGCAGATTCCTTGGGGAAGAATCGCTTTCGGCAACATCGATCCTGTTAACATCTTCAAAAGCGGAACAGTGGAGGATGTTCGGGCCAAGACTTGGGAACTGCTTGAGAAAACATTCAGTTATAAGAATTTTGTTCAAACCACAGGCAGCGACGCACCGCCAAGGGCC
>CAZWAS010000202.1:0-3911 GCA_964631915.1 uncultured Spirochaetales bacterium | reverse complement strand
GAGGACCCCGTACGACATTTCCGTAACCTCCTGTCCCAACCCAAACGGCTGGAAATTCTCCTCGCTATTTTCGCGGCAAGCCAGTTCCTTGCGGATACGATCATCAGGAATCCGGAATTCCTCGACTGGATCACTATCCCGGACATTATCAAAAAACAGAGAACCAGGTCCGCAATGGAGGAGGACCTGGAAGAAATATCGTACACCACGAACAATCATAACGCGTGGATCGATGCCATCCGGAGGTTCAGGCGGCGGGAAATACTGAGAATCGGAGCACGCGACATCTGCTTCGGCGTTCCCATCAGGGAGATCGTACAGGAGCTCTCCGATCTCGCAGGGGCAATCATCGATGCGGATTTGAAACAACTCTGGAAAGAGTTCGGAGAGTACGGAACACTCACTCCTCAGTATTTCTGCATCTTTGCATTCGGGAAACTCGGAGGCCGTGAGCTGAATTACAGCTCGGACATCGACCTTATGGGCATGTACGACGATGCGTACAAGCACAAAGCAGCGGTGTATACTTCTGCCATGGAGGCATTACGGCGGGACCTTTCGGAACACACCGGCGAAGGATGGGCGTACCGGGTGGATCTTAGGTTGCGGCCTTACGGGAACTCCGGCCCGCTCGTCCATTCCTTTTCGGGGCTCAGCCATTATTACAGCCGATCCGCTTCATTATGGGAATATCAGGCGGCGCTTAAGCTGTCCCCTGTGGCAGGGAACAAAGAGCTGGGGGAACGGCTGTTGGAAGAAATCCGGCCCTTCCTCGAGAAGGCATGGAACGGATCGGAGCTCACGGGAAGCATAAAACGACTCCGGGACCTCGCGGTGCGCCGGCAGTCTCTGTCATCAGGCGAAGGAATAGACATAAAGTCAGGAAGAGGCGGCATACGCGATATTGAATTCCTCACCCAGGGCATACAGCTCCTCAACGCGGCGCTTCATCCAGAGCTGATCACCTGTAACACGCTCGCTGCGCTCTCCCTCATCAAGGCACAACAACTGCTGCCAGAAGAGGTGTGCACGTATTTGGAAACGGCGTATCTCTATCTCCGCAGAGTCGAACACTTCCTGCAGATACTCCACGACAGGCAAACCCATACCCTGCCTTCCGATGGGAACGAACTGACCGCTCTCGCGTACAGGATCGAAGGAAAAGACAATCCTCCCGAATTGTTTATACGGAAAGTACAGGACATGCTTCAGAAAAACCGCGAGTATTTCGATCGATATTTGAATGAATCATGAAAAGGCCTCTACCAAGGCTTCGCCCGACGAAGCGCTTTGGATCAGAACCTGTCGCCTTCCCGGAAACGCATGATGATTTCAGGGAATTCGTATACCACGATCCCCCGCTCATCCACCTCCATCCTCACGCGCTGGCTATCCACCATGCGGTTTATGATTTTCTCGGACTCCTGAACGCCGAGTCCTGTCTCGAGCACGATATCGGAAAGCGTTATCCGCCCCCGCAATTTGTAGGCGAGCCTGAATATTTGAGCCTCATACCCCGAATCTGCACCTTCATCCTCGAACAAATAATCGAGATCCCCTTTACGTGCAAATTTTTCAAAGGGATGTCTGGAAAATCGGGAACTGGGCAGTTCCCTCGATATCTTCCTGAAAAATTTGGAAAAAAACCGTATGCCGAACACGATGAGCAATATGGGTATGATAAAACCTATCGGCCCGAACCAAAAAAACACAGCCCCTCCTCATAGTGCACTACACTATCCTCCGGCCAAAACATTCCCTGGCGGGTACGAGATCAGTTCAAATATACTGCCAAAACAGCATTTTGTCAGTATGATAATGATTCTGTCTTTCAAGTTTTCGAGAGGCCATCGGTAGGGAGGATGGACTGCCTCAGTGTCTGAATTTCTGCCGCGCCTGGAGTCTGAGTTCCCCGGGTGTCAGATAAAACCGTTTGCGGAACTGTTTGTAAAAGTACGTGCGATTGCTGTATCCGATCATGGACAAAATGGTTTCAACGGGGTAATCCGTTTCTTGGAGCAATTCCTTCGCTTCTAGGAATCTCTGTCTGCGTACGAGCTCGGTGAAGCTCATGCCGGTACAGCGGCTGACAAGCCGACTGAGATGTGAAGGGGTAACTCGAAGCTTCGCCGCAGCGGTCTTCACGTTCGCTTTCGCAGGATCGGAACCTATGTAGAGGAGAACATCCCGGAGCCGTTCTTCGTTTCGATAGCCAGAGCTTCCGTTCGTTTCGAGCGCAGGAAGGCAGGAGAGGAGATCGTGAATGAGGAGAAGCACAAGCATTCGAACCACAAAGGGGTTTCTCTGGGGGGCAGCGTAATATTCGAACAGAAGTCTCTGCATGGTGAGAGAAGTCCAGGAATCTTTTTTAGGGTGGAAAAAGACTGCGTTTCCGGAGCAACAGCCGCAGTCGAACCGATCGGCTGCCAAGCGGGAAGCACCTGAAACGCCCCCGATATACGGAACGAACAGAGCATCGAACATCTTCCGCTCGAGCCCTATGCTTACGAGTATATCCGTGTTTCCGGGCGCTTTAAATGAATGCAACGCTCGGGTGTTGAGCAGGCAGAAATCGCCCGCTTCTAGCACCATCCCTTCCCCGTCGACAGTCTGATCAATGTGTCCCGAATACACATACATGAGTTCGATAAAATCGTGGCGATGCGGCAAGCCGGGCCATCCACGCGGATGCCTCTGGAGCAGTATGTCCTCCGCCTTGTCAGCGAGCGAAGCAAACTTTGTCGTGCACACCTTGGTGCGACCATCCCACTGATGCTCTCGTTTCATTTTGGAACGGACCCAACGGACGAGCTCGTTCATACTCCCCGGAAGAGCAAACATTCTCTCGTAACCGTCCGGAGCAAACATGAATCCGTCGATCTGCATACTATGCAGTATATCACATCGTGATTGCAGGCCGACAGGGTGCAGAAACTCTCTAGTGTCCGTTCAGATGCGGTTCATCGGATACTCGAACCGATACGAACCCGCACCAAGACGGAAAAGCGTGTCGGTTCCGTGCTGGCGGATGTCGCTCACGCCCTCTGCAGCATCAAGCGGAATGCCGTTTTCTTTCGTGTCGACCGGATCTGCGCAGGGAAGTCGAACCATAGCAGATGTATTGGCAGGCACGCGGACGGACAGGCTCATGCGACCGCAGACGATCTCCCAAAAGGAGCGGATCTCTCCGTACTGCGATACGTACGACGCGCGTGCCCATGTCAAACCGCCGCCGGGCAACGGGCGGATGAAGAAGTGTTTAAAGCCGGGACGAAGCGGATCGATCCTTATACCTGCGACACCTTCGTAAAGCCAGCTTCCCACTGAACCGGGAGAATAGTGGTTGTGGGAACCCATGCCGACCGTACCATCCGGCCGGATCGCGTTCCAGAACTCCCAGATGGTTGTCGCTCCGCGGGTAACAGGATACAGCCATGAAGGAATGGTATCCTGCAGCAACAGCCGGTATGCGATATCCGGTCGGCCGTTGTGGCTCAACACGTGGCAGATGAACGGCGTCGACAAGAATCCTGTGCCGATGTGGTAGCCCTTGGAAGCTATCAATTCGACGAGGCGTCGAACCGCTAGAGGCCGTGCCCAGTCGGGCAACAGATCGAAAGCCAAGGCACGCACATACGAAGCTTGCCGGTCGGGCCGGATTCTGCCATCCTTTCGGAGGAAGTTATGCGCCCACGCTTTCTTCACCTCTCGGGAAATTTCTCCGTAATGCCTCGAATCTTCTACCTTTCCTAAAATCCGAGCGACCTCGGAAAGCAGTCCGGAGGAATAGGCATAATATGCTGTGGCGACATCAGGACGAGAAAAAAGAAAATTCTTGAGCATCTCAAGAAAAGGATTACGATCGGGTTCCTGCCACTCTCCCCAGTGATACCCTGTGTCGTAAATATAAC
>CAZWAS010000201.1:2777-4014 GCA_964631915.1 uncultured Spirochaetales bacterium | reverse complement strand
TAGATGCTTCCGATCCGTTTGCCGCTGAATTCTCCATAGTTCTCTTGGCATGCTCTGCATGCCAAGAGAACAGGCTTACTTCCCCTGTTCGAGTTTTAGCGTCATAGTGGGTTGATTGCACACTTCGTCGGGGCCGTAGTACTGGATAGCTCCCGGATATGTGTACGAAGTTTTGATCGCCCATTCTTCCCGATTCTTCGCAAACGCTTTGAACGGTTTTGCCTCGAGTTCGACCAACGCCTTTTTAATCACAGGTTTCAATTTGCCGTGCCGCTGCTCCATATTCATCATCATTGTGAGCGGAATACCACCTGCGATCCATTGCTCTGCCGGTGCAGCGAGATTCTTCACGGAGGAGATATACCCCGTGACCCCGCTTGCAATGAGCAGAAACGCCGTGTAGCCGAGTGAATAGCAGTAGTCTGCATCGAAGTTCGACGGAAAGGCACATCGTCCCTCGTATCCGAAAAAATGATTCTGAGAACTGAATTTTCCTTTAAATTTTCCTTCGTTTTTAAGTTCCTTAAGCCTCGACTCCACCATCTCGATGAGGAGTTTTTCGGTATCGATCCTGGATACCTGGACATTTCCATGCGGATCCCTGTCCATAAGCAGCTGCCGTTGAATACTGTTGGGAAGCGATGAAAATACGTACGAAGAATCCTTACTCAGATGTTTGTTCACCCATTCGGACTGAGACTCGAAGGTGTTCAACGTCGCGAAATGTTTTTCATGCGCTGCAAGAAGATCGTTCAATTCAGAGATGAGTTTCCCCACTTCCGGTATGAATTCTATGAGCCCTTCCGGAACCAGAGCAACGCCGAAATTCTCATTATTCTCCGATCGTTTGACAATGACGGTGACAATGTCTTCGACGATCTGATTTAAAGTCTGCTGTTTTTCTGCAACTTCTTCCGAAATTATTGCGATATTAGGCCTGGTTTGCAAAGCGCATTCCAAACAGATGTGCGAAGCGGACCGCCCCATGAGTTTGATGAAGTGCCAGTATTTTTTTGCCGAATTCGCATCGCGGCAGATATTGCCGATGAGTTCGGCGTATGTTTTGGTAGCAGTATCGAATCCGAAGGAGGTTTCAATGTGTTCGTTTTTCAAATCTCCGTCGATAGTTTTCGGAACCCCGATGACCTGAATATCCTCTCCGGAGCTTTTGAAGTATTCGGCGAGCAGTGCTGCATTTGTATTCGAATCGTCACCCCCGATAATGACAATGGCGTTT
>CAZWAS010000201.1:0-2755 GCA_964631915.1 uncultured Spirochaetales bacterium | reverse complement strand
GGTTTTCGCAAACTGTTCGGAGGTTTCGAGCTTTGTTCTGCCGGAACCGATTATGTCGAATCCTCCGGTATTCCTGAACTGATCGATGTATTCCGGTGTGAGTTCTATCGCTCTGTCTTCGATTATGCCCGAAGGGCCTCCGAGGAATCCGAAAAGTTTCGAATCCCTGTTCGCCTTTTTTATGCCGTCGAATAAGCCTGCAATTACATTGTGCCCACCTGGTGCCTGCCCGCCAGAAAGGATGACGCCTACGTGTATCTTTTTTGCGATATTCGGGTTCTCACCCTGTTGGAACGTCACAATGGGAAGACCGTACGTCGTATCGAAAAGCTGTTTCATTTCAGCCTGGTTGGCAATGGATTCGGTCGGTTTTCCGAAGGACGCCTTTATGTTTTTGATATCGTTTGTGAGGAGTTTGGGCATTTTGGGCGTATAACCATAACGCGCCTTCTGCAGATAGGAAATTGTGGATTCCATACAAAACCTCTCCTTATTGACTCGAATAAGCGGATTGTATAAGCATGAACGCAAAAAATCAAGGACAGAATCGAAGCATGGCCACGGAAAGGGAACCGGAATGCAGGGTGCTCAAGATCGTTTCTTGTTGCGGGGAAATGTGATGGTGAATAAGGCGCCGTTTGTACGGTTGAGCAGTATCGAACCCTTAAGCTGCTCCACGAGCGCACAGATGATTTGAAATCCCAACGAGCGCGTCTTATGGATATCGATAGTATCTGGAAAAGGAGTACCGTTGTTCGATACGCACAGGACGTATGTTTCGGCCTTCCGCTTAAGGGAGATACGGATTTCGCCAATACTTGAATCTCCGAATGCGTATTTCAGTGCGTTCGTAACTAGTTCCGTGAGAATGAGCCCGAGCGGAACGGCCTTTCCTGATTCGAAAAAGCACTTCTTCATGTCGATCAGTACCCTGATATTCTCATTCGGCCGCGAGAAGGAAAAAACAATGTTGTGTACGAGCTCTCGGGTGTAATCTCCGAATTCGACGAACTTTTGATCCTTGCTTCTATAGAGACGTTCGTGAACCAGTGCTACCGATTCGAGTTTTTTCTGTAATTCTTTGAACAGCAATCTATCGTATTCGTCATGGACATAGGGGTCCTGCAGATTCACCAAACTCGATATCATGATGAGATTGTTTTTGACCCGATGGTATATCTCCTTAAGCATGATTTCCTTTTCGCGAAGATTTTTATGAATTTCTCTCTCTTTTCGTTTCTTTGCGGTAATGTCATCGAAGCAGAGAAGCACCTTTTGCCGGTTTTCTTCGTTTACGAGCGAAGTTGTGACTGAAAAAATCTTGTTCGTGCGATTTTTTTGCCGCATGACAGGAAACCGTACTTCGATGTTGGATACGGGTTTTTTGTGCATGAAAGTCCTCAGCACGTTTTTCCGCAGTTCGCAGACAGCGCATTGTGCTCCGAGTCCGCATCCTGCGGGATTGTCCAGTGCATTGATGCAGCGGAAAAAGGGCCCGACGAACGCTCCTAAGGCTACCGCTTCATCGGTATTGAAGTATTTGAGCGCTTCGGCATTCAGTTTCTCGATGCGCATATCTTCATCCAGCAATACCATTTTCGTCGGGAATTTCCAAAAAACCATTTCATAATTGTGCAGCGATGTCTTCATGCGTTTCTGAAGCCGGGACTGGCAGAGCGCTATTTCGATAGACGTTTTGATTTCGCATTCCTGGAACGGTTTTACGATGTACCCGAAGGGTTTTGCCAGACGTGCTCGATTGACGAGCGGAGGGTCAGTATATCCCGATATGAATATCACTGCGACGTCGCGCTCCTTTTTTATCTCGAGCGCAGCTTCTATGCCGTCGAGTTTTCCAGGCATAATGATATCCATCAAGATGAGGTTAGGCAGAGTCTCCCGCGCCATAGCTACAGCTTCCTCTCCGGAAGAAGCTGTAGCTATAACATCCATTCCCATGATGAGGAGGCGCTCCTCAAGCTGCGATGCGATGATCGCTTCGTCGTCTACGATCATAATTCTGTCGGACATGCACTCCCCCTAATCATCTTTTTTGAATATAACGCGGATTTTTACCCCTTTACTTTTTTCGATTTCGAATGTTCCTTTTAACTGATTCACACAAAGGATTCTGATCAATTTTAAACCGAGAGTCCTGACATTGTAAACATCTAACGTTTCTGGAATTCCTATTCCGTTGTCCGTTATTTCCATGGAAATGCCGCCACCCATATACCTAATATCTACAGCGACAATGCCTTGTTCCATGCCAACAAATGCATGTTTGTAGGCATTGGAAAGCGCCTCATTGATGATCAATGTTACAGGTACCACCTTTGTGATGGCCAGGCGCAGTTCTGGGCATTGGAGCTGCGTTTCAATGCCCCTCTGGCTTGCCGTATAGAGGGCGGATAGGTATTCCACAATGTCGCGCACATGATCCCGCAAGTTGATAGTATCGAAAGTATCGCTTCCACAGAGTTTGGAATGGATGAGTGCAATCGAATGAATCTTCGAGCGCGCATCTTGAAGCGCATTGATGAGTTCTATATTTGTGCTCCGCAGAATCCGCATATCGAGCATGCTGGATATGAGTTGAAGGTCGTTTTTTACCCTGTGATGGATTTCTTTTATCGAAACATTTGTTTCTTCCGCGTTTTTCTGAATAATGCAACTCCTCGTGTGTATTGTCTAACAGCTGTAATCAAACTCATTAATCCATTATCGGCAAGATTAATTATACATATTAAACAGA
>CAZWAS010000200.1:0-4026 GCA_964631915.1 uncultured Spirochaetales bacterium | reverse complement strand
CCTATCTGCCACGGGCGTTGGATGGTTGAGAGGAGCTGCTTTTAGTACGAGAGGATCGAAGTGGACGAACCTCTGGTGTACCAGTTATCCTGCCAAGGGTAAGTGCTGGGTAGCTAAGTTCGGACGGGATAACCGCTGAAGGCATCTAAGTGGGAAGCCCCCCTCAAGATGAAACATCCCTTATCCGTAAGGATACTGAAGGTACCAGAAAGAAGATCTGGTCGATAGGCTGACGGTGTACGTACGGTAACGTACTCAGCCGATCAGTACTAATCTACCGTGAGGCTTGACCATATTATCGGCTCCTCCTTATACAAAGGAAAGCCTGAGTACTGCCGCAGAATAACCACCAGGTGCGTGCTCACCCTGTAACAACCACAGGGGTACCCCCCCGGTGAGTGGTCGGCTGCAGTGCCCGCTTATATGTGTAGTGTAATACGTGCCTGGTGATCATAGCAGAGGGGTCCCACCCGTTCCCATCCCGAACACGGAAGTTAAGCCCTCGTGCGCCGATGGTACTGCTCTGTAATGGAGTGGGAGAGTAGGTCATTGCCAGGCTTATTTTTTTCTAATGGAAAAAATAAGCTTCCCCCTCGCGGAGACAGCGTCGAAGCTTATTCTTTTCTACGAATGTGCAAAAAAGCTGGTCGGAACGATAGTTTTGGCATAGTATGCAGAGATTCCTTGGCTCTGAAAAAGCCGTACTTCTTTCCTATTTCTCAATCCTTATACTGATCGGTTCTGTCCTCCTATATCTCCCGGTCGCATGGAACGGTGTAGGAAACATCTCTTACATGGACTCGTTATTCACTTCGGTATCTGCTGTCTGTGTCACCGGACTTATAACAGTGGACACGGCCTCGTACAGCTTTTTCGGTAAACTCGTCATACTCCTCCTCATTCAGACGGGAGGACTGGGCATTATAACGTTTTCGACTCTTTATATCGCTATGCCGAGGTCAAAAATATCCCTTGCGAACAGGAGAATCATCAAAGAGTATTATCTCGACAACATAGAATTCGATCCGAGAAAAATTGCGAGGAATATCTTCCTTCTCACCCTTTTCATCGAAGCAGTAGGGGCCCTCATCCTCATGTTCAGCTTGAAGAATAATGCAGAAGATTCTCCAGGGTTCAACGGGATATTCCATGCCGTATCCGCTTTTTGCAATGCCGGGTTTTCGCTGTATTCCACCAGCCTCGAACAATACGTCGGGAATGCCGTCGTATCATTCACTATCATGGCGCTTGTAGTGCTGGGAGGTTTGGGTTTTGTAGTGCTGCAGGATGTAGGAACAAAAGTTTTTAATAAAAAACACAGGCTGTCGCTGCATACGAAAATCGTGCTTAAGGTCACGCTCTGCCTCATAACCACAGGGGCTTTGTTCTATTTTGCGTTCGAATACCGAAACGCGATGAACGAGCTTTCGCTCGGAGAAAAGATCATCGCTTCACTGTTTCAGTCCGTGACTCCGCGGACCGCTGGATTCGATACTATAGCGCAACCCTTATTATCCCTCCCATCGAAACTCATAACGTTGCCACTCATGTTCATAGGCGCGGCTCCCGGATCCATTGCAGGTGGAGTCAAAGTAACGACATTTTTCCTTTTTCTTTCCGTTACGCTTCGCAGGGCGGATAAAAACGGAGCCATAACGGTCTCCAGGCGGATAATACCTGCCCGGACTCTCTACCATTCCACAAAGTATTTATATATTGCGGTCGGTATATTTCTCCTGAGCGTATTCCTTCTCACGATTACGGAGTCGTTCCTGAAACGGCCGGCCGAACAGGATTTGCTGAAGATAGTGTATGAGTGTTTCTCCGCGTTCGGTACAGTCGGGCTCTCGCTCGGCTTGACGCCGAATCTGTCCGTGCTCGGGAAACTCGTCATTATCTTCACCATGCTCTGCGGAAGGATAGGCATGATTCTCATAGCTATGGCTGCTGTGAGAAAAGGCGAAGAGAAATATGTTGACTACCCAAAAGGGGAGGTTTTAATAGGCTGATGAAACAGTTTGCGATTATCGGTTTGAGCAATTTCGGCAAACGGATGCTCGAAGAGCTCTGCGATATGGATGTGGAAACGATCATCATCGACAAAGACAGGGAAACCATCGAGGAGTACAAAGACAAGGCGACGAACGCATACATAGCGGATGCAATCAATGAAGCCATTATCAACAAACTCGTACCGCCAACTATCGATTGTGTGATCGTCGATCTCGGCGAGAACAGGGAGGTATCGATACTTGTCACGCATTACCTCAAAAAAATGGGAATCAAGGAAATCGTGGTCAAAGCGGAAACGGATGAGCACGGCGAAATACTCGAAGTCATAGGTGCGACGCGGGTTGTCTTCCCGAACAAGGAAGCCGCCATAAAGATTACTCCCCTGCTTGTATCAGATCTTCTTTTCAATTATATTCCCATAAGTGCAGGGCTCGTCATGGCTGAAGTGCAAATACCGCAGCAATTCGTCGGGAAAACACTTGTAGAAAGCAATTTAAGGCAGAAGCTCGGCGTGAACGTCATAGCCATACGAAACGGCGAGCACGATCAGACCTACGATTTTTTTTCGCCGACCTACAGGCTCCAGGAAGGCGATGTCTGCCTCATTGTCGGGAAAGAGCATGATATTGTGGCGTTCTCGGGAGCTTTGCTGCCTGTCCGTAAAAAAGAGGGAAAAATCTCTGGCATATTGAAGAACCTGTTCCCCAAGCAGAAAAAGTGATACGCAATTGCGCGCATCTACCTTTGAACGATCGTTATCTGAGCGCCTGCTTTCGTGAACGAATCAAAAACTTCTCCTGCCAAGCCGTCGTCCGTATAAATTCCTCTGACCGCATGAAGCGGAGCATAGCTGATAAACGATGATCTGTTGAATTTTTCGGAATCGGCCAAGACGAACGTCGTTTCCGATCGGGCTACAATGAGCTCCGCCATCTGTGCCGTCCGTTCATCGGTAGTCATGAAACCGGATTCGATGCTTATCGCATCCGCCCCGAGAAAAGCCTTCGTAACCCGAAAGAGGGAAAGATTCCTCTCCGCTATCGACCCACATACATCCTTACGTTCTATACGTACTTCTCCGCCGATGAGGATCACTTTGCACCAATTTGCAAGCGTGTCGATGAGATTGAACGAGTTTGAGAGCACGACGATGTTCTTGAGCTCGCCAGTCTGTATTCTCAACGAAAGAGCTTCCGCCATTTTTATGACCGTGGTTCCCGAATCGAGAAAAATATGATCGTTATTTTCTATCAGTTTCGCCGCTGCATTCCCGATTACCGTTTTTTCCTTGTTCCTGTGCAGCGTCGAAAGCCTGTACGAATAATCGTAACTCGCATACGGAGCTATCTGAACGCCGCCGTGGGTACGGATCACCTTCCCTTTTTTTTCGAGTTCGGCGAACAACCGCCTTACTGTGGCTTCGGAAATATCGAGTGCAGTGGAAACAGTATCGACATCGAGGCGTTTGTGGATTTGGAGCATCTCAAGGAGTTGAATAGTACGGGTTTCTTTCTTCGACATATGTTCTCCCTATCTCTTCACTATACTGGTAAAACCCGCTTAGTCAAGAATTGCATAAATGATACAATAAATTGACTAAATCCATCATTTGATTTACAATATTTGCTATAAAATTGATCGAATTAAGCATCAATCAGTAAGAGGAGCATACCATGACAGGCAGAGAACGGTTATTGGCAGTGCTGAAGGGGGACCACGTGGATAGAGTTCCGGTTGCTCCATTCATTTTTACGAATTTTATTGAAGAATTTTATGAAAGCAACAATGTCTTCTCTTTTGCCGCTAAGGATTCATCCGTTGACCCTATTGCAAAAGGGATAGAACTGTACGAGCATTTTGGTTTCGATATCGTTCTGCGCACGGCAAATGTGTGGGATTACCTCATCGAAGCATCCGATACATCGGGGAAGTGGCAAGTTTCGGAACACAGAGAAGGGAACGATGAATCCTGGACAATGGTGCATACTATAACTACACCTGAAAAAAAACTCA
>CAZWAS010000199.1:0-4278 GCA_964631915.1 uncultured Spirochaetales bacterium | reverse complement strand
CGAGTTCAGCACCGGATGCCTGAAGATCGTTTTCGCAAACCAGCAGACAATATATCCCGTGAAGGAAAGTTTTGTGCCAGTTGCGGCTTTGTACTCACGGATCAATCTCCGCGGAACGCTTACATCCGCCTCAGTTATGGTGTGGATGATATTCTTTTGTCCGGTAAAAAGCTTCCTCCGTCAATGCTGTGCCTCAAGAACCACATCCCGGAATTCTGCCAGCCTCAGGCTGTGGATGCTCGCTTCCTTGGATATGCCCGCTTTGCGCAGGGCGTTTTTGAAAACGCTCTCCGCAGTCCGTATGCTCAGATGGCACGAAGGGTTCTGGCCTGGGAACACCCATGTTTCCGGCCTGTCGTGATCCAGATACTGCTTCAAGGTAGCTGCCGCTACGGATGACAGAACTGTGTATCTGTCGTTCTGTTCTTTGGCACTCCTGATCCGTATCCTATTACGGTTCATGTCTATGTCCGAGATCCTCAGGGAGACCGCTTCGCTTACGCTCAATCTCGATGAGTAGATTATCATCAGAAGCAGCCTGTGCTTCACATTCGGTATATTCGAGAACAGGCAGAGAATCTCTTCCGCGTTCAGAACGAGGGGAACTTTCCTGTCTTTCCTGGGACGCTTCAGCTCGTAAGCGAATTGCCGCTTCAGGACCGTGAAGTAGAAGAACTTAAGGGCACTGATGGCGCAATGCAGCGAGGACGCCGACAAATCGCGGTTTTCTGCGAGGAACGATAGGTACTTTTTCATATCGGTTTCGATCACTTCCGATGCCTCCTTTTTGCAATACAATAAAAACTCCGTATTGAAGCGTACATACTGCTTGAGGGTCTGCAGGCTGTATTTCTTTGTTCTGAGCTCTTGTACCAGCCGAGCTATATGCAGGCTCCGGTCAAATCGTAGTCTAGGTTTGAATGCCGTATTCAGTTTCTTGATCGAATTCGGTTGATATGCGAATGTCCAATATCCCTTGCTCGGATTCCATCTGCTTCCCGGAAGGTTTCTCATGAAAACGATGATCTGCTCGTCATATGCGAAGCGTGCGAATGCCTTGTCCGGAGCATCCAACCCAATGAGAATGCAGCCCTGTTCTTGCGAAAAAGTCATATATCGGAACTACTCGGTATTCTTACCTGCTGCTTTCAGAAAACCCTTCATGCGTTACGGCAAAAGACCGGGAATTCGGAGATAGAGGAAACAAAGCAGATCGTTTTTCCGGCAAAACTGTATCAAAATGACATGGTATTTATTCAATTATGACACGCTGTATCCCAATGACCCATCGAAAGAATTTCAACCCCCTTATTCCATTCTTCTATATTGTTTCTATCTCTTTGCAAAACAAAGAGATACCAAAAACGCTAAACTTGGCACGCTTTGTGCTATGTATATCAGTGAGAGAAGCAAAATCATAGAGGATAGGAGGAACACTATGAATTACATGGTAAATTACAGACCGAACACGATGAGCCTGGTGGGAGATTTCGACAGACTTCTGGAATCGGTATTTGAAGATTTCCCCGTTTTCAACACGAGGGTGCCGGCAGTGGATATCCGGGAAGAAGATCATGCGTATGTGCTCGAAGCGGAACTGCCCGGCCTGAACGAAAAGGACATCGACATAAAGGTGGAGGGGAACCTCCTCACCCTTTCTTCCAAGCATGAAGAGAAGAAAGAGGAAAAGAAGAACGGATGCATTCTGAAAGAACGGAGGACTTCTTCGTTCAGCAGGAGCTTCGTGCTGCCCAAGGATGTAGACAGGGAAAAGATAGATGCCACGTTCAAGAACGGGTTGCTCACCCTGACGCTGCAAAAGGAGCCGAAGGCTCAGCCGAAATCGATCCAGGTGAAAACCGAATAAGGTATCGTGATGCGGAACCCGCACCTTCGCCGGTGCGGGTTTTTATTTGTCGGGAACGTGAAGCAGCTCGCGGGGTTTGCTCCCGTTCTGTGGGCCGACGATGCCGCGGCGTTCCATGTCTTCCACGAGCCGCGCGGCCCGGTTGTACCCAATTTTCAGACGCCGCTGGAGATAGGAAGCGGATGCTTTGCCTGCGGACACCACGATTTCGAGTGCTTTGTCCATGAGCGGATCCTCTCCCCCTTCGTCGAAAAACTCCTCCTCTTCATCCTCTTCGTCGATGAATATCTCGTCGTCGATATAATCCGGCTCCCCGTACATTTCCTTGATGTATGCAACTATATGCTCCACTTCTTCTTCGGAAAGGTACGCTCCCTGTATTCTCGTGGGGAAGGGATCGGTGGCCGACGAATAGAGCATATCGCCCCGTCCAAGCAGCTTTTCAGCTCCCACTGCGTCTATGATGATGCGGGAATCGAATTTACTCGCGACCATGAACGCTATACGGGATGGTATGTTCGCCTTGATAAGACCGGTAATGACGTCTATAGAAGGCCGCTGGGTCGCGAGAACGAGGTGGATTCCGACTGCCCGGGACATGGCCGCGAGCCGTGCGAGCGTGGATTCGAGCTCCTTTCCTGTGGTAGCCATGAGATCCGCGAACTCGTCCACTATGACCACGATATACGGCAGCCGAGTGGTGGCAAGGTTCTTCTCCTTTATTTTTCTATTGTACGAACGGATATCCCTTACACCCAATGCATCGAGCAGGGAATACCTTCGCTCCATTTCGTAGATGCAGTATTGGAGGGCCTGGAACGCCCGTTTCGGATCGGTAATCACAGGGGTAAGCAGATGCGCAACGTCGTTATAGAATTTGAGCTCTACGATCTTCGGATCTATAAGAATGAGCCTCACTTCCTCGGGGCTCCTTTTATATAATATTGAACAGATTATAGAGTTGACACAGACCGATTTCCCCGATCCCGTTGCTCCCGCTATGAGGAGATGTGGATTCTGGGTTAACTCTATAATCTGCGTTTCACCGGGAATATCCTTGCCCAACGCTATGGGGATATCCATTTTGTTCGAGCTAAACGCTTCGTCGGAAATCACTTCCCGAAACGATACGATAGCTCGCTTCTTGTTCGGCACTTCGATTCCGACCGCATGCTTTCCTGGAATCGGAGCCACGATGCGGACGCTCGAAGCAGCGAGACGCAATGCAATGTTGTCCGAGAGGTTCGTAATTCTCGAAAGCTTCACGCCCGGAGCAGGGAGTATTTCGAACATAGTGATGACCGGCCCCTTACGGATTCCAGTCACATCAGCTTGAATCTTGAATTCTTCGAGAGTAGCCCTGAGCACTTCCGATGCTTGCTGCGTTTCTTCATCAATTTTCCAGTATTCGCCGTCGTGATATTCTTTGAGCAGACCATCTACAGGCACCGTATAGTGGCTGTTTCTTTTTTTCGATGCGTTCATTCGGACAAAGTCTTCAGGCAGATGGTCGACTAGGGACTCATCCGGCGGAACAGCGACAGCAGATTCTCCTGCAGCAGGCAAGACAGCCTCTTCCACATCGGCTTCGCCGGCAGCGGTGTCCTTCTCCGGCTCTGCATTTTCAGGCTCGGATTCCGCCATGTCATCCGGTTCTTCCAGCTCTTCGAAATACGATTCGGAAGCCGTATACGAAACGACGGCGGATACCTGTGCGTAATTCTCTGGCGCATGCCGCACGGGCTCGGACTCTATTCCTTCTGTAGCATCGGATCCATCGTGCAGACTTTGAACAGAACGCAGAGGCGGCGGACCAGGGATATCCGGAAGCTTAAGGATCATATCTTGTACGCTTTGGTCCGACGATGCAACATCCGGTTTCCTGAACGACAGAAGCGCAGGTGGTCGTGGTTTTCCCGTGCCAGGAATTCTATTCATGTACACATGCAGACGAATTATGAGAAGACATTCGAGTACAAAGAGCAGCCCGAGGAGAACTGCCGCCCCTATATCGCCGAACGATTGCTCGAAAAACACCGTGATAGCAGAATCCTGGGTATTGGAACCGAAAACCAGACGGAACAGAATCGCAAGGGTGAAAAAGGGAAGAATCGACAGGGTAAGAGAAACAAGCATCGCTGAAGAAAACCTCCGCGCCACGAGAAGAAAGGCCGATACAAAAAAATACAGCGGAATGGCGACCGAAGCCCATGAAAAACTGTCGAAAAAAAATTTCCCTGCAAGTGCGAATGGTGCGAAAGGAAGCGGTACATCCGTGCGGAGAAAAACTGCTAGGAACAGACAGAAAAGTGCGAGAATTCCGACGATGATGAGAACTATAGCCAGAGTCTGAGCTGCGGATTTATAGCGCACGAAAAATCCCCTCCATAGATTAATCGGAAGAGCGTCGT
>CAZWAS010000198.1:0-4363 GCA_964631915.1 uncultured Spirochaetales bacterium | reverse complement strand
GAAGTAGGCATTGGACCCCAGAAAGGCAAAGGCACTCCACCATGTTGCCGCCACGGTGAAAAAAACCGCAAAAGACCCCATCGCTCTGCCCTGTACGAAGAAATCCTCCGTGGTGGGAAGAAGCTTTTTCTTTGCCACAACTCCGATGTAGAGGGGAATGATCATAAACAATCCAACAATCACTACAGCAATAACGTTCTGCGCCATCCTTATTCCCTCCCCTTATTCATCGTTTCCCCTTCTTTGAAGGTGGAACCTTTTCCCCAGTTCGTCTTGTAACCGATGAACATGAGTATGCACATGATTGCCCACATGATGATTGTAAAGCTGTAAATGAAAGGCATACCGAAGATCATAGGATCGATCCTGTTAAAAAAATAGATTCCAGGAAACTCCATGATCAAAAATCCGATGATCAGGAGAATCCACAGAACAGTCCGCAAGGGATACTGTTTCGCTTTTTGTTCCATGCGTCCCTCCTAAAAAATAAGTATAAAAATATTCTTTCCGGTCTTATGCTTCAAAAACCGGCTTTCCCCCAAGGAACGTTTTCAGCACTTCGAGTTCCTGCAGAGCGAAAGGATCCACAGAGAAAGGATCGGCGGACAGGAAAATAAAATCGGCCGCCATGCCGGGAGCTATCACCCCTTTTATCCCCTCCTCGAACGTCGCATAGGCGCTGCCCTGGGTGTAGATGCGCAGCGCCTGTTCGAGGGTAATTCTCTGTTCTCCGCCTAACAGCGTTCCTTCGGAACTCACCCTCGTGACCATAGCCTGCAATCCGGTTAATACATTCTGTGTGGCGCACGGATTGTCCGAACTTCCTCCTACAGGAATTCCATAATCAAGAAAAGATTTGTGTGGGAACATCATGGATATTCTGTCGCCATAGGTGCCCATTTTGTCGCCGTGTTCCCAGATGTACGTGGAAAACGGCAGAACAACGACACCGAGCCTCTTGATCCGTTCCAATAGTTCGGGAGTGACCAGCGTACAATGCGCAATCCTGTGCCGACGGTTGTGCACGGGATAGCGTTTGTGCGCTTTTTCATAAGCATCCAAGACCATGGAAATAGCTCTGTCTCCGTTCGCATGGACCTCCATCTGAAAACCGGAGGAATGCGCGTCCATCACAAGCGCCTCTATCTCTTCGGGAGTCTTAGTGGGAATCCCAACATAGTCGGGATCATGACCGTAGGGTTCCGAAAGCCAGGCGGTGTAACCGGCTATGGCGCCATCGACAAAACTTTTTATGGCCCCGAGTCTCAGCATTGGATTGCCAAAACCCGTCTTCAGACCGACAGCCTTCAGCTTCGCAAGATTCACGTCTAGAACGATCATATACACCCGAACATTGAGGTTCCCTTCCCAAAAGGCAGTCTGATATGCCTCAATCTCCTGCGGTCCAACCAGAGCGTCTCCCACGCTTGTAATCCCCATGCTGTTGTATTCACGGCACGCCCGCTTGACCGCCTCAACCAATTCCGAAACCGTATACGGAGGAACAAACGAACCCTCCCTTCCCATTCCTGGTACGAATAGGAAATGGGCTTCCTCTTTGCACACGCCAGTTAAACGACCGTGCTCGTCTCTTTCAAATTCACCGCCGGGCGGATCCGGTGTATGTTCGTCTATACCTGCTAACCCGAGGGCATACGAGTTCACCACCCCGATGTGACAAGTTTGAGAGCGTATATGAACCGGATGTTTCATCGTGGCCTTGTCCAGGTCCACCCGCGTCGGATGCCGCTTTTCCGCCAGTTTTGTAAAATCATAGCTCCCTGCAAGTATCCATTCTCCGGGAGGAGTGTCGGTTGCTTTTTTTCGGATAAGCTCGATGATATCCTGAATCGTTTTGACCTTTTTCGGAGAACAATCCACCTGCAAAAGCTGCTGCCCCCTCAGAGAAAGAAGGTGCGAATGGGCATCGTTGAATCCGGGAAGCACCGTCGCACCCCCCGCATCGATTAGTCGAGTTCCGGGGCCTTGCAGGTAATCCAGAGACTGATATTCTCCGATGTCTAAAAAAACACCGTCTTTTACCGCAAAAGAACTCGCCGTCTTCCCTTCCCTGTCCAGGGTAAGTATATGAGCGTTTTTTACGATAAGATCCGCATGTACCATGAAAAAACATTAGCAATTTACGCGCCAAGAAATATCGATCTCCAAGGCACCATGGTTAAGAACAGCTCCCACCTCTGCAGAATGTCATAACTCACGAAGGCACAAAAAATTGCAATAATTCTCCAAGTGCATGACGAATCGCACGGGCAGGGTGCCTCGCTTTCATTTTCGCTGTACCATGCCGGCTGTTATAATATGTGTTATACAAAAGATATAAGAATCGTTATTTTCTATGCCGCGAAAGGCGCTGGCTCAAAGCTGGCTGAGAAATTCCTAACATCGAAGCAGCTTTCGAAATGTTGCCCCCGCTTCGGCGTAAAGCCTCTTCGATGAGCATTTCTGTCGCCTGGTTCAACGTGGGCAATGGATCCCGCCAAAAAAGTCGCGTTTCCGCGTGTTTGGGCGACACTTCGTTTTTTTCACCATGGCTCACCGCTTCCCGGTGCAGCCCAAGGTCTTGTATGGTCAATTCCTCATGCGCACATCGGCTTACTGCATCAAACAGCACCGACCTCAGCTCCCGTATGTTCCCCGGCCATGACCGACTTTGCAGGTACTCTATAACTTCCTCAGAAATTTTCGGCACGCCCAAAGAAAACTCTTGTGCCGCCTCTTCTACGATCTTCGTAGCAAGAAGCGGTATATCCTCCGGCCTTTCCCTGAGCGGAGGGAGGGTGACCGCATGGGCGGAAAGGCGGTAATAAAGATCCGACCGAAATGCGGAAGAATCCGCAAGTTCCTGTAAAGAACGGTTTGTAGCAGCGATTATCCTACAGGAAGCCTTTTTCGGCACATCGGAACCCAAAGGGTAATACTCTCCGTTTTCCAACAACCGTAACAGCTTGATCTGATTCTGAGGGTTCATATCGCCTACTTCATCCAGAAAAAGGCTTCCACCTTCCGCCGACTCTATCGCACCTTTCCTATGTTCCACTGCACCGGAAAAAGCACCTCGCCGATGACCAAACAGGGTATCGGAAAACATGGTATCATCCAGTCCCGCGACATTTATCTTAATCAGCGGCCCCGATCGCCTGCTGAGTGTATGGACAGCCTCGGCAAGCAGTTCCTTACCGGTTCCTGTTTCGCCGATAATGAGGATCGGCCTTCCTGTAGGACCTAGAATTTCAAGATATCGAAAAATCGCTTCCATACGAGGATGGGCGGTAATGATTTCAGAGAAGAAACACGGATTTTGAATTACACCGTTCAAAAGCGAAGATTTTAACCGGGCGTTTTCTTCTTTTAAGGTGACGATTTCCAGAGCTCTGCGCACTGCTCCGAGAAGAGTCGTGTTATCGATGGCTTTTACGAGATAGTCCATTGCACCGAGCCGCATGCATTCCACAGCGGACGATACATCATTGACGCCGGTGATAATGATAATGGGAATCGCCGGGTATAGCCGTCGAAGTTCCGGCAAGAGCTCCTGACCGGAGCGGTACGGCATGGTAAGATCTAACAAGATCAAGCTTGCTGGATTCTCCTTCAGTGTGCCAAGGAGTTTTCTGCCGTCATCCACCAAAATTATATTGGAAATTCCTTCTGTCTGCAGCACGGCGCGTATGCTCTGCAGGATATATGCCTCATCATCCACCAAAATCACCGGCTTAGCAGGATACATTCGCTGTTCCATGGGCCATCCTAGTTGCGGGAACCTTCTCCGCTGTTTGCGGGAAGGGAGATTATGACGTGGGTTCCCTTCCCTTTCTCCGATAACACCTGCATGCTTCCCTTATGCTCATTCACAATGCCTTGAGATACGGAAAGTCCCAGGCCCGTACCCCCTTCATTGCGCTTCGTTGTGAAAAAAGGATCCGTTACTTTTCCTAAAAGACTGCGCTCGATCCCCTCACCCTCATCTTCCACTTCTATCAATACCATGTTTCGTTCCCTGTTTGCCCGAGCCCTGACAATGATCCTTTTATCTTTCCCTCCTAATGCCTGACAGGAGTTCTGCAGCAGATTGATCATCACCTGCTCCAATCTTTGGGAATTCCCCACTACCGCAGGAAGATCCTGTTCAATCTCCAAGGAAAAGAAATTCGTAGAATTTTTAATCAGATTCCTGCAAAGGGTAAGCGCTGATTCTATCACTTCTTGCATGTACACAACAGAGTGGTTCTCCGGCGGGTTCATTCTGGAATAACTCTTTAAATCCGCAACGATTTTATTGATCCGTTGCGCACCTTCTATAATGCCGGATATATATGCAGGGATCTCGTTTTTTAGTGAAGAA
>CAZWAS010000197.1:0-4555 GCA_964631915.1 uncultured Spirochaetales bacterium | reverse complement strand
GGTCTCTAAACAGCTATGTTTTCAAGGATTTTGAAATTAACCGGACAGCAGTGATTTCCTATAATCGTTTTTAATGTATTGGAAATCAATTTAGCGTTTCCACTGGTGGACTCGGAAAGCTTTCGTATCTCCGCGGCCACCACGGCGAATCCCTTTCCTGCGGATCCCGCGTGGGCCGCCTCGATCGCCGCGTTCATCGACAGCAGGTTCGTCTGGGTGGCGATATGATTGATGACCTTAATTATCTCTTGGATGGAATCGATATTGCTGTCGATCGAATCGATGCCCTTTCCCATCTCCTCCATTTTCCTTTTGCCCTCTACGGTGTGGGATACAAGGTCTTTGGATGCGGTTTCCTTTTTTTCTGTGATTACCCGGACATTGGAGATCGATGCGTCCATTTCCTCGATGGCGGCGGAAGTTTGAGTAATGGAACTGGACTGATCCTCTATTTTATTTTCCAAAGACCGAAGCGTACCGGCGATCTCCTGTATAGCCGAAAGGCTTTTCTGGATATCCCCATTTAGTGTCTCGATCTTGTCGTAGATCGCCAAGACGCTTCCGTTAATACGAGTCGTTGTATAGATCGAATCTTTCATATGGCCGCTAAGCTCGAGGGAATATCCTTTCTTTTCTTGAATAAGCCGATTCGTATCCTCCTGGGCCGTTTGGCATAGGGCTAAATAGGCTTCCAGGACGGCTACGGTATCCGACGCCGCGTACGCAGTGGGATTTTCAGCAAACAACCGAGAAAGCAAAACCTTATTAAGCTTTCCGAGTTCCGCTTTGTGCTTCCGTAAAAATATGTATGGGAAAATAACGTCAAGAAGAAAAACGGGAACGAAGATCATATAAAGAATACTTTTCGGAAAACCTAACGCGATCGCGATGAAAAGAAGCCCCTTGGTTATAGCTTGTAGGCATAAGACTATCCAGATTCTATCTCCACTAGCTTTATTCACTCTAATACCTCCATCGTAGCTAACAATCATAACGATTCTCTAAAAAGTTGTAACTAAAAGGAACTATTATTTTGGAAATTTTGTATTTCTCGCTGAAATTCGAGTTTTGCTCCGAATCGCGACTATTTCCGCTAGACGAACGACTGCTCCTATCAAGATTTTCGGCTACGCCGACGTTAAAAAGTGTAAATCCTGTCTACGCTTTCTGTCAATTTTTTTGGATCAATTGTACTTAACCTGTAGATACAGATCATCATAAGCCAAGATAGCGGAGTCGAAACGTAAAATCAACGAGGCTCTTTAAAAACTCCCTGAGTTTTGAAAGAGCCTCTGCCATATATAATAAAAGCTTAATAAGTTTTAAATCGAACTCGTATTTAAATTCAAACCTTTAGCGGCATCGTTTATATCGCTTTTTTTTGGTCTTTGAATTTTTGAGTATCCGGAACCGAATATTCTTATCTCTTCCCTTTGACCTACATCGATTTGAACGATTGGTTTAACATTTTTGCGGTTATTAATATTCTGTTATTTCCGTTTCTCGATCCCTTCCTTGTTAGGCAACAACCAGGACGGTAGGGCAAGCCTGAATTTTCCGCTACCGCGCAACCACACAACGACGCTTTGTAACACGATAAAGATGTATAGTAAGAGCCCGCTTACTATCGCCTGAAAGTTGGAGTTGACACGCGCCGCGCGGATCAGCTCGTTTATTGTCAGAAGTGTCAATGCCCCTACCGGGGAGCCAAACAGGTTCCCCACGCCGCCGGTAAGCATCGTGCCGCCTATGATGGACGCAGCTATCGCTTTCATTTCGAATCCCGACGCGTTTCCGACATTGCCGGCTCCTGTCGTCATGATATACACAAAACCCGCGATTCCGGACAGTAGTCCGGAGAGTAGGTAGGAGAAGAACTTTGTTCTTCGTACGTTGATACCCAGCATCAAGGCGCTCTGACTGTTGCCGCCGACAGCGTAGAGATTGCGTCCAAAACGCGACCACTTCATAACGGCGACGAGGAGAAAAACAAGGATCAATACTATTAAAGTCCCTGGTTTGATTTCCAACGGGATAAAATTGCCCAGTCTGTTATTCGTGCCGAGCCAAGGAATCACTATTTCAAAATCCCGTAAAGAAACGAAGCTTGGCAGGGTCACATTGAGTGGGTCCTTATGAATAGTCGTCAGCAATCCGTTCGCCAGAAACATCCCTGCTAGCGTTATAATGAATGGCTGTATCTCGAGGTAGGAGATAAGATATCCCTGCAAAAGGCCGAACGCGATACCTATGCCGAGCGCCAGGAGTACGGAACCTTCGACATTCCCTATTCCCGACTCCAACAGTACTGCGCAGCACATGGTTACCAGACCGGTCACCGCGCCGACGGAAATGTCGATGCCGCCTCCGATCATTACGATGCTCATGCCCAACGTAATAATGATAAGCGGAGCGTTTAGGATGAATAGGTCGAAAAATGTCTGAAACTGCAGGAAACTACCCGGATAACGGAGCATGGCGAAAGCGTACATCAGTACGAAAATACTTGAAGCTATGAAAAATAGAAGATTCGAATTGGATATCGCATCCTTTTGCTTTACTGTATTCAAAGTTCTCACCCTATACATCCTTTTTTACGGGAAAATCCAGGTCGGAAGCCACTGAAGCGTTTAAAGCGTTTTTCTTTGAAACGGGGCCGTTCTCTCCCGATGATCGTATCCATCTTAGGGCGTTCGCCGCATATTCCCTGGCTACCGGCGACGCGACCACCATGAGAATGATAATGAACACGGCTTTAAAAGCCTTAATCGTCTCGGTGCCTACCTCCAACCTGAGCAGTGTCCTGTTCAGTACCTCTATGGTGTACGCGCCGATAATCGAACCGGAGATGCTGAATTTGCCGCCGCCCAGCGAGTTTCCGCCTATGGCGACGGCAAGAATCGCGTCCATCTCGACGAATTTAAGCAGATTGACGCTGTCGTGGCGGCCCGCCTTGGTGACCGCGATGAAACCTGCCACCGCGCTACAGACTCCGAGAATCATGTAGGTTAGGAATTTGATCTTTGCGGGATTGATACCGTTAAGACGCGCCGCCTTGTCATTGATTCCTACCGTTTCCGTATAGAGTCTAATGTTTGTAGTTTTAAGAAACACCGCGACGATCGCGATGAAGATGGCGGTCAATATAATAGGGGTTTGTATCGGTATTCCCGGTATTACACTACCGATTTGACCTGTTAGATCGTTCGCAAGGACGGGAGACAATTTTCCATCGATCATGAAGGCGATGGATCTGCCCGCTGTGAATAGTATAAGGGTCGCGACCATCGGCTGAACCTTAAATATTGAAACTAAGGAACCATTGAACGCGCCGATGACTATCCCGACCGCGCAAGAAACGAGAAAACCCGCCACGATGGTAAACAACGTGATATGACTGGAATGGAGGAGTACCTGTACAAACACGGCGGAAGTGATAGTGGCGGCCACACCCACACTGATATCTTGCCCTCGTGAGGACGCGGTAACGAGGGTCATCCCGATCGAGAGAATAACCAACTCGGAGGCGCCGAACAGGATGTTTGGTATGTTTCCGTACAACGCTCCGTTGATCACGGTTATGCTGAAGTAATCGGCGCCCTTTATCAGATTGATCAAGATTAGGATTACTAGAACCGAGAGTGGGAGGAATAAATGTGATCCGATTGTTTTTTTTGCCCTAGCCATACTCAAGCTCCTCCCCCCGCTATCACGTGCATGACATCAGTCTGCGTTAAATCCGTTCCAGAAAGTTCTCCGACGATCTGCCGGTCCTTCATGACGATCAGCCGGGAGCAAGTCCGGAGCATCTCTTCTATTTCTGAAGAAATGAAGGTTATACTGACTCCCTCTTCGGCGAGATTGAGTACGAGTTTTTGGATTTCTACCTTCGTTCCGACATCGATTCCCCGGGTTGGTTCATCGAGAATCAGGTACTTCGGATGGGTAAGAAGCCAGCGGGCCAGGATAACCTTTTGCTGATTGCCGCCGGAAAGGGATTTTATCGGCGTATTGGTGGATGCGGTTTTGATTTTCAAGCGCTGTATGTACTCGTCGGCAAACCTCTCCGCTTGCTTCCGTGAAAGGGGCTTAAAAAAGCCGTTCATGACCTGCATGGCTAAAATGATGTTGTCGCGCACCGAAAGCTCGGCGATGATCCCATCCCCTTTACGATCCTCAGGAAGATATCCGATTCCCAGTTTCATCGAATCTATCGGCTCGCCGATCTTCACTCTTTTACCATTCATTTTTGTCTCGCCTCCGGTTACCTTGTCGGCGGCATAGATCGCTCGGGCGCTTTCGCTACGTCCGGAACCGAGCAGTCCGGTGAACCCGTTCACTTCGCCTTTCCGTATTGTAAAGTCGAAGGGTTTCACGCCGGCGGCGCTCGAAAGCCCCTTGGCTTCAAACACGGACTCCTCGCTATGGAGGGATGTCTTATGTTTTTTTATCTTTTCGACATCTTCCAATGCTTTTCCCATCATCTTGGAGATAAGTTCGAATTGGGGAAGCGCGGAAGCTTCGTATTCGCCGATCAACTCTCCGTTGCGAAGTA
>CAZWAS010000196.1:1354-4666 GCA_964631915.1 uncultured Spirochaetales bacterium | reverse complement strand
TCGCAAAAACAGTCGCATTTGATGAAGAGCTCGGCAGTGAAAGAGATGAAAAAACACCTCTGCGCTTATACCAAAGGAATTCCCGGCTCTGGTCGCATCCGAAACAGGATCGTGCACGTGGAAACCATGGAGGAATGCAGAGAAGTCTTATCCGAATTGCTCGACAATCCTTAATGAGCTTTTTCGGTCGCATTCCGTTTGAGGGTTCCCTTTTTTTTAAAACAGTTTGATATTTTTCGAAATGGAAAAAAGAAGATTCGGATTTTTACACCCGATGGTATAATATGGTGTGGCCAGTACGAATGCTCACAGGAACGGAGCGCAGGACTCCGGATATAGAGTTTTGCGTCCCTTGAAACAGATCCGTTCGAGCCTGCGGGCGAAACTGCTCATCATTTGCGTCATACTCACCACAATACCGCTGAGCATCGTGGGGGTCGTGTCGTATTCGAAATCCTTCATGACAATAGAAGAAAACACCGTAAAATCCGCAACGCAGATCGCATACCAGCTCAACAAAAGCGTGGAGCTTATATTCAAGGACAGTGAAAAATTCCTGAAAATAGGCAACCATGAGACGACCATCCGATTCGTTAATCCGTACAAGCAATCCGAAGAAAAAACATACAGATCCGCACTCGAAATCATCGGGCTGTTCAAACTCTTCAGGGACATATACGAGTTCGATACCATGATCAAAGGCATCTACATACTAGGCTTCAACGGAAACAACATAAACGAACGGGACGGCCGCTATACGCTGAAAAAAAACATACACGAACTGGAAACCGTGAAAAGGATACTCAGCAAACCCGGCGAAGCGACTTATGTCCCAAATCGAACCATAGATTATGCTCCGGAAAACATATACACGAATGTGATCTCCGTCGGTAAAGCGATCATTCGACCTTCGACGAGGGATATTATGGGAGTCATCATCGTGGATGTCGACCAACAAGCGATAGTAGAACTCTGTAAGAACATCAAAATGGGGGATACGGGATATTTTTCGATAGTCACACCTGAAAGGAAATTCCTGTATCCCGTCGGGGAAATCGTGGACGAAAGCGAACTCAGCCCGGCCAATCTAAAGCGCATAATACAGGAAGACGAAGGCAATTTCATACAACGGGTTTCGGGCGAGATGGAGTTTTTCATTTTCAACACGCTGAAGAATACGGGATGGAAGATAATCGGCAGGGTCAAGCTCAAGGAATTGATGCGCGGAGCCTATCAAATCAGAAACATCACACTCACCGTAGTTCTTATATGCATCATATTCATCATCATACTCTATTTCTTCATATCGGATGCGCTGACGCATCCGATCCGGGACCTCAAGGAAAAGATGGAACAGGCGGAATCCGGAAACCTGGAAGTGCGGGCCAGCTGTGACAACAGAGACGAGATCGCGGATCTGTGCCACAGCTTCAATGTCATGATCTGCAAGCTCAAAGGGCTTTTGGAGTACAGCATTAAAGAACAGGAAGAACTGAAAAAGTCCGAGTTGAAGGCCTTGCAGGCGCAGATAAATCCCCATTTTCTGTACAACACCCTCGATGCGATCGTATGGATGACTGAGGCGGACAACAAGGAAGAGGTGAAAAGCATTACGAAAAATCTGTCGTCCTTTTTCCGCATAGCGTTGAGCAAGGGAGAAGAGTGGATCAGCGTAGCGGACGAGACCGATCACGTGAGGAGCTACCTCACAATACAGAAGGTGCGGTACAGAGATATCCTCGACTATGAGCTGGATGTGGATCCTGCGATTCATTCCTGCAAAGTGCTGAAACTCACGCTGCAGCCTCTTGTGGAAAACGCGATCTACCACGGCATAAAAGCGAAGCGGAACGGTGGAACCATACGTGTTTCGGGAAAGCGGGTAAACGAAGAAACCATACGTTTCGACATAATCGACACCGGCGCGGGAATCGATGCGGAGAAACTGAGAAAGCTTCGGGAATGCCTGGAGGAAGATTTTTTCGAACTGTCCAAGGATTCCGGCTTCGGGCTCAAGAATGTGAATCAGCGGATCAAGCTGTACTACGGAAAACAATGGGGACTATCCATCGAAAGCGAACCGGGAGAAGGTACGCACGTATATTTAGAAATTCCTGCAATACGTTGATGCGAAAGGTGTAAAGTCGATATGAAAAACAGCTGTATGAAATGGGATAGTATGAAATACGACAGTACAAAGTACAAAGTGTTCCTCGTGGAAGACGAAATCGTTGTCCGAGAAAATATACGCGACCACGTGCGCTGGGATGCCACGGACTTCGTGCTTGCCGGTGAGGCTTCGGATGGGGAGATGGCGCTCCCCCTCATCATGGAATTGAAACCAGATATTCTCATAACGGATATAAAGATGCCATTTATGGACGGTCTCGAGCTCAGCAGAATCGTCAAAAAAAACATGCCATGGATCAAAATCGTCATTATCAGCGGATATGACGAGTTCGCATTCGCAAAGGAAGCGATCAGTATAGCCGTCACGGATTATCTTTTGAAGCCGTTGAGCTCGGACGATCTGCTCGGTACGCTCGTACGGGTCGCTGAAAGGATCGAAGAAGAAGCAGCACAACGCGAACGAGCCGAAAATATCGATGCGTGCATGAAGACGAGTCTCCAGATCATGGCAGAGCGATTCCTGAGCGATCTGGCTACAGGCATAGTCCCGTCCGGAGAAGCGATAGAACAGGCAGAACGCTTCGGTATAAACATCCTTGCAAAATACTATATAGTCGCTCTCCTGACGCCCGAGATCAAAAAGCGGGATCCTTTGCAGAGCGAATATACCGAATACCTGAAGGCGGACACCTTAATCCACGATCTTCTTGAAAGCAATAAAGATATTATAAAATTTCGGAAAAACTTGAAAGAGATCGTGCTCATCTTCAAAGGCGATGAACCTGCCGACCTGGAAGGCTCCTGTTACTCGGTATGCGATTCGCTCAAATACGAAATCGAACGCAAGACATCCTGTTCCCTTTCGGTAAGCATCGGAGGCGTAAGGCAAAGGATAGGAGGTATAGCGGAATCCCTCGCGGATGCGGAGACCGCTCAGCGGTACAGCTGCATATTCGGTACCGACAGGATAACCGGAATCGACGACATGAAGCGGCTCAATGTCAGGGGCAGTCTTTCGTTCGATTCGGGTGGAATCATGGAATGCATACGCAAAGGCGAGAAAACCGACCTCGCCGAACTCCTGGAAAGATTTATGGGTAAAATCGCAGGGGCAAACCATTTCTACCGCAGCCTCGCGGTGGTTGACCTCGCTATCTCCGCAGCGAAGTTCATCGAAGAACT
>CAZWAS010000196.1:788-1344 GCA_964631915.1 uncultured Spirochaetales bacterium | reverse complement strand
GGAGGAGACCCCCAGCAGATTCTCCCGGATATGGGCCAGATGGAACTATGCCTGCGCGACGAGAAGCACGATGGAGTGAAACTGTACATCAGAAAAACCGCAGAAGCAGCTTTTCTTTTCCGGGAAACGTGCAAACGCAACAAATACGGCGACATCATTAGAAAGGCCCGCGAATACATCGGCGAGCATTATGCGGATCCTACCATTTCCCTGAACGTAGTAGCAGCATACGTCAACGTAAGCCCCAGCCATTTCAGCACTATTTTCAGCCAGGAAGTGGGAGTGACGTTCATAGAATGCCTGACGAGAACGCGCATGGAGAAAGCCATGGAACTTTTAAAATCATCGAGCCTGCGCTCGTCAGAAATCGCTTACAAGGTCGGATACAAAGATCCACACTATTTCAGCTACATCTTCAAGCGCAACACCGGCATGACTCCTACGGATTTCAGAGAGGGAAAACATCACGCAGAACAGCATGCTCCGGTGCTCAGCCGTCCTCGAGAGGGAGCCTGAAACCGCGACCCGCGGCATGGGGATCGTTTGCCCATGCGTG
>CAZWAS010000196.1:0-767 GCA_964631915.1 uncultured Spirochaetales bacterium | reverse complement strand
CTTCGCGAACTCCGGCACAATGTACGGGTTGCCCGGCAAATGGCGGATGACCCAGATGTAGTACATGCCGTATCCCGGAGCAGCTACCTGCGGATGATCCTCCCTTTCCGTTATGAGAAGCGTATCGTACTGCCTAACCTTGAACACGCTTTCCCCGAGTTCCGCGTGGCCGTACCCCTCCGGGTCAGTGAACCGGTAATGGTACAACTCGGGCTGATCGTGGTGGTGAGGAGGATAGCTCGACCATCTTCCGGGAAAGTTCACGACCTCGCCAAGCACCATATTCGAATCCGGACGGTTTCGTGTGTCGAATACGGTTCGCACAATGCGGTGGGCGGTACCGTCGAGCATACCTTTACAGCGGTGTTCAATACATACCATAGAGGTTTCATCATATACGGCAACAGGGAATCTTCTATCATTTTCCACCGAACACACTGCAAGCTCCGAATCGACCGATGCGGAAATACGGATCATTTGCCCCTGCGCGCAGTGCACGGTGAGGGGATTCTCGTTGAACACTGATGTCCGTTCGAGATTGATGCTCGTCCGTTCGTACGACACGGTTACGGAACCACATATAAGCAGGAATGCGCTTTCCGTATCCGCTGTCAGTTCCTGCGATGCTCCGGCACTCATTTTGAGTATGCCGAACCCTATACCGCCGCTCTGTTCTCGATTTTCAGCGCTTGTTATGTGCGTGAACCCTGCTCCGAATCCGTACGGCGCATGAATCAACTTCTCCATCTCGTACCTCGTATTTCTAT
>CAZWAS010000195.1:3153-4727 GCA_964631915.1 uncultured Spirochaetales bacterium | reverse complement strand
GGATTATTTCCATAGGGCCTATTCTGCCGAACATACAGTTCCCCCCTCTGTACCTTTATTGTACAACTCTCTTCGTGTGTGTGTATACAACCGACACCGCATCTGCAGCCCTCCCTATGAGAGTTACGCCCCCATGAAGCGCTATATCCAGAGCAAGCGTCGTCGGAATGCTCCTGGATGCGATAATCGGGATTCCCGCACCGTAAGCTTTCAGCACCATATCGGAAGACATTCTTCCGGATGTGCTGATGCAGCATACGGACAGATCCATACCGTGGCGCACCATACTCCCTATCGCCTTATCCACCGCATTGTGTCTACCCACATCTTCTCTGAGCACACAGATGGCATTATCGCGAATAACCGCAGCGCAATGCACGCCTCCTGTTTTTCTATAGAGCTCCGCGGTAGCGAACATGAGCTTCGTCAACCGTCTCACATCTTCGAGCCGCATCGTCATATCCGTCTCTATTGGTTCGGTGCGCAGGAATTCTTCGGTGAACAGAGCAGTTCCGAATCCGCTCCCACAGCCACTCGAAAGAATTCCTCCAAGACCGAACGTCTCTGCAATGTCGGTTCTCGCCAACGTCACATAGGCTTCCCCGTACCCATCATGGCAGTCCAGCGAAAGGATCTCGCTTCCCTTCCGTATGATCCCCCGCGAAAACAAGAAACCGGTCACCAAGTCCGCGATGTCCGCAGGCGTACACATGAATGTGGCATACACGTTCCCATTGATGTACAACCGGAGAGGGCTCTCCTCGCAGACTCTGTACACTCTCCCTTCATCCCGACTGGCCACATCGGTCAAGGATTTTGAGGCTGTATCACTTCGATCCATTCCGTAAGACTCTCTGCATGCTCTTTCGTAAGATACATATCGGAATACAGGTATAAGGCGCCGTTCGAAGCCCTGCATTCCTTGATATCCTGATACT
This sequence comes from uncultured Spirochaetales bacterium, assembly GCA_964631915.1. Classification (GTDB taxonomy): domain Bacteria; phylum Spirochaetota; class Spirochaetia; order CAZWAS01; family CAZWAS01; genus CAZWAS01. The sequence goes on along the minus strand of CAZWAS010000195.1, from coordinate 3,789 downwards.
CCTTCTTCTTCGTTAGTTTTCTGTAAGCTTTTTCCGCGCTCTCTGGATCGAGGTTGAACGGATTATTGGAGAAAAATCTGATATCCGTAGGCCTCGGATAGAGCTTCGATTCTTCCCGCACCGTTTCTGCGATCAGGGCGGATACGTCCGCGTCTTCGGTGCGCGCCATCATGAGCGCATAGTTTCTCGTCATGCGCTCTTCACTGAACATGTAGAGCGTCTTTTTGCCTTGGATGTATTTAATATCGCGATACAGCTCGTTCGCCCCGAGCTCTTCGAGTTTTTTCCCGAGCTCTTCGCTGGGGACCGAAAGAGGGGCCTCGAGGAGGTCTTCTTGCTTCGTGAGCTTCGGAATCGCCGAATTGTTGCGCACCAAGTCCGCGATCATACTGAGAATGTCGGGTTTATTCTCTTCCGCTTTCATATATCACCTTATCACTTCGACTCCGGCATCGATGGGGTAGAATACCATACAGGACAAAAAAAATCAAATATTTTGAACCCTCGAACATCGGGGAAAACAAAAGAGCCATCCTACACCGAAGCACAGGATGGCTCTGCGAATCCGCGTATCGGACGATCAGGAAGGGAGCAACCCTTTCTGTGCGAGCTCGGACGCCACATATCCGAGGCCGA
>CAZWAS010000195.1:0-3137 GCA_964631915.1 uncultured Spirochaetales bacterium | reverse complement strand
AGTTTTTCGAGGCTGGCCTTGGAAGGAGCGCCTGTCTTTTCGTCCCAGCCCATTTCCCTGTAGAACATGGATTTTGCGACTTCCATATCCTGCCGCTCCATCTTGATCGTTCCTTTTGTGAAGGGCTGTTTGTCCTTGTCCATGTCGAATATCCACTTGTTCATCGCATCGTGGGCATTGCGCATGTCCGTTGTTTTCATCTGTTTCACCGTATAAGCTCTGAAGAGGGTGAACAGTTTTTTTCCGTCGTTGTTGAGTTCCTCTTCCGATTTCTTTTTGCCGGTCGCTGCGCTGAAGAACTGAGCTTCGAGGCTGGTATCTCCCTTGTATCCCTTTTCCTTGAGCGGAGATGCCACGAGCGGGAACACCCAGTTACACATGGTGAGCGCGTCGTGTACGAAGTTGGTCGCCATGGACCAGACCGCGAACCGCGCTTTCGCCTCGTTCATCGGCGTGTAGTTCATGGTGTCGTCAAGAGCTCCAGGGCCGAACTTTTCTTCCAAAAGCCGCTTGCGCACATCGTAGGGCAGACCGTTGTACACGATATTCATATGCGAGTGGTTTTGCGCATCCCTATTCTTCATGCAGGATATGAGCGCTCCTACCTGTGCACCCGCTTCGTTGGAGTGATGCACTGGATAACCGAGCCTTGTCCAGAGTTTGTTTTTTTCATAGTCGAAGTATTCGTCTCCGAGGTTCCATCTTTGTGCGATATAGGCCGCACCGTCTGCGAGGTGGCTGAACTCTCCAGTTTTGTACGCCATGCGTTTGTAGAAATCGATGAGGAAGGCCGGATCCTTCTTCTCGAGCAGATTCCAAGGTATGGAATTGTATTCATCAGCGGAGAGGATCTTCTTCAGATATCCTTTAGTGTATAGATAGTCCAGATCGCGTCCGATCTGGCCGTAATTACACCATACGCCGAGGTCATCCGCTACGCGCTCACCTATGGCCATGGCCATGGCTGCCCCTATTCCTGCTTCCCCGCCGAAAAGGTTGTCGTCGAATCCTTTGATCATGACGGAACGCGGGCTGAACCAACCCATACAGGTATTCGAGACAGTAGGTGGAAACCCATAGTTTTCAAGCTGCGGGAACCTCATCTGCATATGACAGCGGATCGGGCAAGATGCGCATCCTCCCATCCTCACCGTATACTTTTCACCGACAGGTCCAAAATCGAATACGCCCTTGTGGGTTCTGAGACCTACGGTATGGATATCTTTCGGGTCACATTCCCCTGTTTCCACCGGGGGATTCGCCGCTCCCCAGTACAGACCTTTCCGTGCAGTCCAGCGGCTTCCCTTGTCGGAGTACTCCGCCCAGGGCTGAGGAGTGCTGGGCACCACATGGTTGTTGTTCGCACCTATGAGAGACATGCAGAGCCTGTCGATCTTCATCCAGTCGCCGCTCTCCGCCGCTATGTGCACGGGACCGGTTCCCACAATACCGATGGCCTTGAGGTTTTTGGAACCCATGACTCCGCCATGACCTCCTGCCGAATGGCTCGAACCTGTTCTGATGACGGACATGGGTACGAGGTTCTCGCCTGCAGGCCCTATGACAGCGTGTTTCGCTTCTCCGCCCATCATCGCCGCAATTTCAGCCTGAGTCTGGAATGTTCCCATGCCCCAGAGCCTTCTTGCGTTCTCGATGGAAACCTTGTCGTTCTCTATGCGCAGCCACACAGGGAACGGCGACCTCCCCTCGATGATAATGGCGTCCCATCCTGCGTATTTCATTTCGTTCGCGAAATCGCCGCCCATATGCCCGTCGCTTATCCCGTTGAAAGGGTTCGTCGGAAGAAGGGAAACGATCGTGGTTCTTCCTGCAGTGGGAGCGCTCGTACCGGTGACCGGCCCGACCGCGAATATGATCTTGTTTTCAGGATCAAAAGGTTTCGTTCCTTCTGGCACTTCGTCCCACATGACCTTAAGCCCGATACCGATACCCCCAATATAATCCGCATATTTCGATGTATCTTCCGCCTTCATCGCTCCGGTGGAAAGATTCACTCTCAATATTTTTCCTGCCCATCCGTTTGCCATATGTTTATACCTCCGCTTCCTTTATTTCTTCACGCCTTGAAAGAATGGGTGTCCCAATGGGATTTGTAGAGTTTGATCGCCTCTTCCCAGGGAACAAACTTGATTGCGCCTACAGGGCAATTCGCTTCGCACTGAGGATATCCGTCGCAGAGGATGCATTTCTTCGACTTCTTGGTTTCCGGATCCACTGTAGCCATCTGCCAAGGACATGCTTTCTGGCATGTTCCGCAGCCTATGCACTTTTCTTCATCCACTTTGCGGGCTCCGGTTTCCTCGTCTGCGTAGATCGCCTGCACCGGACATTGATTTCCGCAGTACGGATCCTTGCACTGCCTGCAGGTATCCGCCACTATGCGCGCATTGCCGAGCTGACCTGCTTCGTTCCAATATGCGGCCGATGCCCCGTGTGGGCCAAAGTTCAGGTTACGGGAAATCTTGATGCGGCTTATATATGTGCTGACCTTCCCATCATTAACAGTGGTACAGATCATTTCACAGCGCCTGCAGCCGACGCATCTGTTCGCGTCATGGATGATCGCTCCTGAAGCGGTCTGCCATACTTTCACGTTGGACGTCGGAGTAGTGGCGCAGCCTGTGAGGAAATTGATCAGCGTAAAGCTCAGAGCGGTTCCCGCTATACCGGCGCCGCTCAACTTCAGGAATTCCCTTCTGCTGGTCATGCGTTCGAACATTCCCTTCTTCTCTTGAGTTTCGTTGGTTTCCAGTTCCATAGAAGCTTGCCTCCTTGCCAAAATACGTACATCCTGTGTGGATGTACGAGTAGTTGGGATACGGCTTCTCCTTTCCGAAGGTGGGAGGCATAGAGGTTTCCCTCCATACCTGTGGGCCGACACGTATCGACACAGTGACCGTTCGCCGTGGAACCAGGTTCTGTAGGCAAAACGGTTCGGAGAAAGACGTTGTATGTCAACCGAGTGAAGTTTTTTCCTTTCCGAAGGTGGGAGGCATGGAAGTTTCCCCCCATACCCTCCGATGAAACACCGGCTTGCAGGGCTTCATCGTGGATCGTACGCCATAAGCTTCCAACTTGAAGGTCATACGATTCGGAAAAAACAAATTGTTCGTAAA
>CAZWAS010000194.1:1973-4754 GCA_964631915.1 uncultured Spirochaetales bacterium | reverse complement strand
AATAAGGCCTTTACCTTCGGGAAGAGTAGGGCGAAAAAATATCTGGATACAGGGCTCAAGATCACATTCGGTGATGTTGCAGGACAGAAAGAGGCGAAATACGAGCTTCAGGAAGTCGTCGAATTTTTGAAGAACCCCGGGAAGTTCACGAAAATGGGAGCGAAGATCCCGAAGGGAGTGCTGCTTGTGGGAATGCCCGGCACAGGAAAGACCCTGCTCGCGAAAGCCGTGGCGGGCGAAGCGAATGTGGCATTTTTCCACATGTCCGGTTCGGATTTTGTCGAAATGTTCGTCGGTGTGGGGGCGAGCAGAGTCCGCGACCTTTTCGAACAGGGGAGAAAGAATGCGCCGTGCATTCTTTTTATAGACGAGCTCGATGCTGTGGGAAGAACGAGAGGTGCAGGTTACGGCGGCGGTCACGACGAGCGCGAACAGACGCTGAACCAGATGCTCGTCGAGATGGACGGTTTCGATACGAAAGACGGCGTTATCATACTGGCTGCCACCAACAGACCTGATGTGTTGGACCCCGCGCTCCTGCGACCAGGCAGATTCGACAGGCAAGTAGTGGTGGACATGCCCGATATTCAGGAACGGGAAGCGATACTCAAGATACACACGGAGCGCGTTCCTATTGATAAGAATGTGGATCTCCAACGCATTTCCAGGGCTACGCCCGGCACGTCCGGGGCCGATCTTGCGAATCTCGTGAACGAAGCAGCCCTGTTTGCAGCGCGGAAGAACAAAGAAGTCGTGGAGATGGTGGATTTCGAGGAGGCGCGTGACAAGGTGCTCATGGGTATAGCGCGGCGCTCGAAGGTCATATCACCGGAGGACAAACGCATGACCGCGTACCATGAAGCAGGGCACGCGCTTCTGCATTACTTTCTCAAGAACGCCGACCCGCTGCATAAGGTGACCATAGTCCCCCGCGGCAGAGCATTGGGCGTCGCATTCTCTCTGCCGGAAAAGGATTCCTATTCGCGCAGCGAAGGCTGGCTTCGGGACAGGATAAAAATACTCATGGGCGGGTATGTCGCGGAGCAGCTCATTTATCAGGAGACTTCTACTGGGACGAAGAACGACATAGAGCAGGCAACGGAAATCGCCAGGAAAATGGTATGCGAATGGGGTATGAGCAAGGACCTGGGCCCCATTGCGTTCGGTCAGGAAGATGAGCCGATCTTTCTCGGAAAGGAGATTGCGCGGCACAAGGATTATTCCGAAGAAACCGCGAGGAAGATCGACTTCGAAGTTCGCTCCATTATCACCACGTGCCTCGAAGAAGTGAGAGACCTCCTTGAGAAGAACAAAGACAAACTTTCCCTGCTCGCCGAAACCTTGGTGAATAAGGAAACTATGGACGATTCGGAGATACGGGAATTGCTTAACCTGCCCCAGCGCGTGGGAAATCCGACCGCAGAGGGCTGAGCGCCGGGAGAACGATGAAGAGGAATCTCTTCTCCATAGCACTGATTATCGTAGTGGTCTTGTGTATTTTTCCGGATCAGGACGAACGGATAGGAGAATTGTACGTTCAACGGGCTTCGGAGCTCTTCGCTGAAGGGAAATACAGCCTTGCCCGCTCTCTCGTCGCTGTCTCTTTAGAATTCAACACTATGAGTTCCGATGCGTTTTTTTTATCCGGGAAAATCGGTGCTGCGGACCGGAATTCCTTGATCGATGCGAAAAAAAATTTTCAGAAAGCCCTTTCATTAGGCTCGTGGAAACTGTTCACGAACGACCAATGCGAATACGAGCTGGCCCTCATCCTGTTCAGGACGCGCCAGTACGAGAGCGCATTGTTACACCTACAATCCTTGGGGCAAAACCTTCGGAACGATGCGCTTTGGATGCTTCTGTACGCTCGAACCCTCGATGCACTAAACAAGCACGAAAAAGCCTTCAATGCAGCGCTCGAAGGGGCGAAACGGTACCCTGAGGAGATAGGATTTCTACGGCTTCTTCTGAAACTCGATATCGGACAGTTGAACAGGATCGACAGAATCATACAGGAGGCAGCTTTCCCGCTCGAGTTCAGGAAACAATTGCTTATCGACCGGATCCGCTTTACGAGCATGGGGACCAGGAAGAGTGAACTCATCGCGCTATATGAGAGCCTGGGAGGAACCGATCCGCTCATACAAGTGGAACGGCTGAAGCAGGACAAGGAATTCTCTCTTTCCGATGCGCTTGCTGGAATCCATGCACGTGGAGCTCATAACTGGGCGCTCATAGATGCGGCGGTGCATGTCCGTCCACTCTCGCGCATTGAGAAAGACAATCCGTACGAGAAATTTTCGGGAACCATGGTCACGGATGCTGATATGGACGGGGAATGGGAAACGAATGCTGAATACGAAGATGGAAAGCTGAGCGTGTGGAAGGCGGACGAGAATCAGGACGGACAGCTTGAGTTCGTCGTGTACTTCGCTGACGGTAAACCGGTGAAAGCGGTCATACCTTCCGATTTCGCGGACGATGTGCCTCATACGGTGTTCGAAGTTTTGTACAGCGATTATCCGTATGTGCAGGCGGTGGAGGAACGGAACGAAGGCGGTTCGCTTCTGTATGCGCTCATGCCGAAAGTGTTCGCTTACGATTTCCTTTCCTTAGAAACGGATAAGCTTCTGCCGCTTCAGCGGCCAGCATTGAAGGAACGGTATCCCCTCCTGCGTTCAGAGGCGCTTCTCGAATACAGCCATACGATTGCAGAGAAGCTGACCGGAAGGGAACAGCCGCACAGGGAATGGACTCTGCTCGAGGGGCGGATTCTGAAAA
>CAZWAS010000194.1:0-1958 GCA_964631915.1 uncultured Spirochaetales bacterium | reverse complement strand
GAAAAAACGTGAAGACTCCCGATTGAACGGTTTTTTTGACAGGCTTTCCACATACTCAGGCGGCATTATCCGCAGCGAAGAGGTGGATATAGATCATGACGGGAAAGCCGAGTTATTTCTCTACTACCGAGACGGTTTACTGGTCGCGACGGCCCTCGATGCGAATCGAAACGGCAACTTCGAACTGACGCAGGAATACGGCGACAAACGTACCCAATCGTGGGATTTCGACGATGACGGGGTGGTAGACTTCATATTCCAACGGGAAACAACAAAGGAAAATGTATGGTGAAGATTTTAGGACTGATTCTTTTAGTCGTGGCTCTATCCGCATGCCAAACCGCGCGTGCTCCCTATGAAAGCCCTTTATCGATAAAAAATGTCACTGAAAAACAGCTCGAAGCTCTCATCGAAGAGGGAAAATACACGTATGCGATTCAAAAAATATCGACTCTTGCAAGAACTGATACCGGTATTCCTCAAACCACGCTGAGCGCTTTGCAGAACAGGGCTACGGATAAGCTGAAGGATCAATTCGCATCCGCGCTGAAGGAAAAGGATTACGAAAAGCTGCTTTCCATGTACTACACGCTGAAGTCTTTAGGCATGGATGATTCCATATCCGTCACCGAATATGAGATCAGAGCTGGATATGCCCGCCAGCTGATCGGGAAGGGAGAAATGATTCTCGGGCTTCACGGTTTTTTCGATGCCCTAGCCGCTGATGGGTTCGCCGATCCGGAAGATATTCGCCTATTCTACAAGACGGCGGTGGACCTGGGAGATGTATTTTCCGTAAAAGCGCTCGAACAGTACTGCATTTCCCATGCCATAGCTGTTCCCGAAGGATATTCGTTCGATTATCGAGCAAAACAGAAAGTGGATATGCTCAAAGGAACCGTAACGATCTGGGTGAACAAAGGGATCCGGATAGAGAAGGGAGTTGGGTATCCCGACAGAGTCATAGGGAGCGGCTTTTTTATAGACAAACGCGGGTATATCATTACGAATTATCATGTCATTGAGAGCGAAGTGAATCCGGAATACGAAGGATATTCCAGGTTATACATACGGATGTCAAAATCCATAGACGAACGGATCCCCGCGAAAGTGGTAGGATGGGACAAAGTCTTCGATCTCGCTTTGCTCAAGGTAGAAGTGGAACCCGAGCTCATCTATTTCATACCGGATTCCATCAGGATCACTCCGGGAGAAAGGATCTATGCCATAGGCTCGCCCGTGGGACTGGATAACACCATCACTTCCGGCATCATATCGGCAGTGGATCGGAAGCTGCTTCAGATGGGGGACGCCGTTCAGGTGGATGTTCCCTTGAATCCCGGCAGTTCCGGTGGGCCCCTGTTCAACGATGCGGGGGAGCTCATCGGTGTCGTTTTTGCTGGCCTCCAGCAGTATCAAGGCCTAAATTTCGGCATCCCCTCTCCCTGGGTGCGGGATACGCTGAAGCTTCTGTATAAGGGAGGCGAAGTCAAACACTCTTGGATTGGCAGCGCAGTGAAGGAAACCGACAAAGGTCTGGAGGTGCTCTACTCGCTTCCCGGAGAAGCGGCGTTTGAGGCGGGCCTCAAGGTCGGGGACATCATCGAAACGATCAATGGGAAACCTGTGAAAACCGTCAAGGATATGCAGAAGCTCCTGTTGTCGCTTCCCAAGGATACGGTGATAAAAGTCGGTTTCCTGCAGAATGGAACGCAGTATTCCGGGTTGTTCAGCCTTTCTGAACGCCCTTACAGCCCCGTGGAACTCGCCTTGAAACGCGATTTAGAAGAAAGCCTTCTTACGCCCCTGTTCGGCATGGAAGTCGAAAGCATCGGTACTCAGGGGCTTATGGGTAAGGATTACCGAGTAAAACGGGTTATCCAGGGCTCGATAGCGGATGAAACAGGGCTTTCCCAGAACGATCCCATATCCATACGAAACTGGAAGATAGATTATAA
>CAZWAS010000193.1:2258-4826 GCA_964631915.1 uncultured Spirochaetales bacterium | reverse complement strand
CTGCGATCCCGTTGGTATCTGCGATCCCGTTGGTATCTGCGATCCCGTTGGTATCGCAGACGCCGCAGGGACCGAAGGCGACCGGATGTCGGAAATAGAGGTTCCCTTTATTTCGTTCGCAATTCGAGAATTCTGTCTGCGGCTTCCTTAAACCCGAACCCGCCGATACGTTCCGTAACATAAGCAGGTTTATGCTGTATAAGGCCGAGATAGGGTTCGATATTCGCCATGGCACAGGAATGGGGCAGAAATGCGAACATAGGCTCATCGTTCGGAGAATCCCCGCAGAACATGACAGAATCCTTTTCTGTATCGATATCGAATCCGAACACTTTCGAAAGGAACAACCGTGTCATGGAAAGTTTGTCATAGTCGCCGAACCAAGCATTTACGTGTATGGAGCTGATTTTCACCTGTGCTCCTGCCTGTTTGCAGAGCGTCTGTATCCGGCGGGCAGCTTCAAGGCCGAGAAAAGGAGGCTCTTCCTGGAAATCTATGGCGAGGTCGAACAGCCTGGAAAACTGGTCCTGCGCAACCCGTGCCCCGGGCACGGCTTCCAGTACTATCCTTTCGACTTCCTTCAGCTTCTGCCTGGCTTCCTGGTTCGCATCAGGGTGATAGAGTCTTTTGAGTCTGCCGTCTTGCATGTAAAAGGCGAATGCCCCGTTTTCCCCCACCACCCCATCCACAGGCCAGAAACGAGCTATCATGTCGCACCAACCAGCAGGCCTGCCGGTGATGGGGAATACCCTGATACCCGCTTCATGCAATTTCCAAAGCGCAGTATAGGACTCGGACGGCAGCTTTCCCTCTGCCGTGAGTGTGTCGTCGATGTCCGTAAGCACAATCTCTATCTGCGAAGCGACTTCAAGGGGAATTTCTCGTATTTTTTTCATGAAAGAGCTCCGACAGCATGGGGATCAAGACGGCGTTTTTTTGAACACCCGGATGTAATCGACGAAAGAAAGCAGAGAAGAGGCTGCTGCAAGCACGAAAATGCAGAAAGCCGTTGTTTTCAAAATCGGCAGAGCATCGGGCCAGAGGCGAAGCCGTTCGAAAGATAGCACGAGGAGCCCGATTATGCCGGCACATGCATAGGTCACTGCTTTTATCTTTCCTCCCCACCGCGCAGCAAGGGCGATCCCTTTTTTGAGCATGAGGAGGCGAAGAAAACTGATACCGAGCTCACGATATACGAGTATAATGAGTATCCACTCGGGCATGATATCGACAAGTGCAAAACTTATGAAATACGTAAGCCTGGAAAACACATCCGAAAAAGGGTCGAGGAGTTTTCCTATATCGCTCACCTGATTGAGAGACCGCGCAATCATGCCATCGAAAAAATCTGACAACTCGATAATGAGAAACAGGATCCACAGGAGCACGACTGATACGATCACGAATGTGCCTGTCCACACAGGGATGAAAAACACGACGAAGAAAACCGGCGAAAGGACAATTCTCAGCGTAGTCACTGCATTCGGAAGAAGCATATCGAAAACGTAGTATCTAACAGGCCGGATGTCAAGCAGATATATCATCAAACAGCACTTCTGCATATAGCGCGCATGTCCAGGTAAGAAGAGCGGATAGCAAAGGAATTCTCCCAGGCAGAGAGCCGGAACGACTGGGAAACGGCTCTCGCTCTCCGAGTACGCCCGCCACATTCAGCAGTGCTGCTCATCGACCTCGATATTGACCTTGCGATATTCTTCATTTAGACTCCCTCTGATATGGAAGAGAAGAATCACATCATCAGAAGCACCATAGTGAGCATGATTCTGTTTCTCGCATTCCAGTATGCGTTCTATTCCATAGTTATCCTGGGATATGGAATAAAATCAAAAATACATGTGTATTTCTTCATCATCTCCGGCGTTTTCCATGTGCTGTTCACCGTTTTCCTCGTGCTCATGAAAGACTCGTTCTGCATCGATCCCGGCGGAGAGCGGCTAAAACGGATAAACCTTTCCAATCTCTTGACCATAGGGAGATTGAGTTCCCTTCCGACCATCTGCTTCCTGATCATTCTCTCGGAACAGTACGGCGTGATCACGGTAACGCTCGTATTTATCTGTGCGGTGTTTCTCACGGATCTATTCGACGGCGCAGTATCGCGCTGGAGAAAAGAAGTTACCCGCATCGGTAAGATACTCGACAGCGCGAGCGACTATTCGGTGCTTATCATTATTTCCATCACATTCACCATTTTCAGGCTCATTCCCAGGTGGTTTTTCATCCTTATCATGATAAGGCTCCTCATGAATGCGCTGGGCATCGCCGTGCTTTCCTTGAAGGCCGGATCGCTGAAGCCCGAGACATCCTTTCTCGGCAAAACTGCAATTTTCTGTGTGATGATTCTTTATGCATTCGAAATCGCGGACCAATTCGACTTGAAATGGCAAGGTTTCCATAAGATCGTGAATGCCTTAGAGTATGCCGTAGGCGGAATTGTTGCGGTATCGCTGATAGAAAAGGTATTCATGCTCGCCAAGCAGCTGATCAAAAAGACGAAGTGAATCAGCCTGTTCCTGTTCCCGAATCGAACAGCTCTTTCTCGCGATC
>CAZWAS010000193.1:0-2248 GCA_964631915.1 uncultured Spirochaetales bacterium | reverse complement strand
GCTGTCCCTGAAAAAAGAATACAGCACTTTGTATCCGAGGTTTATACGTTCTCTGCACATTTTCCGCAATTCCATATCCATTTCTTCTCTGGAATCGAAGGTATAGACCTTCGTCCTTCCTTCCCGGAAATCGCTCCCCCATACCACAGTGAAACTGTACGGAGAAAAGAGGTTCCCTTGCCGATCGTGTATACTGTAATAGTAGGTTATGCCCTCTTCGTTGACGCGGTAAAATGTGATGATCATACTACCCTACATATCGACCCGCATCCCTCTAGTCCTTAACTAATAAAGCTCCCTCCTCTCGGGAATATCGCAGAGCATAGGTGTCGAAGACTCGATAGCGCACGGGGATACCGGTTTTCATATAGTGGACTATTCCTGGCACTTGTACAATCCCTGGTTCTATGAACTTCTCACATGCAGTCGGCTCGGAACGGGGAACAGGGACAAGAACGCCGCGTTGCGCATCTCCATCGTTTTTTCCCCCTCCTGCATACGACTCGAAGCCGGAGAGCCGGAAGAAATCGGTTCCACCGAAAAAGAACAGCAGATCCGGCACGCGAAGGATATCGATGATCGGAGCGAACGACTCTCCTTTCAGGCTCAGAAACCAGCTCGTTTCTTTCGGTTTGTCCTTCGCAATAGGAATTCCGTCACTCGAAAACACTTCGATTTTTGTTTCCGCAGGCACTGAAGAGAGAATGCGTACGCGAGCGATGATTTCCCCTTCCGTAACGGCGATCCAGTTCCTCATGTACAAGAGCACTGCGAACGAACAAAGAAGGCCGACACAGAGTAAAGGTATTCCGCACGCCCGTTTGAAACGGAGGCCGGCTGCCGCCATCGTGCTTACAGCTGCGAACACAAAGGCAAGGCGAAGGTCAAGAATTCTGTCGGGCCCAGGAATGAAGATACCTCCTAAGGCCGCTGCAACGGCCAAAGATGCGTAGATGCAGAAAAAAAACCACTTATTTCTCCGCGCTTTTTCTGGATTGGACTTTCGCGAAGGGATTATAGTCGCACTCTTCAGGGCGGCTCCGAAGAAAAGCCCGGCAAGGAATATCCAGAAGAAAGGATTCGTTATGAGATACCTCTTATAATCCATAAATAGGCAGGAATTTGTCCTCCACATAGCGGATGAAGTGATCCGGATTCAGTTCCTCTCCCGTTACCCTCTTCAGGAGCTCTTCGGGCGTGAAAACGCTGCCGTGCTTATGGATATTTTCCCGTAGCCAGGCGAGAATGGTTTCGAACTCTCCCTTTTCGATGCGCTTCTCCACATCCGGCACCGCCCGCTTCATGGTGGCAAAAAATTGTGCACCATAGAGATTTCCAAGCGCATAGGTCGGGAAATATCCTATGGAACCCATAGACCAATGTATATCCTGGAGCACACCTTCGTCATCCCGCCCGGGAACAATGCCAAGCAGCTTCTTCGACTCCTGTCTCCACGCTTCCGGAAGATCGTCCACACCGAGGGAACCTTCCATGAGCCGCATCTCCAAGTTGAACCTGAGTATAATGTGGAGGCTGTAGGTGACTTCATCCGCCTCTATGCGTATGAACGAAGGTTCCACCTTGTTAATCGCTCTGCAGAACTGCATGACATCCACATCCCCAAGCGATTCGGGGAATAAATCTTTCGCAACCGGGAAATAGTGTTTCCAGAACGCGAAACTCCTACCGATCATATTTTCCCACATGCGGGACTGCGATTCATGAACGCCTAAAGAAGTGCCGTCTGCGAGGCTTGTTCCCCTGATCTCATCTGAGAAACCGAGCTCGTACAGGCCGTGCCCTGCTTCGTGTATGGTGCCGAACAGAGCGGTGTTGAAAAACCGTTCGTTGTACCTCGTAGTCAGGCGCACATCGTCTATGCCGAGCGTGGTGGTGAACGGATGTGCGGACACATCGAGTCTACCTCGTCGAAAATCGTACCCCATATCCGTGATGATTCGCTTTCCGAAAGCCTCCTGTTTTGCAGCAGGGAATTCCCTGTAGAGAAAGCTGTCGTCCACCTGCGGTCTCCCACGGATCTGTTCCACAAAGGGAGTAAGCCATGCCTGAAGCCGGGAAAAGACCTTGGATACCGTGGCTGTCTTCATTTCCGGCTCGTATTCGTCGAGGAGCGCATCGTAAGGATGATCCTTGTACCCGAAGCATTCAGCCTTTTCCTTCACAAGAGCCACAAGCTTTTTCAGATGCGGAGAGAATCGGCTGAAATCCGAGGTACTCCTGGCCTCCG
>CAZWAS010000192.1:0-4839 GCA_964631915.1 uncultured Spirochaetales bacterium | reverse complement strand
TGTGCTGGCAAAAAGCGGAACAAAAAAAGCGATAAAAACTTTCGAACCCGATGTGATAATCGATTCCGGTGCCTGCGGAGCTCTGAACCCTTCATGGGAACTGCAGGATATCATCATAGCGCGGAGCTATGTGCTTCATGACGAAACCAGCAAAAAAAAAGAGATGGCTCTCTTCCCTATATCTGAAGAACTATACGCTCTAGCTGTGTCCGTAGGAATGGAATCGGGCGTTGCCGTAAAACCGGGGCGGCAACTCGTGGTCGGAAAAGCTATTGCCGACGAAGAGTTAAAGCTGCGGCTCTGGAAAGAATACGAAGCGGACTGTTGCAATTGGGAAACCCACGGCTTGAACGAGGCAGCGTCCGAGCATGGCATTCCTGTTTTCAGTATCCGTATTGCGACTGATACGTGCGACAAGCGAGCTTTCGGCGATTTCAAGAACAATGTGAAGCCGTTCACCCGTATTTTGTATGCTTTCCTCGAGCGGCTCATACGCTCGGGGTGGTTCGATATCGCTCATTGAGAAAACATGTATTGCAGTCTCTTCCACTGAGTATTACAATGCAGAGGAGAAGGGAAACGCCATGAGTGAAAAGTTCATTGTGGCTGTTGACGGATCGAAGAACTCTTTCTCAGCGAGTGAACAGGCGATTGAAATTGCCAAATATGTTTCGGCATCTCTCCATTTCGTGTATGTCGTCGATATCAGGAAAGTAGAAATTCCGCTTTTCTATCAGAGCGCATCCTTCGATGTTTCGTTTGAAAAGGTGTATATCCCTCCGGCTCCTGGCTTGAAAGAGTTTTAAGGAAAAATTCAGGCAGACATGAGGGCTTTCGGAAAGAACTGCCTCGAGTTCTGGGTACAAAAAGCCGAAGCAACCGGGTTGGAAGCGAGCTCCGCCCTATTCGAAGGGTTCCCTGCCTCGATACTCTGCGAAGAAGCGAGATCCGGCGACTTGCTTGTGCTAGGGCAGAAGGGAGAGAACTCGCATTACAAAAAGGAAACGTTGGGATCTACGACGGAAGAAATATTGCATACCTCTCCGCGTCCGCTCCTCGTGTGTCCAGAAGTAATCAGGGTCGTAAGGCGGATACTCTTTCCGTACACCCGATATCGTTGCAGTGAGAATGCGCTTCAGTTCTATGCGAATGTGTTTGCGAAGCTCTGCGAAGATTTCATTGTGCTCGTTACAGAGGAAGACGAAGAACTGATGCGCATGGCAGGAAAAGAAGAGAATTATCTCAGGGAGCATGGTCTTCCGGTACGCATCCTGCAGAAAATCGGCCCTAGGGTGAGCAGTATCGCGCTTGTCGCACAGGAACAAGGGGTCGATCTGGTTCTCGTGGGAGCGCACGGAGAAAGCAGATTGAAAGAGTACCTTTTAGGATCGCTTTCCGTTCAAGTTATCAGAAAAAGTTCCATTCCCATTGTCGTAGTGTATTAACAGTGATTGCAGCCTATTGAACATTATTCTTGAGTTGTTTATCCTGTGATCAGAGGAGGAATGATGGCTGAAAAAGACAGACAGATCCAGCTGGTAACCTTTCAGCTGGGCGAAGAACATTACGGCATCGACATCATGGACGTAAAAGAGATCTACAAGATCCAGGAAACACGGCCGATTCCCAATGCTCCTCCCTATGTGGAAGGAATTTTCAATCTGAGGGGCGATATCATTCCGGTAATAAACCTCCATAGGAGGTTTCACCTCAAACGGCTGGTCCAAAGCGATGATGATGCACTTTTAAGCGGGTTCGTTATAATAGATATTAACGGTATGAAGCTTGGAATCATCATCGATAAAGTGTCGCGCGTTGTGACTGTCGATGCGGAGAAGATCCAGCCTCCTCCTCAGATGATTTCCGGGATCGGAGCCGAGTACATCCAAGGCGTTATTCAGGAAGAGGAAGGCTATCTCATCATCCTCGACATACGGAGGCTGTTCGATCCGAAAGAGCTTCAGCAACTCAACCGACTAAGCAAATAGTATATGGCGATACCAGTTTTTAAACCCTCGATCAAGCGTAAAGACATGGATGCTGTATTGACCTGCATGGTTCAGGACAGCATCGGCCCTGGAACAGAGTCGCAGCGGTTCTCAAGCGAAGTGGCAGCATATCTCGAGCTTGCAGGAGGAATCGCTTTTAGAGAATACTTCCGGGCGATTTCGGTTGTATTCGACGCTTTAGGACTCGTTCAGGGTGATAAGGTAGTTCTCTCTCCGCTTTCCCCTCAGATATATATCGATGTATGCGCTTCCAAAGGAATCGTACCGATATATGCGGACGTCGAGCAGGATTCTCCCTGTATATCGGTCGAATCGATCGAAAACGCTATCCGCTTGCAGCCGAAGGCGATCATCGTTTATTATTCGCTCGGGTTCATACCGCTTATGGATAGGATTGTAGAGCTTGGCATACCTGTTATCGAAGATATTTCGCAAGCGCTCGGTGGGAACACCGGAGCAAAACGGGCGGGTACGTTCGGCATCTATTCGATACTCTCCCTGGAATCCGACGAGATCATAACGACCGGAGGGGGGGCGCTTGTTCTTGCAAAAGAGAAACGCGCGCTTACTGCGGTAAAGGGCAACTCTGCAGCTTTTTTCAGAGACGCCTTTCTTCCGGATATGAATGCCGCCCTGGGAATTATACAGATAAAAAACATCGAACGGTTTATCGCATACAGAAGCGAAATTGCCGAAGCATTCACGAAAGCCGTTGCGGGCACCAGACACAAGACATTCCTCCAACCCGGAGAAGGGCAGAACATCTATTACTCGTTCCCCGTGCTTTTGAACAGTGGGATGAAAGACGTTATGCAATACGCCAGAAAAAAGGGCGTGGAGACTCAGCCTGCCTTTTCCGAATCTTGCCTGGCAAGGGCGGATGCGGAGAATTCTCATTGTTCCAATGCAAAGGGTTTTCTGCTCAGGAGTCTGCTTTTTCCATTGTATCCGGGTCTCGGAAAGAAGAATGCAGCATTAATAGTAAAGGTATTATCGACATTGCCATGAAACGGAATATCCGAAAAGTTTTGCTCATTGTGAATTTACAGAAACCCGATGCCGAGTCCGTGGCGTATGATGTAAAGCGGCATCTGTCTCCTCTCGGCATAGTTATAGAAGAATTTCATTGCAACGGAAACTGCGCTTTGCCGATCACCGAAGGAATCGATCTTGCAATATGCCTCGGAGGAGACGGTACTGTTCTGTACAGCGCGCGGAACCTGGCTCCGAGCCGGATTCCTATCCTCGCCGTGAATCTTGGTGCCTTCGGTTTCATAGCGGAGACGGCAAAAGACGAGTGGCAGGGAGCGTTTGCCAAGTATGTCGAAGGCGATCTCGGCATAAGCGCACGGCTTATGCTGGACGTTTCCGTTGTGCGCAACGGAAATACGGTGGCCTATTTTTCCGGCCTTAACGATGCTGTGGTCACCGCTTCCGGTATTTCGAAGATCGTCAGGCTTTCGGCGTTTCTCACGGATGTACCCATAGGTCGGTTTCTAGCCGACGGCATCATTGTAGCGACTCCAACCGGTTCGACTGCTTATTCGGTCGCAGCAGGAGGTCCGATCGTCCATCCCGAGATGGACGCTTTTATTCTCAACCCGATCTGCCCCTTCACGCTTTCGAACAGACCTTTGGTGGTGTCGTCCGCGGAAATTGTCCGCATAGAAGTGGATCAGACCCAGAGAACCGATGTGAATCTCACGGTGGACGGACAGATAGATTTCCACCTCAAACCGGGAGACAGCGTGCAGTTTCACCAAGCTCCTCAGAAGGCCCTCATTATCCGGTCGGACAAACGTTCGTACTATGAGGTGCTCAGGACGAAACTGAACTGGTCCGGAGGGCCTGATGCTTGAAGAACTCCATGTTCAGGGATATGCACTCATCGACGAAGCTCATATCTCCTTTACAAAGGGGCTCAACATACTTTCAGGCGAAACAGGTGCGGGGAAATCGCTGCTCATAGGAGCTCTTGGTCTTATACTTGGGGAAAAAGCTGAAACTGACGCTGTAAGAACAGGGAGCGAAGAAGCTTCGGTTACGGGGCGTGTCGTGGTGAACGATTGCCCGGAAGCGCTCGCGTGGCTTGCTGCACACGAAATCGCTGCCGATGAGGGGGAAATCATCATCCGCAGGGTGTTGAAATCCTCGGGTAGAGGGTCTGTATTCATTCAGTCCGTTCCCGTAACGCGAAACGATCTTCAGGAATTATCTTCGCTCCTATTCGACCTTCACGGTCAACACGAACATCAATCGCTTCTCCAGGTATCCAATCATAGAAAAATACTCGATCAGTACTCTGGACTTCAAGAAGAAACATCTGCATTTTCCCTCCGGTTCACGGAATTGTCGGAGAAAAAGAAGCAACTTGAGGAATTGCTCGCCGCTGAGCGCGACAGAATGCGGGAGATAGACATGCTCGCCTTTGCGGTGAGAGAGATAGAGGCAGCGCGTCTTGTTGATGGCGAGGAGGAGGAATTGAACCGGGAACGGAAGATCCTTTCCCAGCAGGAAAAACTGTCCGCTCTGCTCGATGAGTTGGAGACAGCTGTGTCCGAAAGCAGAGGAGGAGCACTCTCCCTGCTCCGTAAAGCGAGGCAGGCGATGTCGAGCATTGCGGGAATCGTAGCCGAGATCAAGGTACAGGAAACACGCATGGAGAACGCTTTTTTCGAGCTCGAGGATGTGTGGGAGACGGTGAGAGGATTTCGGAAATCTATGGATTTTTCTCCCGAAAAGCTCGAAAAAATCGAGGAACGCCTCGCGTTTATCCATAAGCTGCAGAAAAAGTACGGAGCAAGCATCCGCGATATACTTTCGTATTGTG
>CAZWAS010000191.1:0-4969 GCA_964631915.1 uncultured Spirochaetales bacterium | reverse complement strand
ACCAGAGATCGGGGCGATTCGTGTCATTCAATTCTATCTTCAATATTCCCTGGTCGGCATCTTTGCCATCCAGTTCCGCCTTGGCCACTGTAAGAGATTCTAGAAGTTCCTCTTCAGAAAGCCTCGTCCCGAGGCATGAGAAAAAACTCTGTTCATATACTTCTATCTTAGGCATGATCAACCCCTTCTGCGCAATCGAACGTGTTCAAGGTCCTGAGAAAAAAGTTCACGGAGATCGTCGAGACCGAGGCTCATAAGCGCCATCCTGTCGATTCCCAACCCCCACGCGAGCACTGGAACATGGATTCCGAGCGGCTCCGTCACCTCGGGCCTGAAAATTCCCGAGCCGCCGAGCTCGAACCAACCGAGCACAGGATGCTTAATGTGCACCTCCACAGAGGGCTCGGTGAACGGGAAATAACCGGGAACGTATTTAACCTCTTTGGCTCCCGCCACTTCTACTGCGAACATTTCGAGGAGGCCAAGCAGAGTACGAAGGCTCACCTCTTCGCTCAGCACAATCCCTTCGGTTTGATAGAAGTCCGAAAGGTGGGTCGCATCGACTTTGTCGTACCTGAAACAACGTACTATGCCGAAATACTTGCCGGGGATTTTTGCTTTCGGAAGCGTTTTCGCGGACAGCACGGTTCCCTGGCTTCGCAGGATAAGGCGGCGCGTGAAATTCCTATCGAAGTCGTAGCCCCACCCCCTGCTTCCTGTTTTCCAGCCGTTTTCATGCGTTTTTGCCACCTGATCGAGATACGGCTGTTCGATTTCTTTCGCATGCGTCGGATGCTTAACATAGTATACGTCATGGATATCCCGTGCCGCATGGAACTGCGGCATGAACAATGCATCCGAATTCCAGAACTCCGTCTCAACGAGCGGCCCGTCAAACTCTTCGAAACCCAACGACGTGAGCTTGTCCTTCACGCTTCTCAAGAAATCGCAGTAAGGATTCTTTCTGCCGAGAAGAACTCGTGCAGGGGGGACGTTCATCGCATAAGGTCTGAACTCGCCGTGTTTCCATGAACCCGAGGCGAGCATCTCCGGTGTGAGTACTCCGATTTCTTCTCCGGTTATGCCTTTGTCCATGAGAATTCTTCTGGCTTCTTGCCCTGAAGCCGTGAGCGCATAGGCGACTTCTTCCCGTTCCACGAGTCTGAACGGAGAACTGGATGCACCGCGTTTCCTGCTCATGCTGTTCATGATTTCGGCCTCGGAAGCGGATAAAGCGTCCTGAAGGATGAAACCTTCTTTTCCTGCACGGGAAAGGAGCGAGCGAACTGCAGAAAGAAAAGCCGAATCTTTCACGAACTTCACTTTCTTTTCGGAATCCATAGTCACAGTTCCTTCTTTGGAGAGCTGACCGTATGCGGAACCGACATCTTTTGTATCAGCTCCAATGAGTTGCGCTATTTCCGCCATGCTCAAAGGTCCCCGTTCCTTCACCAGCGCGACGAGACGTTCCTCTGGCGTTCCTTTTTCGAGAAACTCTCGTCCCAAGTCCGTGATTTCGTAAAAAACTCTCCGCTTCCGCTCCTTCTCGCATATGAACCCTTTGGCTGAAAGCCAGCTCACAGCCTGATTGAACTGCCCTGTTTTGAACTGCAGTTTTTTCTCGATCGCATTCCCGCTGATAGTATCGTCCGGAGAGACGGCTCTCAGCACTTTTACCTCCAGAGGGTGAAGGTTTTTCACATCGATTTCCATAATCAGAAGCTCCCAATGAGTTTTTGCGCCAGCGCACGGAGGAAAAGCCCCACATCGCTTACGATCCCTACGGTCTGGTTGGAACCGCGGTCAGATAATTTCGTCACTACTGCAGGATTGATATCCACACATACAGTTTTTACCCAGGACGGCAGCATGTTCCCTGTTCCGATGGAGTGGAGCATCGAAGAAAGCATGATAACCATATTCGCATCTTCGACTATCTCCGCATACCGCCTCTGTGCTTCGATCATATCCGTCACCGTTTCGGGCAGAGGGCCGTCGTCTCTTATGGAACCTGCAAGGCAATAGGGAATATTGCGCTTCACGATTTCATACATGATACCCCTGGCAATGGCTCCCTGATCCACTGCAGCTTTGATGGAACCGTGGGAATAGACGAAGTTTATGGCACGCATATGGTTTCTGTGCCCTTCATTGAGGGTCTTACCCGTTTCAAGGCTCACCCCCAAAGAGGTGCCGAATAACACTGACTCGATATCGTGAACCGCCAAAGCGTTGCCGGAAAGCACGCCGTGGATATATCCTTCCTTGAGCAAAGCCGCGAAAGCTTTTCCCCCCCCTGTGTGTATAACAACAGGCCCGGCTACAGCCACGATTTTTCCGTTTTTGTTCTTCAGATTCCTTATTTCCTCTGCGAGCTGGAACACCATAGTCTCCACACTGCGTTCCGAAGATACTTCGCCGGACATAAATTTGAAAGCGTCTGTAAGCCGTTCCCGCGGAGGAGGGAAAACCCGGATGGATTCCGCATTGCACACGATTCTGTCGCCTTTTTTCACATCCCGCAGCTTCCTGCATTCAGCTCCGCGTGGACCTACGACTATGACGGCATCCATCCTCTGATTTTTCACTTCCTGCCATTTGCCTGCCAGGAACACCTCGGTCCTGTGATTCGTGGTCGAATAAAAATCGTCGGGTGCACAGGTATCCTTAGGCGCCTCTTTGAGTAGCGCTTCCGCATACGCTTTCTCGTAACATCCGAGCTGAATGAGTTTCTTCGCAAGGGATGCGAGCTGTTCTTGTGTATTGCAAGTAACATCCAGTTCCAGATACGAAGTTTGAAGATTGCTTTTCCCTATCTGGAATTTCAGAATCTGATAATCTGCATCTTCGGCTATAATCGTATTGAGAATCGTGGCCAGAATACCGGTATCTATGAGATGACCACGAGAAACAAACGTCCTGTTCATTATGCTTTATTGGTACTCAGTATTCGGAATATTGTAAAGGGGTAGGATCAGAAAACCGAATAGGGCACGATCTCTTCGACTCTCAGTTTGATGCGTACTGTCGCTTTGTATGCACCGGAGTCGATACTGATTCTCGGTGCGGACCATAGAACTAGCTCTCCTCGTACTTCTTTCGGTTTATTGAACAGCCGCTCGCGGAGGTAATTGCGTATCGCTTCCTTGATTCCTGCTTCGATCGCTTTTCTGCGCTCCCCGACTCCTCTGTACAAGGAAGCCTCGCCCAAGCCCGCTGCAAACGGCAGAGCGCTGCTTTCCCATCCGTTTCTGAGGCTCTGCTGAAACCCTTTCAGAGCATAGGAAGCCCTCACCAAGAGCCTCGACTTCTCAATCCGCGTCTCCAAAATTCTCAGCGACGGGTCGCCTTTTGGAATCTCAGAAAGGAGGGTGAGTTCGAATTGTTCTTCAACGCCCCGCTGATTGTCCTGAGGCGTATAGAGAAAGGAATAGCCGTAAAGCATGCCGGAAAAAACGAAACGAAACTCCTCGAATAACTGTTCCAGTACTTTCTCTCTGGATGTCGGAGAGAATTGCTCCGGGTCCGCCATGGGCTCCATATCAGCCCAGAATTGCTCGACAAAGAATTCTTCCGACATAAGAGGAATGCTACAGAGCACCAGACAAACGAGTAGTATGAATTTCTTAAGGCCACCTGTGTCTGCCACTGAAGAATTCCCGTATGGGGTTTATGCCGAGACGAACAACGAAATAGAGGAAGGCGAATCCGAATCCGGCAAGGTGAGTCAGATGCGCTACCCCCGACCGGGTATCGAAAAACTGCGAAATCAGTTCAATCACCGTATACCCCAGTACAAGTATCGGCGCTTTGACCGGAATTATTCCGAAAACATACACCACTGCCTCAGGATAGAGTGTGGCGAATGCGAGGAGCACTCCGTACACTGCGCCAGATGCGCCTAGGAGGACCGCCATATAATTCCCGGAAAACCAATACACCATGAGAGAAAACAGACCTGCTCCGATTCCGGATATCATATAAAAAAGAACGAACTCGCTGCTTCCAAGACGCCGTTCGACCTGAATACCGAAGAACAAGAGTCCGAGCATATTGAAAAAAATGTGCGATATGTTCGCATGGGCGAACATGTATGTTATGACCTGCCAGAATGCCTTACCTTGGACCACGAGCACCGGGTTCATAGCGAGGTAGAGTTTTACGTTCGGTGCTATGAGTCCTATCAAAAATACGAAAACATTTATGCCTATAATGAATAGGGTAGCATTATAATATCTGTATCGAAACGGTTTTTTCACGAGTGAATTTCCCATAGCTACAAAGTAAGTCCTTTCCCCATGAGAGTCAAATGAAAATTCACAGAAGATTCTCTCTGAAATAATCGATGATGCCGATGATGAGTTCTTTCGGTTTCGAATTCGGAAATGTTCCGTATATAGTCTTTCGTGCTGTCTGCAGCATTTCCAGAGCAGATTGCTTCGCACTATCGATACTTCCGGAAGTACTCAGCAGCGATATGGCGCGTTCTATCTCGTGCTTCGCACCTGGTATACCTTTCCGTTTCGCACTTGAAAACAATTCGACGAATTCGTGCAAAGCGCCGGGATTTCGCTGCATATGAATGATCACAGGCAAACTTTTTTTCCCTTCCACAATATCGTCCCCGCGTTCTTTGCCGGGATTACCGGTAGTAAGGTTCTTTACATCATCCAGAATCTGGAATGCTACGCCCAGCGTTTCCGCTGCATCGCCGAGCAATTCGATACCGGAAGAATCAGCTCCTCCCACCGCAGCTCCGATTCTCGCCGCCATTCGTGAAAGAGATCCTGTCTTGAATCTGCACATTTGAAGGTAAGTTTTCTCATTCGGCACGGCATTGTGGTCATTGTGCCACTGGATATCCAACCCCTGCCCGAGATGAAGCCTCCGCATATCGTCGCAGTAGAAACGGTACACCATGAGAACTTCGGCATCGGAAAGGCCCGCCGCATCTATAAGGCAAGTTGGA
>CAZWAS010000190.1:0-5067 GCA_964631915.1 uncultured Spirochaetales bacterium | reverse complement strand
CCTTTCGTGCAATGAGGCGGTTTTTTCCTTGTCCGGCGGCAGCTCCACTGAGTTGAAGGGCAGAAGCAAGCGTATACGCGTAGATGGAAGCGGAGGATCCGTTCTCCGGCTCAAAGAACTGCGTACTTCCGACACGGTGATACTCCTGTCAGGCGGGAGCAAAATCTTCCTTTTCGCCGACGGAAGAATGGATGCGACCCTTTCCGGAGGGTCGGAATTGTTCTATTCGGGCAATCCGAACATCGGGAACCTCAATTCGAGCGGTGGCTCTTCGATACAGAGTCGCAACTGATATGGATATGTAGTATACGCCTTACCTGAAACGCGTAGTCCTTGCCTCGCGGATCACAGGCAGCTGGAGTTGCGGACCTGGAAATTCCGCTTCTAATAGTGTACGATTCCCAAGATGATACGTTCTGCTGATGGACAAAGAACACGGATGATCGCATGGGGAAACGGAAGAATGCTCGATTTTTCCCACGGTCCCCTGATTATGGGAATTTTGAATAGCACCCCCGATTCATTCTACCCGGGAAGCAGGTGCGAAAGCGTAGAAAGCGCAGTAAATAAGGCGTTGGATATGATCCGGGACGGAGCGCATATGCTCGACATCGGAGGGGAATCCACGCGACCGGGTTCGGATCCAGTGGGGATCGAAGAGGAACTCGCTCGTATCCTTCCTGTTATCGAAGGCATACGAAAGCGGAGCGAGATTATCATTTCCGTGGATACACGGAAGAGGATAGTTGCCGAACAAGCCATTGCCGCCGGTGCGGATATGGTGAACGATATTTCCGGATTGAACGACGATCCGGGGTTGGCAACGTTCGTGGCGGAACACAAAATACCGGTGATTCTCATGCATATGCGCGGTACTCCGAAGACCATGCAGCAGAATCCTTCGTACGAACATACAATCGACGAGGTGTTGAACGAACTCAGTGCTCTTGCGAAGAATGCGATCTGTAATGGAATAAACGAGGAATACATCATTCTGGATCCGGGCATAGGCTTCGGCAAGCGGATTTCCGATAATCTGCTCATTCTGAAGCATCTTTCGGAATTTAAAAAACTCGGATACCCGCTCCTCATCGGACTTTCGCGAAAATCGTTTTTACAACATATCTGCAATCGGAGCGTCGAAGAACGCCTCGCAGGAAGTCTTGCGGCAAATCAGATAGCAGTGCAAAACGGTGCAGATATACTGCGTGTGCACGATGTCAGGGAAACGGTGGATATGCTCAACGTAGTAAGGGCGATCGTTTCGGCAGAACAACAAAGAGGCTCGTGATGGATTGGTTTTCTCAAACGTGGCTGTTCAGCGGATTGATGCAACCGCTTTTCGATATACTTATCCTCGCTTTCCTCATTTTCAAGAGTTATCAGATACTCGTACAAACACGGGCGATGCAGCTCCTCAAGGGAGCCGTTCTCATGGTGCTCATCTATGCAGTTGCCTTTTTCCTCAAATTGAAAACACTGCTGTGGGTTCTCAATTTTCTCGCTCCCGGCCTCGTTATAGCGGTCGCCATCATTTTTCAACCCGAGCTCAGGAAAATCTTCACGAGGATCGGACAGGGCGGTTGGTTCAGACTCGCACAGAAGACCAAGACCTATCATCTCGATTCGGTACTCAACGCCGTAGAAATTCTCTCTGGTAGGAACAGAGGATGCCTCATCGTGTTTGTACGCAATGTGGGCCTGAAGAATATCATAGAAACAGGGACGCGGCTCAATGCGGATCTGACGAGCAGCCTGATTCTCACCATATTCAGCCACGATACGCCTCTGCATGACGGCGCTTTGGTACTGCAAAGCGGTAAGATCGTCTCAGCAGGTTGTTTCCTTCCTCTGTCAGAGCAGCCCGACATACGCAAGAGCTTCGGAACGAGACATCGGGCCGCCTTAGGGCTGGCTGAAGAATCTGATGCCGTTGTAGTGATCGTTTCAGAGGAAACGGGGGCCGTATCTCTTGCATATGACGGCAATCTTCACTATGATCTTTCGATTGATGAAATCCGCAGAAAATTGAAAGAGCTTCTCGATTTCAAAGATGATGTCGACGACAGGGCTGAGGAGGCTTCCCATGAAATCTAAGGCTCTTTTCGAGCGGCTCATTGCCAATTGGCCTGCGAAGATTTTGTCTCTGACCGCAGCAATCGTGTTTTTTCTCTTTAACCGCATAAGCACACTTGAAGAACGTTTTTTCACGGTGCCGATACACTACGAGATCGATGATGCCTATGTTCCATCCTCCGCCTATATCAAATCCGCACGCATTACGCTGAGAGGTGAGGGAGACAAAGTGTTTCCGATACTCGCCGAAGATATAGAAGTCGTTGCGGATTTCCTCGACCACAGAGCCGAAGGGGAATTCAAAGCTCCGCTTCAGATTAGGAAAAAAGGCACAGCATTGCAGAGCGAATCGCTGGAAATAAAGGTGGAACCCATGGAGGTAAAATTACAGCTCGAGCGACGGCTCTTGAAAAGCCTCGAAGTGGTTCCCACGCTCAAAGGTTTTCCTGCCCAGGGCTTCGAGCTCGGCCAATATTTTCTTACCCCTTCATCGGTCGAGGTCGAAGGTCCACGAAGCAGAGTACAGAACATGAAATCCATTAGTACAGAGGATATAGATCTCACCGGAAAAACGCAGGATTTCACGGCACGGGTACGCCTCATTCAGAAAGATGCGTATGTGACTATACGAGGAGGCGATGTCGTGGAGTTCAAAGGCGTTATATCCGATTCGGTTTTATTGAAGACATTCGAACGCGTTGAGATCGTTGCGCTCGATCTTGATCCAAACTTGACACTTTCCGCACCGCTCGCCACAGGCCTTGTGAAAATCCAGGGAAGCCAATTCCTCCTCGAAAAACTCAAGAACCAAGAAATTCATCTTTCTGTGGATTGTTCTCAGATACGAAAGCCGGGTAAATATGTACTTCAGACGCGGCCGGAAATCCCGGCAGGATTGCTGGTCCTCACGTATGAGCCGCAGGAAATTGCCATTGAAGTCTATTCTTCACAATAAGAGGGTATGCATGATCCGCGGAATCGGAATCGACGTCGTACATATAAGCCGCATGCAGCGTTGGGAAAAAGCTCCCGGAATTTTCGACCGTTATTTCCATTCTTTGGAAATCGAGGAAGCGAAAAAAAGGGGAAAGGCGGCAATGATGTCTTTGGCTGCGCGTTTTGCCGCTAAAGAGGCTTTTGGAAAGGCATTGGGTACCGGACTGAAGAATATCGGCTTGAAGGAGATATGGGTGAAAAACGACCAAAGCGGCAAACCCTGCATCAATGTCACGGGGCGCGCGCTCGAAGCGTTTGAGAATTTCGGGGGAAAGCGTATTCACCTGTCCCTTACCCATGAGAGCGATAATGCGATCGCAGTTGTGATCATAGAGGGTGAATAGATGTCTGATTCGGCTCAACAAAGGTTGACTTTTTTCTCAAAAAGTTCGATCAAGTGTCCTGTCTGCACCGGAACGTTTTACCGTGAGGAATTGTTCACGGGCCGCGGGAGGCTCATCGCAGGGGATCTCACCATCGAATTGCGCAGACGCTATGAACCGTCCCAGAAATTCGGCGAAGTAGTTCCCCTCATCTATCCCGTCCAAGTCTGCCCTTCCTGTTATTACAGCGCATATCCTCAGGATTTCCTTCTTGTTCCCGAAGCAAAAAAACGGATTCTGGAGGAAGAGACGGAAAAGAGGCTTTCGAGCATCCGGCTTCTGTTTGACAATCTGAATTTCAACGAACCGAGAACGCTCAATGAAGGAGCGGCGAGTTATTTTCTAGCTGTCATGTGCTATGACTATTTCAACAAGGATGTTGCACCAACATTCAAACAGGCGCTTTCGTGCGTGCGCGCTGCGTGGTTGTTTACGGATCTTCACAGAAAACTTTCGAATGATAATTTTGATTATGTGGCGAAGCTTTTTTATAGAAAAGCCCGCTTCTTTTATAGTCTCGCTATCCAGAAGGAGCAGACCGGAAAAGAATCCTTGAGTTCCGTCAAACACATGGGGCCGGATATCGATAAGAATTACGGATATGACGGTGTTTTATATCTCACTGGATATCTTGAATACAAATACGGTCCGAGCGAGTCCCCTGAAAAGCGCATGGAAGCGCTCAAAAGTGCCAAACGGACTGTGGCACGCATATTCGGCATGGGGAAGGCATCGAAGGATAAACCTTCAGCGATTCTCGATATGGCGAAGGAATTATATTCCCTGATAAACGATGAGCTTGCGCAGCTCGGTTCGACGGAAGAACCAGATGAAGAGGAACATGGGGAGTCGTAATATTCGAATGGTGCTGGCGTACGACGGAACGAATTTCTTCGGCTGGCAGGTGCAGAAAAAGGGAAGAACCGTTCAAGGCGTGATACAGGATGCCTTACAGAGAATGCACAAACATCCGGTGCACGTACATGCCGCAGGAAGAACCGATACGGGGGTTCATGCTTCGGGTCAAGTCATCAATTTTTTTTCCGATATAGATTCAATACCTGCTGATCGTTTCTTCCTCGCACTTAATTCGTATTTGCCGGAGGACGTGAAAGCGCTCTGGAGCGGTCAAGCTGAAGAGACATTTCATGCGCGCTATAGCGCCCGCATTCGGGTATACAAATATTATTATAATATCTCGCAGGTAACGCTTCCGCAGCATAGCAGGTACTCGATGCACTTGAAGAAAATTCCGGATATTGTGACACTCAACCGGCTTTCCGCTACACTGATAGGCGTCCATGATTTTTCAGCATTCACTGTGCCGCGTGACCCCAGCCCCTCGAAGGTGCGGGAAGTCGTGAGCGCTGGTTTTTATCCAGAGGGTCCGTTCCTCGTGTTTACCATAGCGGGGAACGCATTTCTCTGGAGAATGGTGCGGTCTATTGTCGGGACTATTGTAGAATTAGCGCAGGAACAGGCCGGCACGGATGCGTTACTTGAAATTCTCGATTCGAAAGACTGGAGCAGGTCCGGACCTACGGCGCCTGCAAAAGGGCTGTTCTTTCATAAGGTTATTTACGATGGCGAAAACGACCTATACTGAATTTTA
>CAZWAS010000189.1:0-5256 GCA_964631915.1 uncultured Spirochaetales bacterium | reverse complement strand
CCGGTTTTTTCTGCTCTTCAGGTTTTTTTTTTTTTTCAGCCGGCTCGGTTTCTTTGTCCCGTATCACTTCCGGCTTTTCCTGAGGTTGCTCTTTTTTGAATATGTTGAGGAACCCTGTGGATTGGATGACTCTTTCGATGGTCGGGCGGTTCAAAAGGAAAATCACGATGACGAGCAGCACCAACGCGAGCCAGAACAGACAACCGATCCTCGAGCGTTTTTTCTTCATGCTATCCTTTTATCGGCACAATACCTGTTTCGTTTTACTCTGCAAAAAAGGGTCCCTCACGGCCCGGAGAAGGGGGTTACGAGGTCGAAGCGATAACGCGGTTCCGACCGGAATCCTTCGCCTGATACAGCGCCTCGTCCGCACGCTTGACGAACAGATCCTTCGTTTCCTTTCCGCTGCCGTTGTATTCCGCCACTCCCAAGCTTACGGTGACCTCTCCGACGCCGTCGAAAAAAAGCGATTCTACCGTAGACCGTATGCGTTCCGCGAGCTTCATGGAAGTTTCGAGTCCCGTGTTCGGCGTCAGAACTACGAATTCTTCGCCACCCCATCGGGCGAATGTATCGGTCGTTCTGAGCAAAGAGCCCACCGTCTGCGCTATGCCTTTCAGTACTTTGTCCCCTGCACCATGGCCGAAGGAATCGTTTATCCGTTTGAAATGATCTATATCGAACATGATGAGTGAAAGGGCCGTATGATAGCGCACAGAACGTTTTGTTTCGTCGTCCAACACCTTGTAAAACCAATAGCGGTTGTATATCTGGGTCAGGTGATCGGTCACCGATATTTTCCGTATCTCCTCTTCGCGCATTTTCCGTTCCGTGATGTCCGCGAATGTCGTGACCACTGCATGCGGTGTATCCTCTCCTGGATCCATGATAGGCTGCGCGTTGATGGATACCCATATGGTATTTCCTTCGGGTTTCTTCAATCCGATGACGAAATTCGACTGAGGCTTGCCAGTTTTCAACGCGATCATGGCGGGATGTTCGTCTTTTGTCATAGGGGTGCCGTCTTCTTTCACGGCATGCATATGCGAAAACAGGTATTTCTTTCCCCGCACATCCTTACCCGAAATACCGAGAATCCGTTCTGCGGATTGATTCATCGCGAGAATGTTGCCTTCCG
The DNA here is from genome assembly GCA_964631915.1 of uncultured Spirochaetales bacterium. Lineage (GTDB taxonomy): Bacteria > Spirochaetota > Spirochaetia > CAZWAS01 > CAZWAS01 > CAZWAS01. Next base: position 4,118 of record CAZWAS010000189.1, on the reverse strand, counting down.
CATCGCGGAGCACCACTCCTTCCATCATGGCGCTGATGACGGATCTGTAGCGCGATTCGCTTTTGCGCAGCTGCTCTTCGAGCCGCTTTTCTACGGTTATATCTGCCTGGATCGCTACATAGCCTTCGATTTCATGATGCACACCGAAAAGCGGAGTTACGGTTTGAAACGCATAGTAAAGGTCGCCGTTTTTTCTTTTGTTGACCACTTCTTCGCGCCAGGGTTTCCCCGCTTTCAGCGTATCCCACAGCCGCTTGTAATACGCCTCGTCCTGTACGCCGGATTTCAGTATGTTCGGGTTTTTCCCGAGCGCTTCGTTTCTGCTGTATCCGGTTATGGACGTGAATGCTGGATTCACATATTCGATGGTTCCTTCCCTGTCCGTTATGTAGATCGCATGGCCTGCGGTTTCCACCGCTTGACGGAACCGTTTCAATTCCTCTTCTGAGGTCTTCCTTACGTGTATCTGGTTTTCCGCGACTTTTTCCTTATTATTGCTCATGCATCTCCCAGCTAATGTGCGCCATTATACAAAGGAATCCGATGTTGTGATAGCACCGGAGACGGAATGTAAAACGTTTGTAAAAAAATGGAAAAACAGCCTCAAGGCTGTTTACTCCCGTCCGATTCCTTCCGTATAGTCATGGTCGGGAGGAGATTCTTATGAGAATACAACTTTATGGATTGTTCATCGCAGTTCTCTGCGTACTGGCTTTGTCGGGTATTGGCTGTGCTGTTTCCACCTCGAGCGAGATCGACCCCGACAAAATAACCATGACCATCACCGGCGAATACTCGAAACAGATCGGTACCACGCAGTTCACCGTTCAATTTTTCAATGCCGAGTCGTTCTATTCGTCGGCTGTGGAATTGGTGGAACCTGCTTCCGTCGTATTGGATGGTACAGCCATGACGTGGTCGAGTGTGGCGAGCTACTATTATAAAAAAATCAGCGGTGTGTCGGCAGGAGCGACTATCGTGTACACAGATTCCTCGGCACGGGTCTTCTCGAACACCGTAACGCTTCCTGCGGAAATCGGGTTGCCGGAAATCATTCCTTCCCTTAAAAAAGGGAGCGCCTATACCCTCTCGTGGGTCGGGAATGCGGTGGCATCCGGCGAAAAAGTCACTGTGACGGTAAAATATTCCACCGGTACCGTCACCGCATCGCAATCGACAGCTGGTGCAACTTCTGTCACTATTCCCGCATCCAGCACGAACTCCATCACCTCGGGCACGCAAACGATCTACGTAACACGCTCGGTTTCTTCAGCGCTCCAGAGTTCTCCCCCTGGGGGAGGGTCCATCGAGACCGCATATGTCAGCAAGTCCGGCCAGATAACCGTGAACTGAGGCGGCCGGATGCTTCGGGGAGCGACCGATGATACCGCAATCAGTAGACTGCCAGGTCATCGAAGCGTTCCCTGATGGCCTTTCGGAAGGCAGGTGCATTGATGCCTAACAGTTCGGCTGCCCGCTCTTTGTTGCCTCCGGTTTTCCTCAATGCTTCCTCATAGAACCGTTTCTCGAGGGTATAGAGGACTGCTTTCAGATTAATACCGTTCTCGGGGATCGCCAAAGAGGTTTCCGCCAATATAGTCGGTCTGTTGAAATGCGCAAGAACTGCAGGAGGAAGGAGCTCGGGGACGAGTTCGTCGGAATTCGCGGATGCACACATCGAAGTGACGGCGTTTTGCAGTTCGCGTATATTTCCAGGCCATGGGTAGTCCAAAAGGAAAGGCATGACCTCGCTGCCTATGCGCTTCGATTCTCTGTAGAGCGTATTCCATTCGTCCACATAGTGTTTGAGGAATATCGGTATATCTTCTTTTCGTTCGCGGAGCGGAGGAATGTGGAGGGTAAGGTGGTTGAGCCGCTCATAAAGATCTCTCCTGAATTTCCCTTCTGCAACGAGGCCACTCAGGTTCTTGTTCGTCGCGGATATGACCCGTACATCCACATCCACCTCGTTATCGAAACCGAGAGGCTGTACTTTCTTTTCTTCCAAGGCTCGGAGGAGTTTCGGCTGGAGTTCGAGCGGAAGATCGCCGATTTCGTCGAGGAAGACGGTTCCGCCGTCTGCAGCTCTGAATACGCCGAGCCGTTCGCGCTCCGCTCCGGTGAACGAGCCCTTTGCATGGCCGAAGAGTTCGCTTTCGACTAACGCAGCGCTCACTGCCGCGCAGTTTACGGCATGGAACGGCTTCGTGTTTCGCGCGCTCCGCTCGTGGATGAGCTTTGCGAAAAATCCTTTGCCTGTTCCTGTTTCCCCTTCGATGAGCACAGAAATATCGTAATTAGCCGCTCTCACGGCTTTCTCGAATACGGATCCGATGCTCGGACTTCCGCCGATGAAATCGTCTGCGTGAATGCTTCTCCACCGAACGTCTTGGACGGCCACGGTATCGGCCCTGCGGAGACAGGGAAGCACGGTGTTTTCGAAGGTGACTTCCTTGACTTTGTACACGCCGCCTGCGAATTGGGGTGGAATGCCTTGCAGCAGGTGAGCGTTCAGCGTTTCCGAACGCACGAGCAAAAACCATGCGGTCTGCATCTGAGGAGTGCCGGGGTCGAGGAGAATCGAGTATTCCGGATTCCGGTGGCCGATGCTCTTTTCGATCGAACTTATGGAAGCGCACAGTTTTCCGTATATTTCTTCATAATCGATCGGAGAACGGAGTTCAAAATCTATAAAGCAAAATTTCAAACCGGGCGATGTCTCATGCGCATACTCTTCGACGGACCGCGACCGCTCGAAATAGTCGGGCCCTGTGTAGAATAAATACACGTGCGAGAATTTTCGCACGGAAAGCAAAGAAAGAAGCGGTCCCGGCTCTTCGACGCCGTCCGAAAACGGGTCGTGGTTGCCGACGAAGGAAAGCAACACCTGTTCTGCATTCATAGATTCCCCCTCTCTGTCGGCCGCATGCCGGCTTTCAGAAAGCCGGCATGTTCCGATTCTACCATGAAACCATTCACTTCGCCAGTTCCCAGCGTATAGGTACCTCGAGACGTTCCGTGGATCGATCTTGTTTTACGAGGGTGATGTATGCCTTCTCCGGAAAGCCGGCGTGTCCCTTCGGTTCCAAGTTCACATTGATGGATTTTTCATGTTCCCATGCAGCGCCGGTGCCGAAATCCACCGCAAGGCCGATGATTCCTCCGAATACAATATTGCCCCACAACCAACCGGTGAGTTTTCGGTTGAGCGTCATGTCTCTGTTCTGGTAGCCTTCCAATCGAATGCGCACCGTATAATCCTTTGCCGTTGAAAGGTTGAATGTGCACGGTGCTTCCTTTTCTTCGTATTGGGTGCCGTCCAACGATTCGATAATGACCTTCGCCTTTTCAGGCGATGTGCTGATGCTTATCGGGCTGTTCGTCCCCTTCACGATAGAAGCGCAGGAGGATACGAAAACCAAGGCAACACAGCAGGCACCGAGGATTCCAAGCGTTTTTTTCATGTTCATCTCCTTACTATCGAGGTATAGCGCGGTGAGCGGGACATCCGCATAACGCCGCACTGCACAGAGAATGCAAAGACTGTGCCAATTTGCTTTTGTTTTTTTGTTCCGCGCAGCGCGAAGCTTGAAGCGGAAGTCGGGAGCGAAACCAGCCGAATTTCCCCGACAAAGGGTACTGTTTTCAGCTGTATGGTGGTAAATGCGATAGGGATAGGGTTGGACACCGGAGCGCGGCGAAAGCAACGATGGCCGGCTGAGCGTAACTGCGGTTACGCCTTTAGGAACGAAAGTTACGCTGCGGGCGAACCGAATATGCGCGTTGTTCTGCAATGCGGGAGAAAATTCCTCGGAAAACCGCCTGTGTGGGCGGAAACGGTAGAAACCTTGTTTCCGTACGGCATGACCGCCGAATTTGCGGATTGGTACGGTTTATGCATATCTACGAGTATGAACACGAACGATTACAGTCAGATTCTACGGGAATCCGCTGCCTCTGTTGACTATTCCTGCAGGATGTGGCAGGAAAAACGGTTTAGAATTCTGTACAGAAACCGGGCCGGCTTGGAAACCCTCAGAGATATTGTCGTTTTAAGAGTCAGGCGATCCGGCCGGGGTTCCATATATATCGAAGCTTACTGCCATCTGCGAGGAGAA
>CAZWAS010000188.1:632-5335 GCA_964631915.1 uncultured Spirochaetales bacterium | reverse complement strand
AGCGTAATAACATTTTGCGAAACTGCCTGATTGATCGCATCGATATCATTCGTGAGCCGGCTCATAAGTCCGCCAGACGCATGCGTGTCGAAAAAACGCATGGGAAGCGTCTGCAGGTGCGTGAATAGATCCTTGCGCAATTCCCGGAGAGCGAATTGCGATATGCGAGTCATGAGCCAATTGGCGACGACAAGGAACAGATTGCTCAGAATGTAGGCGGCGAGCATGTACAGGGCAGTCGTTATGAGCCCTGGGATATCCTTGTTACTGATGAAGGTATCTATGGCTCGCCCCATAAGGTAGGGACCGCAGAGGCCGATCGATGAATAAAGGACAACGCATACGACTACAAGGGTGATGGATAATCGGTAGGGTTTCAGATATAGCACAAGACGCATCATGGCACGGCGGGGATGCTGTGCTTTTTCGATTTTTCCGGGCTGACTCGGTCGTCGTTGCATGCTTGAACGGACGTCCGGAATCTGAGCGTCTCGATCAGGCATGGCTGTATCCTCTGGAGGTATTTTTTCGGTTATGCATGGAAACCGCCTCCGAGCTGCGAATCATATATCTCCTTATACACGATGCTCGACTTGATCAGTTCGGAATGTTTGCCTTCCGCAACAATGCGTCCTTTGTCGATTACGAGGATTCTATCTGCGTTCAGTACGGTACTTATCCGCTGAGCAACTATGAAGCAGGTGCAGTTTTTATTGAACTCGGAGAGCGCACCCTGTATTTTGGTCTCGGTTTCCACATCCACTGCGCTGGTACTGTCATCCAAGATGAGGATAGAGGGCCGGGGCAATATCGCCCTTGCTATGGCTATACGCTGCTTTTGGCCCCCTGAAAGGTTCACGCCTCGCTCTTCGATGCGGGTTTCGTAACCATGAGGAAGTCGCAGTATGAAGTCGTGTGCTTGCGCGGCTTTGGCGGCCGCTAGTAGTGCTTCATCGTCCGCATCGGGACATCCGTAACGGATATTATCGCGGACCGAACCCGAAAACAGAACGGTTTCTTGCGGAACTATGCGTATGTGTTCGAGGAGCGAATCTTCGCTGATGCTGCGTACATCATAACCGTCAATCCTCACGGTCCCGTATATCGCGTCATAAAAGCGTGGAATCAGGTTGACGAGTGTCGATTTTCCAGACCCAGTGGCTCCCAGAATCGCAATAGTCTCTCCAGGTTCCGCCTTGAAGGAAATCTGCTCCAGTACTGCGAGAGCAGAATTGCCGTTGTAATGAAAACTGACGCCGCTGAATTCCACCGAACAGGCCTTCTGCGTCTTGAGCGTCAGAGGTGTGGGCGCTTTGTGTATGTCGGGTTCCGTGTCAAGGACTTCGTTGATCCGTTTTGCCGAGGCAAACCCGTTGGCCCATGTGTTTGAAAGTTGAGTCATCATGATGAGGGGGTTCATCGTGGCGAGCAAGTAGTTTGCGAAGGCTACGATTTGCCCTACTGTGAGTGTGCCTCGCACTGCATGGATTCCCCCAAGCCAGATAACCAATACGGTTCCGATATTGATGAATACCGTGAGCGCCGGAGTCATTGCAGACATCACCTCCATCACTTGCACAGTCTTTTCCGCGAGAGCCGTGTTGGCTGTTTCGAATCGTGCTGTTTCGTGGTCCGCCCGCGCGAATGACTTAACGAGACGTACTCCTGTGATATTCTCCTGCACGACAGTGTTGAGCGTATCGAGTTTCTGCTGTACCACCCGGAAAAGCGGTTCCATTCTAACGCTAAAAACCACTATCACCGCACCAGTGACGAGCAGGAGCGGAACCATAGTGACCGAGAGCATGGGGCTTGTGACAAACATAAGGATGATGCTCCCAATCATCGAGAGGGGAGCCGCGGGTTCCGATGCGCAGCGATACCTGAGCGAGCCGCTGCACTGCACCCGCATCGCTCGTGAGACGAACCATGAGTTTCCCTGTGGAGAATCGGTCCAAATTCCCGTAGGAAAAGCTCTGAATTTTTACGAACACCGCATCTCGCAGGTCGCGGGCCACACTTTCTCCTACCCGGATGGAAGAGTTGCTGTTGAGCACTGCGACGAGCATATTCAAAAGGGAGATGCAGAGCATGGCGGCCGAAGTTTTTAACACAACGCCCATATTTTTTTGTTTAACTCCGGCATCGATAATGTGCCCGACGAGGCGGGGAATCGAGAGGTCGAGAATCACCATCACGATGAGCATGCTAAGGGCGAAAAGCGCCAGCCGCTTATACGGTTTCATGAACCGCAAAAGTTTTCCGATGTCTTTCATCGATTAGTTCCGACTATTATTCGGGTTCACGTATGAAAGTTTTTCGTAATATGTGCATGGCATGGTAGCTTCGCAGTTAGCAGCGCCATTTTTTCTTTCATCCACATACGGTTCCTTTCGAAATTCGCCGAGAGGATGCCGCTCGCATACGGAGTGAGTTCGAGGCGTACGCAGCGCCTATCTTCCTGTTCTGGCAGGCGCACCACGAGACCCTTCGCTACGAGCACGTTCACTGCCTGGCTGACAGCTGCACGGCTGATTTGTTTTTTTACGGCCAAATCGCTCACGGATTGGAATCCTTGCCGTATGTGGCGTAGAATATGGAACTGCTCCAGAGTGATGCCGAATTTGGCGGTTCCCGCCGCTCTCAGGTTCGAACGGATACGATCCCACACGGGAGGCAATGTCTCGAGTATAATATCCACAGCCTGGTTCAGGGGAATACTTTCAGAATTCATATGGATCCCTCTGATAGGTAAGGTACTTATCAGTTAAGTTAGTTAACTATATGATATACTCTGGGATGTGTCAATGCTCACATCAGACACAGGTGCCGGACATTCTCATCCAAGAGGGGGGTGATACACGCGGGTACGCTAGATTGCGTACATGTCTCCCTTCTGTTTTGCCCATCTTTACTGGCATATAAAAGAGGCAGGTTTTTATCCAATCAGCACGGCAGCACAATTGACAACTATGATCGAATCGATTATACTGACTTAGAATTCAGTGAGTTTGGAGTCATTTTATGCCGGGAAAACGAACAGCACAGAAGGAGCGAACACGCACTGCGATCATAGCTGCAGCCCTGCATATGTTCGCCCAAGACGGATTCTACGAGGCGCGCACCTCCGACATTGCAGAAAGTGCAAATGTTTCGCATGGAACCGTTTTTCTTCATTTCCCGACCCGTGACGATTTGCTTGCAGCAACGATCGAAGAATTCGGCATGAAGATCGCCCTGCGTCTCCATGAGTCATTGGAAAAGGGGAATGGAATGCGGCATGTGCTTGCGGCCCATGTGGATGGGCTTATGGAGTACGAGACATTTTATGCGCGACTCGTCACCCAAGGAACAATCCTTCCGTTGATTGCACAGAACGTACTGGTAATGATTCAATCCGCTGTCTCGTTTCATCTCAGTCAGGTAGCAGAGCGGGAGATGACTGCTGGGATGATACGCCGCATGCCGCTGCATTTGTTGTTCAATACCTGGCTCGGTTTGATCCACTATTACCTCGCGAACCGGCAGATGTTTGCACCCGGCGCATCGGTCTTGAAGCGTTACGGGCATGAGCTGCTGAATCACTTTCTTGCGCTCATTTCCGTTTCGAAGCATATAGCAGTTTCGTAAGGAGGAAACACGTATGACCACATGTATCGCGTGCGGAATGCCCATGACAAAGCCGGAGGAGTATGCCATGGGCGATATATCGAAGAATTATTGTGTACACTGCGCAAGGCCTGACGGGAGTATGCAATCCTATGCAGAAAAACTGAAATCGATGACGGGGTTCATCATGAAGACACAAGGATTTGACGAAAAAGCGGCGCGAAGCGCCGCACAGGCGATGATGGCGAAACTCCCTGCATGGAAGACCTGAAGGGGTGCTTCATGTGGTGCAGAGCTACACCATGAAGCAGGCTGCGGCACACGATGTCGCAGCCTGAAGTGTTTTCAGACGATGATGAGTTCGACATGGTAGTCGCGAATCTGTTTTGCATACTCCTGCGGGATTCCTTTATCGGTGATCACGACGGAAAAATCGCTTATCTTTGCGAACATGCATGTGCTGACTTTACCGAATTTGGTCGAGTCTACTAATAATATTCTGTACTTGCTGGATTCGATCATCGCCTGCTTCAGCGGAGCGTCTTCAACATATCCGCATGTTAGGCCGAGTTCCAGTTCATAGCCGGTCGCCCCAATGAAAGCCTTGTTTGCTCTGTACTTTCGAATGAAATTCGCTGCTTCGAGGTCGTAAAATACAAGCGGTTTTCGTGCGAACACTCCCCCGGTTGAAATCACCGTGCAGTCGGGGAGCTTGGCAATGACTTCGAGAGTATTGAAGCTTGCTGTGATAATGGTATAGGGCGTACCTGGAGGAATTTGCTCCGCCAACATTTGTATGGTCGTGCCTGAATCGAGGAATATGACATCGTTGGGTTCCAAAAACTGGAGTGCGCGCTCTGTGATCATTCTTTTAAGCTCGGTGTTTTTGTTCTGTTCGCTTTCAAGGCTGTATTTGAGTTCATCGCGTGAAGAGTTCTTTGCAGGGGTTACTCCGCCGTAGACGAGTTTGACCGAGTTCATTTTCTCCAGCTTGGACAAATCGCGCCGGATGGTCATTTGGGAGGCGTTCACCTCATGCGCGAGCTGTTTTATGGTGAGAAAATGATTCTTTTCAATGAGTTCGAGTTCCAGTT
>CAZWAS010000188.1:0-582 GCA_964631915.1 uncultured Spirochaetales bacterium | reverse complement strand
AGTATATACGAAAGCGTACACTCGTTAAATGGGTTCATGGTAAAAACTTGATAATTTGTTAATCTTTTCTCATTTTTCCTGTGAAATTATTCACGAATTTTTATTGAGAGATTGGATATACTGCTTCCGGTTCATGTCTACACCGAGGGCGCTGGATCAGTTCGTAGGTGATTCCGCATGTAGCTTCGGTATCGAGGTAGGCGAAGTAGCCGTCGCCGTCTAAACCGAACCCACCCCCTTCCATGAGCACAGAAAAACCTGCTAACCGCGCTTCGGACAGAGCACTTTCGATGTCGGGAACATAAATGCCCAGATGCTGCAGTCCGTATCCATGTGCATCGATGAAATCAGTATACACTGTCTTGCCTTCGAGATTCTGGATCAATTCGACACGAGTTTCTCCGAAGTAGCTGAGCGCTATTCGTGCTTTGTATTCGCACGGTCTCCCATGGTAGTTCATGAATGAAAGCAACGGTTTTCCGTATGTATAGATCTTCCAATCGCCGATTCCGAAGCGTTCGTAGTAGTTTTGTACTGTCGTGTCAATATTTTGTACGACAAAACCGAGTTGATCGACTTTTC
>CAZWAS010000187.1:4176-5351 GCA_964631915.1 uncultured Spirochaetales bacterium | reverse complement strand
ACATCGGCAAATCGCTCGGACCCCGCATGGCCCCCGTAACTCGGTGCTGGCGTCGTAATCCCTTCATTCAGGTCACATCGGAAAATCCAATAATAGAAGTGCTTGATCCGCTTAGCGGTAATCCTCAAGTCGTAATCCCTTCATTCAGGTCACATCGGAAAATCGCACGCTTTCCAATTCTTGCTCTGATAATAACTTACACGACATAATCCGTCAATCATCAAGCTTTCTTCACTTTTTATCCGAAAATTCAGTATTTCAATTTCACTCATGGCTTTATCTCCTTGTAGAATATATAGATAATCATTTCCGCCAACCTATGCGGTTTTCCGGGCTTTTTACAGAAACACCAGGTTGGCGGAACGTTGTCAAGGAACTCAGGTAGCCCTTATAATATCACAAACGGTTCAAGATCCGGGCTCTCAAAGCGGTTGAGTCCATATTTTTTCCGCTTCTGCCAATCTTGTTCGCAAAGATCGAAGTATACGATAAAATCCTCCTCCATGTGTATAATTCTATTCGCTTTTTCCCGAATCGTTTCAATGACTTCATATTCTGCTTCGGCTTCAAAAACGGATTTCTGCACTCGCGTTGCATAACTCGAAAGGAGCTTCGCAACTTTTTGTAGCCGCTTTGGATCCGCAATGTCATATACAATAAGCCAATGTCGCATGCTCATAAAATTTGAAATGTTTCGAGATTAATGAGTCTACCCTTCCCGTCTTTCAAGGACCGCCTCCCGCAATCTTCACATAATGGATAAATGAAAAAAGAGTCTTTCCTTTTGTTCACAATCGCCGCAATGCGTCTTTCAAGTTGTTCCATTGCGTCTTTTCTCATTTCGCATTGGAATATGGATTTTTGTATTCGAATACCAAAATCTTCAAGAATCTTTGCGATTTTGTTCAGCCGTTTCGGATGTGCAATATCATAGCAAAAAATATATGTCATTTTATCACCATTGGTTTATATATATTCTCTTCTCCTGCTACAACCCGTTTAAAATGTCGTATCTGTTCATAAATGATCATGGAATAACTCATTTGTTTTTCCAAAGGTGGATAGTATAACAGCGTATCCATTTTCTTTTCGAATTGTGCGATCACTTTTCCCAATCCTGCTTTGGAGAGAAGCACTCCTTTTTTTTTTTTTTTTTCTACCGTCGCCGTTTCTGC
>CAZWAS010000187.1:0-4067 GCA_964631915.1 uncultured Spirochaetales bacterium | reverse complement strand
TCGGCTATCGGAGTCCGATATTCTTCCATGAGGTCGTATGAGAGGGCCCGTTTCCCGTAATCGAGCGTATGGAGATACCCGACATACGCATCGAGCCCTTCGGTTTCGATCGCAGCATCGACCCGATATAATAATAACGTGTACAGAAAACTCAATACGGCATTTACGTTGTCTTCGGGCGGATGCATGGATCGTCGTTTAAACACAGCCCAATCCGGCAGAATGTTCTGCCGGAAAATCGAAAAATAGTGTTTCGCCCCCATTCCTTCGAACCCGCGTAAAGAATCGATAGTCGCCGCCGATTCGGCACTTTCGATGTTCTGTTTCATTTTTTCAACGGTTTTAGAGATAAGCGATTCGTTTTCCCGCCGCCGCTTTATCCGTTGTGCAAATGCCACTTGATTTCTGAGTTTGCCGCAAGCGATATCTCTGGCGATCGAAAGGCTTTCATCCCGCTTATCGAGAAGTGCATACTGTTTCTTTCTAATGAATACATTCTTTCCTTCTTGAAACACGATCTTGCCGTTGAATCTTCCGTTTGTGCCGAGGAATACCGTATCCACTTGGTGTCGCATGAGGAGTTTCAAGGCGCCACCTGTAAGTTCCACATTCCCCATGATGATGAGTCTATCCGTCTTGTATGGAAAAATCGATGTGAGTGTTCCATCGTGTGCAGCTAATTGCAATGCATCGCCTTTTTTATTCAATTTACCATGATCGGATAGAATATAGATTGAAGACATACTAGTTCTCCTCTAACACCTTTTTCACCATGTCATATACTTCTTTCAATTTGCTCTTAAAGGTGTCAGGCTTGTACGGTTCGAAGAACCCACCGTGGTTGATATTGTTCCGATGGTTTCTGAGTCTTTCAAACAATGGGCCAAGGCGCATGAACCATTTATTTTCTTTGACTCCGCTTGCAAAGTCTGAAGGTATATCAGCGCATTTTTCTGCCCCTTTCCCGAATTCGGCTGCGATCATCCCTGAAAGCAACTGACGATGATACAGATTTTCAGAATCGAGCCCGCAATTTTCCAGTATATATGTCAGCATCGTCTCTTGAAGCAGCGTAATGCCTTGTTGAATAAGGCCATGACGTAAGCAGTACTCGACAGCGTAAAAACAGTTCTTTATAGTACGAGGGGAAAAACACCTTACTTCCTCTTCGATTTTTTGGAGGATCGGTTTCAATGGTTTTGCAATAAACTCATCGACATCGCTGCTGCCAATATCTTGCAATGCAGTATGTAGCCTCGTAAAGCAGAATCCTTCGCGAATTTCTTTCCCACGGACAGTCGTAAGTATCGGATACATTTCTCTCAGAGCCGACAAGACCTCCTCTTCTTTTTCGGCATGCCGTTTCTCGTCGTTCCCTATGCGGCTATATATCGCCTTTTTCCGTTTTTTCACCAGCGCATGCAGCCTCTGTGGATTGCCGGATTCGATGAACTGCGAAGATGCAACGCTCCACTGCATCAATTCGTCGAATGCAGTAAGTTCAAAAATCGGGGCGATCCTTTCTGCAGGATCGATTCCTTTGACAACATCGAGGGTGCCGATGGCTTCTATAGCGCCGTACCAAATGCCTTTCACACTGATGTTTTTCAGGAAACGGACATAGTTCACAAATGGTATAACGAGCATAGGCAGCGATCGGAACGAATGCGTTACGTCGAGTAGTATGGCATCTTCATCTATAATGTGTTCATATAATATGTCAAATATTTTCCAAAGTTCACTTTCCGATCTTCCGTCGGGTATATCGATGCACTGTACGTCCGTATTCGGAAACCGCTCGCGCAATCTTCGTTCCAACCCTTTGCCGTCGTATCGTTCGGTATCGATCCAATTGAGCCGTTTCGCACCGTCGGTCGCGAATATCAATATCGTATTCCCGACGGCATCTCCTTTCAGAAACAAATCGGCGATCGCGATCTGGATGAACGGCGTAAGAGCGGAAACACTACCTTCCCGTTCATACCTGCATGGAACATATTCATTCGTTCCGAGAAAACTTATGAGCACAGTTCTCATAACGTCTCCTTGTTGCGCGCCATTGTTCGATGATCGTTCCCCCGCCATGCCTCGTACTTTCTGAAGCACACATGGCGGAATATGTGGTTCCGCGTAATAGAACCGTCTCGATTCTTTGTCTCTGCATATACGCGTTCGGAGGTCGCATAAAGGGGGATCAAACCACTATCCAGACAATAGCTCACCACATAGTACGTGGCTCCGAATTCTCCCTGCACGACGATATAATCGCCTGATTCCGTCGTGTCGGCAATCCATCCGATGATCCGTTGAAGGGCGGAAGTATCGAGCGCACCAGAAGGCTTAATACGGTTCCAGATGTGCAAAAGCTCGGATGGAAGATTTTCAATCCGTTCTATCCCGAAGGTGTGTTCAAGCTCACGGACTTGTTCGGGAAGTATGGCATGATTCAACACCAGAACACAGTGGTTCATCGGCTACCGTCGCTCCTTTACGTCTCAAGGAATCTGGCTTTACACCAGCAGCATTCATGTGGCGGTTGTATGTTTATCAATGAAATCATTTCTTTCTTTTCTTTTTTTCTTGTCCTTCTCTTTTAGTTGCTTATTCGCCTCAAATTCCCATTCCCCCAACTCGATAAGTTTTTCTTTCAGTCGTTGAAACACTGTCGATGCAAACCGATATTCACCTGATTCATGCTTTTTTTTCAAATCTCCGCACAAATCGCCGATCTGCTGGGAATCCTTTTTCAATGACGAAATACGATCCAACATCTTTTCGTCTTCACTGCGATTTGCAAGCCGCTCTTGTTCGGCCTTTTTCCGTTTTTCTTCTTCGGCTGCTGCTTCTTTTTCCTTCATTTCTTCTTCTTTTCTTTGTCTCTCTTTTGCAGCTGCGTCGAAATCGGCTTTAATAACCGTAAAGAACCCATAACTCAGCGACGTCTTCGCCCCCAAACCCTGCTCTTGTAATGCTTTTAAGAATGCGTTTTTTATTGCATCCTGAAATTCGGAAGTCGTTTTTCTATGCAAAAGACAGTGAAACAAAAAAAGTGTTCCCTCTTTGACAGTCAAGAACTTGATAGGGTTGGGATTCTGATTATCGGCAGGGAATACGGTTTTATTGTCCGGGGCATAGTAATCAGGATAATGTGGATTCATAATATCGAGTACCAACTCGGGAACATCTTTCGGGTATGCATCAAGAAAAATGGCTCTTCCTCGATATTGCTGCGATCCGAATAGTTCTTTTGTTCCAGGAATTTCGTCATCCGCTATGAACCCTTTCTGATCGGGCTCCATATCATCATTGACAGTGCAGAGGAAATTGGCTAACCGAACTATACCTTTTATCGAAGAAGCTGGAATATAGGGAATCCCGACATTGCGATCGAACAACATGCTTGTTTCAGAGGGATGATCCAAACCGAGTCCTAGTATTAGGCGATTTTCTAATATTGCTTCATAGGTGAAACATCCATACTCTTGCACGAACGCTTCAATAAATCGTTTTTGTTCTTCATGCTTTTTTTCAAGCTCTTTCTTGCATCTGGTTTTGCATTTGTCGTATACGTTCTTATAATATTCTTTTACCTTTTCCGCCCCTCCATTTTTATCACTTGGTTTGCACTCAGCATTGTTCGTGCAATCACCAAAAGGGATGTATTTATTAAACCATAGCCCGAAATTCGCAAATGCGTCATCTTTTTTTGCAATCGGTAGTACATCCTTCGACACAAAATAAGTGGTTTTTGTATCTGGGTTTGGATGTTCTTTCGGGCTGTTACGGTTAGGTGTCGCTGCCATTTTTTGGATCCTCCTTTGGAGCAAGGGCGTTCGAAAATCTCTTGACCCATTCCAATAATTTCATGGTTTCCGCTTGTACCGATAAGTAGTCTCTTTGTTCTAGCCCATTGAGTTTCCGCATTAATTCTTTATCATCTCGAATGGTTTCTTGTCCGATTCTATTGAGCCATTCCCGGATTATCTTCAAAATATCATTTTGTTTTTTCGAATACAAAAATGCCAGGGTGAGTCCGAAGCCATTCTGCAGTATCATGGCTGGAAGGC
>CAZWAS010000186.1:1289-5507 GCA_964631915.1 uncultured Spirochaetales bacterium | reverse complement strand
AGGGGGGACTGCGGGTCTTACGCTCCTCATCATCCCAGTGGTCATCGTCGTTCTCTTAACGTGGTTTATATTGAACCATACGCTTCTCGGCCGCAGCATCTACGCTTTGGGAAGCAATGCAGTCTCAGCTCAGCGGGCGGGATTGAACATCGCGTATATCCGGTTTTTCGTGTACGCCTTTGTCGGATTTCTGTCGGGCATCATGGGAATCATCTATGCGGCGGAGGTCCGCTCTTTGAATCCCATTTCCTTGGTCGGTAAGGAACTGACCATCATTGCAGCGGTGGTGCTGGGCGGTGCGAAGCTGACCGGCGGCAGCGGTACGATCCTCGGTACGGTGTTGGGAGTGCTGATTATATCCGTCTTGAACACCACGCTTATCCTGATCGGATTGTCCGCATCCTGGAACAACTTTTTCATCGGCATCATCATCCTTGCGAGCGTCGGGATAACCGCATACCGAAACAAAAAGACGAACGAAAAAAATCTCATATTCGTATAGAAGGAAACCGTATGTCGCGTACCTCGAATAATCTTATATTGCTGTTGATCATCTTCGCTGTTGTGCTTGCGGGCATCGCTCTTTTCCTCGGCGGAAGTTTTTTCAATAACCGCAACATCGTTTCCATGGGGTTCCAGGTGCCGGAGTTCGGATTCATAGCCCTTGCCATGGCCCTCGCCATGCTGACCGGCGGGATCGATCTTTCCGTCATCGCCACCATGAATCTTTCGGGTATTCTCGCCGCCTATGTGCTGACGAATAAAGGGCTTCTCGCGTCCATAGGCACCGGCCCTGTCGTAGCGATCGCCATTGCTGTGTCGTTGGTCTGCGGGCTCGCCTGCGGCATAGTGAACGGATTCACCATTTCCCGTCTAGGCGTGCCCGCCATACTCGCTACCCTTGCGACCATGCTCTTGTATTCCGGCATAGGCATGGCGATCACAGGCGGACAGGGAGTGGTCGGTTTCCCTGATGCATTCATGGTCATAGGAAATGCCAGAGTGCTCGGCATTCCATTGCCTTTGATCGTCATGCTTATAGGGTTCCTCGTCGTGATTTTTCTGGTCAACTCCACTGCCTGGGGCAAAAGCCTATACCTGCTCGGTGAAAACCGCATAGCCGCCCTGTTTTCCGGCATACGCAGCGCTAAGACCCTTATCGTTACCTATGCAGTCTGCGGTCTGTTTTCGAGCATAAGCGCCGTTATCCTCATATCCAGGGTGAACTCGGCGCGCATCGGCTACGGCGATACCTATCTCCTGCAGGCGATTCTCGTAGTAGTCATGGGCGGCATAAATCCCCAGGGAGGGTCGGGCAAGATACTGGGAGTGCTCATCGGCATTCTGATACTCCAATCCCTCTCCAGCTCTTTTACGCTCTTCGCCATATCGCCCTATGCACGCGGCCTGATCTACGGTTCCATGCTCCTGATCGTGATGATCGCAAATCAGGTATATGCTGAGCGTAGATTCAAGAGCCAATTGAAGCGCATGAGCGCATAGGCAAATCGGCGAGAGAGGATCCGCCGGCTGAAAAATAGCGTGCTGTTTCGATAATCAATCCGTCTCGCTTGCGATTATGCTTCCCCCCTTGCGTAAACGCTGACTTTTTTTGTAATATTCGTGTCGCCCGGAAAAATTAGCCGGAATATTATTGAGGAGAAACCATATGAATCGCAGACTTATCGTTTTGTGTGCAATGCTCGCCCTGGTCGGCGGCGCGGTCTTCGCACAGGACCTGAAGATCGATTATCAGGTCAATGTCGCAGCAGCTGATGCTGCAAACTATTTCACCTTCACAGGCCCGATCCGTTACATGGCTGCGGACAAGGACACTGTGGAAGTTCCGTCGAAGAATCACCCCGATGCGGTATCCGGAGCTTCCAAACAGCATTCGACCGAAATGTTTCAGCCCTACCGCTTGGATGTGAAAGGGAAGAACGTATTCCCTGACGGCCTCCGCGGATTGTTCCTGTTCGCTGTTTCCCCGAATCAGCAGCGTCTGGATGACAACCTCACTGCGACCAAAGCAAGCGACGGTACCATCACCATCCGCTACATACACCGTGGAACCGCATATGAACTCGTGACGGATAAAACCGGCGCCTTCAATTTTCCCAATGGTATCCATTTCAGAAAGCGCAATATCGGATATATTCAGGGCGCAGGGCCCCAAGTTATCCATTCCGATTTCTCGTCGGACGGAACTGCTGCCAAGGTCGACTGGCGGAAGGTTTGGGACAGAAGCATCGCCGGCGGCAAGGAAATCAAGGCAGGAGTGGCGACCAAGACCGGAACTGAAACTCCGGATAATGCAGCTCCCGATTCCATGTTTTACTGGGAAGGAAAACTCCAGGTCTCTCTGGATGGGAACATCCTGAAGATAGCTGGAGGACTCAACGCGGTAAAACGCTGATCAAGAAACCATCGTTTTCCGCCGATGCTTTAGTCGGCACGGAGAAAGCTGCCCGGGATTCTTCGGGCAGCTTTTTTCTATGGGAGCCGATGATGAGTCCCCATGCATATCGATTACGAACGATTCATGGAGCTCGCATACGAAGAAGTATGTACGAGCTTGAGGGAAGGGAATAGCGGTTTCAGTGCGGTGATCGTCTACAAAGGTGATACGAGGCTTGTCCTTCATTCGACGAATTATTACCTACCCTCGCGGTGTACAGAATCCTGGGATACGACACGCGAACAGTATGCAGGGCATTGTCCGGACATGCGACGGATGCCTTGTTGAAAGCATTGAACGCCTGATTGTGTTTCCGGAGAAACTATGAGAAAATCAGACCGTATACGGATTATTGCGAGGACATGATAATCCTCGCGGCATGAAAAAACCTCATGCCGTATAGTACCTTGGTGGAGGCGGTATTCCATGAAAGCGATGATTGTGTATGATTCGATTTTCGGTAACACTGAGCGCATAGCTCTGGCGCTTGGAACTTCCCTCGGTTCAGGAGACTCCGTTCGGGTTTGCCGGGTTCAGGAAGTCACCCCCGCACATCTGGCCGGAATCGACCTCTTGGTAGTCGGTTCCCCTACGAGAGCATTCAAACCGACAAAAGCGATCCGTACATTTCTGAACAGTATTCCGGCAAACGGTCTTGCAGGCGTTGGAGTAGCTGCTTTCGATACCAGAGTATCCACAGCCGATACAAATTCCGGCGTGTTGAACGCCATGGTGAAACTGTTCGGTTATGCAGCCGAACCTATGGCGAAAAAGCTCGGGGGAAAAGGTGGAATCCTGAAAGGGCAACCGCGGGGTTTTTTCGTGAAGGGATCCGAAGGGCCGCTGAAAGACGGAGAGCTCGAACGGGCAGCGGAGTGGGTGAAGTCGCTGCTCTAAGCGCAGTGAAAAGAGTGTAAGGATCAACTGTCTCTGAAAAGCAGTGATGCTTGGCGCATGTGGCAATATCGGTGACGAATATTATTGCTGCGGGCTGATGCAGAAACGATTTTCGTGGAAGGTGTATATACATCATAAAAACCGTTATATTCTCGATCCCCAGGCTCTTGGCCAAACGGTCTATCTTGCGGGTAGAACTACTGTTTATCCATGCCCCTGAACTATCTGGAACAAAGTATCTTGGGATCGGCTCCTTGGTTGTTTCCTCCCTGTTCCTTTTAGCAATAACATCGTGGAGCTCCCCATGACTTTTTTTAACTACCACATTGCGAACTTACCGGTACACTAACCAAGGCAATTATTCCGTATGGTGTATTCCTCGATACTGCCATTCATTCTAATTTGGGTGTTTACCGATCGTAGGATCGGGCTTTAACACATGGGTTAGCGATGTCGCTGGGAATTTACAGATTGAAGCGAGGAACGCGGTTTGTACTAAACACATAAAAAAGTCTTTTCACTCAACCTTAAGGAGAAATGCCCCTCCTGAACCCGATTTGTCGTCCACCCGTACAGAAATGGTTCCGGATGAAGCTGTGAGATTGCAAGTTTCAGGATCCGCTGCTGTTGCGGAGGAAGCAGCCGGAACCCCGGAAAACCCCGAACCCTGAAAGACATAAAGATCGAGATCATGAGAAAAGGATGAACTGAATTCCTCGATGCTTACCGTATACGAGTGACCGGGTGTTACATCAAAGGAGTAATAACTGGAGGTGCCTCCGACCTGACCATACGTGCCCTTCCCGGTTATGAGGTATACAGGAAGTGTCTCCGTGCCTTCGGAACGGACGATTTCCACCTTG
>CAZWAS010000186.1:0-1279 GCA_964631915.1 uncultured Spirochaetales bacterium | reverse complement strand
CGCTTCTCGAAACTGCCAGATAGAGGGCATTCCCGGTTGCTGTAACCGGCTGAGACGTTACAGGGTTCGTGAACTGGTCGGTGTAAATCTGTGCCGTGACGCTCGAATCGATATTTATGCGGTAGGACTCTCCCTGTGTGACCGGAACCCTGTAATAGCTTGTTCCATTTTCTCCAACCATGCTGCTCTTCGTTTCCCCTTCCGGGAGTTCAACCGGATCCTCCGTAGACCCGACACTAGCAATCATCCCTACGGCGCCGCTGTGGGATGTGATTGTTATCTTGAAGGACGCCCCCGGTGCGTTGAGTTTGTATCCTGTGTCCCCTCCGTCTACGATAAAGTAGTAATTCCCGCTGGCCGACGAAGCGGACACGGTTTCGGAGGTTTTCCGGCCGTAAGAATTCTTCTGAGCAACCGACGTGAAGGAGGAGTCGTCTTCATACCCGATGAGGTCTACATCGTCAGTGAGCCCGGAAATTGTTACCCAGAGAAAACTCCCCAGGTGTTGTGAATAATAGTAACTCTTCCCGCTCCCTATCTGTTTTGCATAAGAATTACCTCCCATTCCCGCCTCGAGGAAAACCGGTGCAACAATGGACCCCTCCGTCCCCGTATAGACCGTGCCTTTCGCATCGGAAATTGCGCAGTAAGTGGCAGTAGACATTTCTCCTTTCTCGTTTTTCGTATAGACGAGGAAATGGGTTGCGCCATTTGGGAACAGAGAATTCGGTGGAAAAAAATAATCGAAATTTTCCCCCGCTGCGGTGAACTCTGCAATCGCAGTTGATCCGGAAAGTTTTGTTCCGACAGAACTTCCCCAATACAGGACGTACCCTGTGACATCTTCTTCGGATGCAGCTTTTCTAATGGTGAGTATCCCTGCAATCTCTCCTTCTCCCAGATCTGCATCGTGAAAGTCGACTGAAACCGCTGCATGAATAGGGGCTTCCGCGGTCGTCGTAGTTCCATTGCTGTCATCGTCAGAGGAAGGGCGATTCGATAGGAAATCGAAACATGAAACGAATAAAAGAAAACTGAGAACGATACCTACCTTTGCAAAGAAACTGATTTTTACTAGACGACTTTTTTTATACATACTGCCTACTTTCGGAAAAGAGGAAGTAAGGCTAGAAGAAAAAAGTAATTGTATGTATTTTAACTCATGAGAGCCGCAAATGCAATCTTCATCCTCCACTTTTACGAATCCTAGCAATACAAGAAGGTTTCCAAAAACATGTGTATTCCTAACAATCGCATGCTACAGTGTTAGCGTCCCATT
>CAZWAS010000185.1:4794-5597 GCA_964631915.1 uncultured Spirochaetales bacterium | reverse complement strand
CATGCACCCAGGCGCTCGGAGAAGGGTTCGAACTGGAGAGGGGCTTTCATCTCGTAGAACGAATAAAAAACTATTCGGATATCCCGGTGTTCGTCATGAGCTATGCGAGCCCTGTATGTGCGAAAGGGATAGATTATTTCATCGCGGGCCTGAAACACTCGGGAGCATCGGGCATCATTGTGCCCGATCTTCCCCCTGGATACGATGAAGGACTCTTCGATGCAGGGGCGAAAGCAGGTATTGCTGTAGTGCCTGTGGTCGCCCCATCTTTGCTCGACGGACGGCTGCACCTTCTGGAAAAACTCCGGCCGGAATACCTGTACGTCGCTCTCAGATCAGGGATTACCGGCTCCCATACGGAACTCGGGGCCGAGCAGAAGGCGTTTCTCGAGCGTATGCGCCCCCTCGGAGCGAAGATGCTCGCCGGGTTCGGCATACATTCTCGGCGTCAAATAGAGTCCCTCGCTGGCAATGTACATGCAGTTGTCATCGGTTCGGCCTTTGTGCGGGAAATACAGCGCGCAATCCATGAAGCGGGGTCGGTCTATGATTTTGTGCTTGAAAAAGCGAAGGAATTGATCTCCAGTTATTGACGGAACCGAAAACAAATAGTATATTAAAAAACATATATAGCAATATTAAAAAGGAGATACGACTATGGGTTCCGAAGTCACTATCACGCAGGAAAATTTCAAGCAGGAAGTGCTTGATTCCGATACACCGGTTCTGGTGGATTTTTGGGCTGCATGGTGCATGCCCTGCAAAATGGTAGCCCCTGTGCTTTCCGACATATCCGAGGCGTA
>CAZWAS010000185.1:3225-4750 GCA_964631915.1 uncultured Spirochaetales bacterium | reverse complement strand
CAATGTCGATGATCAGGGAGAGCTCGCGAGCCGTTACAATATCATCAGTATTCCGACACTCATGCTGTTCAAGGGTGGGGAGGTTGTGAAACAACAGGTGGGCTCCGCTCCGCGCCATGTATTAGAAGCGATGTTTAAAGAATACGTTTCGTGAGATGTGCAAAAAACGGAGTCGGTTTCACAGAAGAACAGAGGGCCGCTCTCATGCGGCTCTGCTGTCAGGGGCCGCATGAGGGTTCTTCGTTTTTGTCCTGACGCTTCCCCTGTTCCGATTTGCGTTTTTCCACATATTTCTCAAACGCGGTTTTCCCTTCTTCCTGCCAGTAATCTTTGTAATACCTCCATTCGGCCTTGTCGCTTTCCGGTTTCCATTCTCCGGCGGAACGGTCGTATTCGTCCCCCTGTGCGGGCAACCGTTTTTTCTTTTTTTGATCGTGCTCCTTACCGTGCGTACCGAGACCCCCGAAAATCAGGCGTGCGAGCACGATGATGCCGAAGCCCTGCCAATAGCTTATCTTCGGCAGCCCGAAGATTTCAGGCATGATCCAATTCCAGAGCAGCTGGACGAAATACCCGAAAAGGAAGGCCAGCACCACAGCCACGAGTATGCCAGCTAGTATGCCTCCTGCGATTTTCAAGCCGCCTTTCCACCATCCCCCATGTTTCGCATAATCAGCTTTCATTCGTTTCCTCCTGTAGATCCTGTAGCATTTCGCGGAGGTTCCGGTTCGCCCTGTGTTTTCGTGCGAGCAGAGTTCCCAGAGGAACGTCCCAGAGCAGGGAAAGTTCCTGAAATGTGAATCCGTCCATCTCGGTCGCCATCCATACCGCTTTCTGATCCGGATTCAACCGGTCGATAGACTCGAATACTCTGTTCCGAATCCATCGCTTTTCGGCATCCGCCTGCGCCTCGTATCTGTAATCCGCTGCGAAGTCTGCGATACCGATACGGGACATTTCTCCTTCAGCATCGAAGGCAGAATCGAAAGACAGAGGTTCCGTTTTTTTCTTCCGGTGCCTGTCGATGATCCTGTTACGGATGGCCCTGTACACATAAGCGCCAATGTTGCGTATGGGTTGGTCGAAGTCGATGGTGTCCACGGCATGAATGGTATTCCAGAGAGAAACCAGCACATCCTGAACCAGATCTTCCGCATCTGCATGCGACAGATCGGATAACCGTTTCCGCGTGTACGCTTCGAGCTTTTTTCTGTTGTCGCGGAAAAAATCCGCCACTCGTTGTTGCTTTTTTTCCATAAGCTCTGACAGTATAGACGAAACGGCCGGGATATTATTGCAGAAAAAAAAGAGGTTTTTTTACCGGTTGTGTGTTCCGGCTGCCCCGCATCCGGAACACGATCCCTGTGCCCCGGGATCGCAGCAACAGGTTTTCGTCCCTTTATCGATTTTTACGATGCGGAAGAGAGTAAAGCCCAATGCGGCTGCAGTGCATACACCTATTACGATGATTTCCCATACTGCCATTATGCACCTCCTATCCGCGCGAGGAGTGTTCCGATCTGGA
>CAZWAS010000185.1:0-3194 GCA_964631915.1 uncultured Spirochaetales bacterium | reverse complement strand
GAAGAGCACCGAGAAGCCCAGCCACTTCCACCCTGCTTCCGCACGAATAGCCGCGAGAGCGGCGAAGCACGGTGCGACCACAAGGGTGAACAGCATCAGAACGAACGCGACCAACGGATTGAATGTGGAATCCTTGCGCAAAGCTTCCCTGAGCCCTTCGCTTTCCTCGGTTTCTTCGGTTCCCACTCTATAGAGAATCCCGAGTGTGGAAACCACCACTTCCTTGGCTGCGAAGCCTGTGATCGCAGAAATCCCTATCTTCCAATTGAATCCGAGCGGTTTCACCGCAGGTTCGATGATCTTTCCGATCCGGCCCGCTATGCTGTACGAAAGCGTCTCTTCGGCCTGCAGCGTGTCGATGTAAGCCTGAACTTCATCATCATCGGCGTTATGTTCGCTCTTGTAGCGGTCGGCAATATACGCATAACGCTCTTCGTCTGCAGGCGGTTTCGGAAAAGTCGTTATAACCCAGATAAGGATAGATGCCGCGAGTATGACGGTTCCAGCTTTGCGCACGTACTGCCAGGTCTTTTCCCACACATGCCAGAGCATTCCTCTGAGTGTCGGCAGACGGTAGGGGGGAAGCTCCATCACGAAGGGCGTGGGATCGCCTTTCAGCACCGTGTGTCTGAAAAGGAGGGCCGACAGAAGTGCAAGAGTTACTCCTATGGCGTAGATGAGTATGACCATATTCCCGGCATTCTTGGGAAAAAAGGCTCCTGCGAGGAGGACATGGACAGGGAGCTTCGCTCCACAGCTCATGAACGGCGTGACCAATATGGTGATGATCCTATCTCTCCTGCTTTTGAGTATCCGGGAAGCCATGATGGCAGGGACGGAGCATCCGAAACCGAGCATCATAGGGAGGAAGGACTGACCGTGGAGCCCGAAGATATGGAGGAATTTGTCCATAATAAAGGCTGCCCGCGACATGTATCCTGTGTCTTCGAGAAAGGATATGAGGAGGAACAAAATGATGATGAGGGGTACGAAGGAAAGTACGCCCCCTACGCCGCCCAAGATACCGTCCACCACCAGGGACTGCACGAACCCTTCGGGTATGCCACGCAAAGCCAGCTCTGAAAGCCGGCTGAACAGCGTTTCCAGCCATACCATAGGATACTCGCCGACTTTGAACGTGATCTGGAATATACCCCATATCACAAGGAGGAATATCGGAAAGCCGAGGAATCTGTTGAGCAGTACTTTGTCTATCGCTTCGGTGACCGAGGTTTTGTGCAGCGGGTTCTTCTTGACAGCTTCTCTCACCGCTCCTCTGATGTATCCGTACCGCTGTTCGGAGACCACCAATTCCGCATCCTTATCGAAATGTTTTTCTATCCAGCGTATGCTTTCATCAGCGAGACGTTCGATTTTTTCCCGCTGAGCATGGTCTTTGAGCTTTGCGTATACGTCCTTGTCCTTTTCCAGGAGTTTTATCGAAATCCATGCAGCTGGATAGTTCTCTGCGAATGACGTATCTTCCAGGACTGCAGCGCGCAACGCGTTCAATCGGATTTCCAATTCTGCCCCGTAGGATGTGGCTTTCGATGCTGCAGTTCCGTTTTTCAAGACTTCGGCTGTAGTATCGAGAAGCTCTTCCACGCCCTGGCTTTTCGTGCCTACTGTTTTCACGATCGGGATTCCAAGAAGGTCGGAGAGTTTCTTTTCGTCGATCACGATACCTTTCGCTTCAGCCTCGTCGCTCATGTTCAGTGCCGCCACGATGGGGATGCCGAGTTCCTGAAACTGGAGGCAGAGGTAGAGGCTTCGTTCTATGTTCGTGGAATCGATGACGTCGATGATTATATCCGGTTTCTCTTCGAGCACGAAGTCCCGGGCTATCACCTCGTCGAGCGAATACGCGGTAAGGCTGTATGTGCCTGGCAGATCGACGATCGTATAAACGTTTCCGCTGTGCCGCCGTGTTCCTTCACGTTTTTCCACGGTGACACCGGGATAATTTCCGACCTTATGGTGCGCTCCTGTTATGGCGTTGAACAACGTGGTTTTTCCCGAATTAGGATTTCCCGCCAAAGCGATCCGTATGGTTTTTTTTGCAGCCTGTACAGGATCAAAAGACATACATTCCTCCTTATATCGTTCTTCTTGTTCCGAGCTTTCCGGTATGTCCGTGTCCTCTCCGATGGCGGTGCTGTCTGCGACTGTTCACGAGTCGTTCAACCTCTATGCCGGAGGCTTCTGATTTTCTGATGGATACATCGTAGTCGAGGATGTGTATCTGTACCGGATCTCCGAGCAAAGCGCACCGTACTACGCTTCCCGTTGCTCCTTTTACAAACCCCATCTCCGCAAGGCGTTTCCCCACTTCCTTCCCGTGTAGAACCTTATTCACTACGAAACACTCCCCATTTTCCAATTCACTGATCCGCATGATCATACCCTGCCTTTAGTAGGTTGTTATAATTAAATTAGGATAAACTAATTTAGCATTATACGAAATTTCTGTCAAGGGCTTCTCTCTGCCTGCAAAAGCTGGTCGGATTCGTTGAATCCTAAAATCAAGTACGGTTTGTCTGTCTCAGTGCTCCTGCATGTCGGATTCGGGTCATTTTTCCGGTTTCTGAGAGGTGCGGAGATTTGCAGCCTGCCGCTTTTTTCATAGGCTTGAACCTTTTTTAACGGTAGCATTACTTTTTATATGTTAGCAGAAATTAGTAAATAATGTCTCTTTAGGGGTGTTTCAATTGACAGTTTTATCTTTTTACGCTAAAATGTAGTTAAATGATAATATATAATAACAATTGATGGAGAATGAAAATGCCGAATAAGAACATAGGGGTATGTGTCATCGGTTCCGGCCGTGCAGGAATGATCCATGCGCGGAATTTCGCACAGGGCATACCCAATGCAGAACTGGTGGCCATGGTGGATCCTGTTGCAGATGCACTCGAAAGCGCATGCAAAGAGCTCAATATTTCACGGAAATACCTCGATTATAAGCAGGCCCTTGAAGATAAACACGTGGATGCGGTTGTCGTGGTGACACCTACGGTCTTCCACAGGGACATAGTGGTGAATGCCTGCAAAGCAGGCAAACATGTGCTGTGCGAAAAACCTATGGCTATGAACACATCCGAATGCGACGACATGATACGCGCAGCAGCAGAGAACAAAGCCAAACTCCAGATCGGCTTCATGAGGCGCTACGACAGAAGCTTCAGGGAAGCGAA
>CAZWAS010000184.1:5652-5882 GCA_964631915.1 uncultured Spirochaetales bacterium | reverse complement strand
CTATTTGTTCGAAAAGAGTCCTCATGAGTTGCTTGCTTCGGTTGTCGTCGCGGTTCAAGAGGCCTGAGGGCGCAGTGATGAGGATAATTTTATCAGCCAGTGAACGGATTTCATTGGTATCATTTGCAGTGAAGACAATAATGTTCGCCCCTTCTTCTTTTGCCCTTTTGAGCACTGCAAGGACGGTGACGGTATTTCCGGAACCAGTCGAGGCGATAAGAACATCCTGA
>CAZWAS010000184.1:0-5630 GCA_964631915.1 uncultured Spirochaetales bacterium | reverse complement strand
AGGGGACTCCTCCGATTTCATATGCTTCTAATCCGAGGTGGTTCAAGCGTATGCAAAACGACCGAAGTATAGCTTTCGAACGGCCTGCTCCTACACAGAAGATCCTTTTCGCACGACCTATGTCGCGGATCAATGTTTCCACCTGTGTTTCATCGATAGTTTCGAGTCCTTCTCGAATTTCTGCCATAATATCCACCCACACATGGGTGAATCTCTCTTTCTCCATAGTTATCCTTTAATATGGTAAAGTTTTTTCTTATAGTATACACAGATTATCATAATTGTCAATTAAAAAGAATTAAATGAGAAAAAAATGTACAATAATTGATTGACAATTATCATATTGATGGTAAAATACTAGTAGATGGTAGTGGTGTATACGTCACAAATGCGGAACCACGGGATGTGACTGAATGAGGAACACATGAAAACAATTGTCTGCGGAATAGATTCTTCGACGCAGTCATGTACCATTGTTGCTCGGCACCCTGACACAGGGGAAATTCTGGGTTTCGGCAGAGCACCCCACCCGAAGACTTCTCCGCCCAGAAGCGAGCAATTCCCGACCGAGTGGTGGTCCGCCCTCAGAAAGGCGTTGAATGAGTTCGATACGGCGTCGATTGGGGCAGTATCGATCGACGGTCAGGGACATGGGGCGGTTCTCCTCGATGGAGCCGGTGCTGTGCTGAGGCGTGCCAAGCTCTGGAACGATACAGAAAGCAAGAAGGAATCGCAAGAATTGATCGAACGGCTCGGGAAGTCTGAATGGATTCGATTGACGAGCATCGTGCCGGTACCGGCTTTCACAATTACAAAACTTCTCTGGATCAGACGAAACGAACCGGATGTTTTGAAGCGAAGCCGTACAATTCTGCTCCCCCATGATTGGCTGATCTATAGAATGAGCGGTCGCTTCGTAACAGACAGAAGCGAAGCTTCCGGAACGGGTTATTTTTCTCCGGCAACCACATCATGGAAAGTAGAGCTCCTGAATCTCGTTGATCCCGATATCGATTGGAAATCGATGCTTCCGGATGTTGCCGGACCAGACGAGCCGGTTGGTACGGTATCGCACCTCGCATCCGAAGAACTGGGTATTCCCGTCGGCATTCCGATAGCTCCCGGTTGCAACGATAATCCGGCGAGCGCTTTGGGGTTGGGGTTGAAGAATGCCGATGTCTGCATATCGATCGGTACATCTGGTACAGTGTTCGCTCTGTCCAAGCTGCCTGTTTTTGATCAGAGCGGATACGTCAATGGCAATGCTGACGCTACAGGAGCATTCCTGCCCCTGGTTTGTACTCTCAATGCCGCGAAGGTGACCGATTGGATATGCAGCGTGTTGGGGATCAGTCATGAAGAAGCGGCTCGTCTGGCGCTTTCCGCCCCTGCGAAAGCCGACCGTCCCATTGTTATGCCGTTTTTTGACGGAGAGAGAACCCCCAATCTTCCGCGTGCGATGGGAAGCATATCAGGCTTGAGAACCGATACGAGCCGTGAACAACTGTTGCGCGCATGTTACGAAGGAGTTCTTCTCGGTATTGCGTCCGGATTGGATGCTCTTGAGAATGCAGGGGTCGATATATCGGGCCGCATCATTTTGACAGGTGGTGGTGCGGCCTCTCCGGCTTATGTTCAGTTATTGGCAGATATCATCGATCGTCCTGTGTGGATTTCAACCGAAACAAAGAGCGCTGCGATGGGTGCCGCAGTACAGGCAGCTGCGATATTCCATAAGTGCAGAGTTACTGAAGTCAGAGACCAATGGGCACCGGAATTGAGGGTGGGCGCTACTCCGCGAACCGACCAATCGGTTGCCGAGATACGTCAACGATATGATGATCTAGTGAAAGAGGAGGAAGCGCGTGCAACGTCCTAGACTGCCCGAAGAGATCGGGGTTATATCCATCTGGCTCATCGTTTTCTTGGTAATGAGCCTTCTTTCTCCCGGCTTCAGAACGTACAATAATTTCCGCCTTCTACTGCTCAACGGTTCCGTCATATCGTTCCTCGCCCTGGGACAGGCGTTCGTGTTGCTGACGGGCGGAATCGATTTATCGACTGGTTCGGTGATCGCGATGACAGGCGTATTTTCTGCGCTCTTCATGTCGTGGGGATTGTCCTGGCCCTTTGCTGCTTTCTGTGCTCTGGCATGCGGGGTTTTGTTAGGGGTGATAAACGGGTTGATCATTCAATTTGTAAAAATTCCGCCTTTCATCGTGACATTTTCCACCAGCGGAGTGGCAATTTCCATTCCTCAAATTCTCACCGGAGCCGAGTCCATAACAGTCGCCGATCCGAGTTTTGCGGTCATAGGAGGAGGCCGTCTACTGTCTCTGCCTATTCCGGTAGTCATGATCCTCATCGCTGCAATTATCGCGCATCTAGTTCTACGAAGAACGAAACTGGGCGTTCATATCTACGCCGTGGGCGGGAATGTCGAATCCGCACGGCTTGCCGGGGTCAATGTGGCCAGGACGAGGGTTTCCGTGTACGCAATAAGCGGGCTCTGTGCCGCATTCGGAGGAATCATAACCACGTCGCGACTCATGGTTGGCTATCCATCTGCTGGGACTGGAAATGAGCTATTCTATTCGATTGCCTCGTCCGTCGTAGGCGGCGTCAGTCTGTTCGGTGGGATTGGTTCGATACTCGGTGCGATGAGCGGAGCCACGCTTATTGCGACAGTTTCGAATGGTATGACACTTCTGCGAGTTTCGAGTTTCTGGCAGCCTCTCGTCATCGGAGTGATCATTCTTCTCGGTGTGAGCCTTGATACATATAGGAGAGGATGGCGCGAATCGCAGATAGCGAGGAAGTTCAGAACTAAAAGTAAGCAAGAATTCACAAGCCAAAAAAGAATGTGATGTCCGCCAAACGGGATGGCAATGCCTGATAAAGCATATGTTCATGCTCGTTGCATGAATACATTAATAGGGGGTATGAAAAATGAGAAAAAGAAGTTTAGCTGGATCCAAACTGATTTTCATGGTTGTTTTGCTGATAGTTGCCGCTGCATTCGCGTGTGCCGGCGGCAAGTCGGAGACGACTAACGCAGCCGCAGGAGGCAAGCTTATGCCCAAAAGCTGCAAATCACAGACGCCGCTGATCGGAGTAGCGCTTCCGAACACGACCAATCCGTACTACGTGGCCATGCGACAGGGATTCATCGACGGCGCAAAGGAGCTCGGATTCGAAGTCGATGTGCAGATTGCAGACAACAGCGATGCGACCCAACTGGCGCAGGTTGAGGCATTTGTACAAAAACAGGTATGCGCGGTTGCGCTGAACGGGGTCAAATCCGGGCCTGCTGCAGCTTCGGTTGCTGCGGCCTACAAAGCGGGCATTCCCGTATTCACGGTTAATGTAATCGTATCGCCGGATGATATCAAGGCTCAAGGGGCCGACATCGTTACCTATGTCGGTGCAGATAATTTCGCGGGAGGTCGACAGATAGGCGATCGAGTCATTGCAGATTACGGTAAGGATGCAAAACTGGTAATCGGAATCGTCACAGAGCCGAGCGAAATTCCCACGGTACAGCGCACAAAAGGTTTCAAGGAAGCGATGAAGGCGAATCCGAATGTTGTCTATGCCCAGGAAGTTGATGGTAACGTAAAACCGGATGACAGCATGCGAGTGACCTCCGAAATGTTGCAGGCTAACCCGAATATCAATATTATTTGGGCCGATACCGGTCCGCATGCTCAGGGAGCGCTTCAGGCGGTAAAGAGTATGGGCCTCGATGTAAAAGTGTACGGCTTCGCCATCGCCGAGCATCCCATTGAGAAACTGTATCCTGCCTGCGCGGCCCAGGAACCCTATGAATACGCAAAAATATTGCTTCACCAGATAAAAAACTATCTGGAAGGCAAAGAGGTTCCGAAAGAGATTCTTCGTCCTCTGAAAATCTTCACCGAAGGCGCACCTGCCCCCGGGGAAGTAGGATGATAAAGAGTTTTTGATAGAAGAAAAATGGAGTTCACATGGTCGACAAACCTGTTCACACGCTCAAAGCTGTAGATATCGTCAAGGTGTTTGGAGATACCCATGCTCTGAGAGGGGTTTCTCTCGAATTGAAGTCCGGAGAAATTCACGGGTTAGTCGGTCACAATGGGGCTGGAAAGAGCACGCTGCTCCGTGTGTTTTCCGGATCCATCCCGCCTGACGACGGGAAGATTCAGAAAGACGGGCATACAGTGGACTTCCACAGCCCCGCAGATGCAATACGAGCTGGCGTGGCGACAGTGTATCAGGAACTGTCGCTGCTCCCCAATCTCACTGTAGCCGAGAATACGTTTCTCGGTTCCGAGCTTGCTCGTCTGGGAATGGTCAAACGCAGCGCAATGGAGAAACAGACAAAACAGTTATTTGAACGATTCGAGCTAAATATTTCGCCGAAAGTCAGACTCTGCGAACTCGGCATTGCCCAACGGCAGCTCGTGGAAATAGTTGTCGCTGTACACCGAAATGCCGATTTTCTTCTTCTCGACGAACCCACATCGTCCCTCGAAGCTACTCTGATCGAACGGATGCTGACATGGTTGGATACTCTCGCTAGGCGGGAACATGTCGGTATTTTGTTCATAGGCCATAAAATCGATGAATTATTGGCTATAGCGAGCAGGATTACCGTGCTTTCGGACGGTATGGTACAGCTTCAAAAGAATAGAAACGAATTCGATCGTTCGGAAATCGTCTCTGCGGTTATCGGTACTCAGAAAGAAACTGAAAAAAACAGCATCGTATCGTTGTCGACTCCGCCCGATGCCTCGCGCGTATTGGCGGACAAAACGGTTCTCTCTGTACGGAATCTTCAGGCAGAATACCTCTCTACAGTATCGTTGAACGTCCAAGAAAACAAAGTTACCGGATTGTACGGCTTAGTAGGATCCGGCAGATCGAGATTCTTGCGGGCATTGATTGGAGTGGAGCCGATTCTCAGCGGGCATATACGCCTCTTTGGAAGCGAGTACGCTCCGAAAAATCCTCGGCATGCTTCGATGCTCGGTGTAGTTTTTGTCACCGAGGACCGCAAAATCGACGGTTTTGTCCCGCAGATGACGGCGAAACAGAACGCATTGCTTCCTGTTCTCGATGAGTTCTCCAAGGTTGGATGGTTGCGATTAAAGGAGATCGATAAAGAGGCAGCCGCATTGCTGAAGAACCTCGCGGTACTCGGAGATATCGGCGGACCGATGATACGGCTCTCCGGCGGGAATCAGCAAAAGGTGCTGTTTGCCAGAGCCATCCGGCAGAAGCCGCGCTTGTTGTTGTTAGACGAACCGACAAAAGGGGTAGATATCGGTGCAAAAGCGGAAATCTACCGACTCATACGTCGCTTAACTCAAGAGCAGAGCATAACCGTTATCATGGTGTCGAGCGAAGAGCAGGAAATACTCAGCGTTGCGGACGATGTGGCTATTTTTCGGCACGGTTCTTGCGACGGGATTATGTACGATTCGAAAAAATTAGACGAAGGGAAACTACGGGCCCTCGCCTGGCATGTTGAAGAGTCGGACGTGTCTTCGGGCTGAATACGATGTGGAGCGCTCTTCTCCTGATTATTTCTCAGACTCCATTATCCTGTGCCGAACCATTCGCGAAGCACGCACCGGAGCTTGATGAAC
>CAZWAS010000183.1:2708-6096 GCA_964631915.1 uncultured Spirochaetales bacterium | reverse complement strand
AAATGCACGGGAAGAAGAAGCGCTTGCCCAGCGCAGGGCAGATGCTCAGCTCCTGGGGCGGGAGCTGGCAGAACGGATTCTTTCCGACCACCTCGGTGTGCGCAGGGTTTGGGGTTTTGGCTCCACATTTGAAACGTGGCGAGCCTATCGGAAAACCAGCGATATAGACCTTGCCGTAGAAGGGGGGGACGTGCTGGCGATTCTGCCCCTGGCAGAAGGCTCCGATTATACGGTGGATGTGATCGATCTCAGCGAGTGTCCTCAGTCGATGGCGGATTTCATCCGTTCGCAGGGTGTGGTTCTGGCGGAGAGGGTACGATGAAAAAGCGGGAAAATTTTTCGCTTCTTGTCCAGGAATTGCACAACGATTATTCGTATATCCGCGAAAGTGTTGAATTGAGAAACAAAGCGTTGACCCGAGTCCAGGCTTCAGCGTGGACGGATGAGCTCGATCACATGGTACTGGGTAGCTGTCTGCACAATCTATATAATGCATTTGAAGCATACTTGCTTCGCGTAGCGAAGTTTTTTGAAAACTCGGTCGATGAACACATGTGGCACCGCGACCTCGTGGACCGCATGGCACTCGATATACCGGGAATACGTCCGGCACTCATCACTGACCGAACGCTCCTCGCGCGGATCGATGAACTACGTCGCTTTCGCCATGTTTTTCGGAATCTGTATAAAAATCGCCTCCATCCCGGAAAGCTGCGGATAGTCAGCGAAGCAGCGGAGGGTATAGATCAGGCATTCCTCCCTATGCACGAAGCCTTCGTCCGCTGGCTCGAAGACGTGGCTGCCCAGCTTGAGAGTTTTTCTCCGAAAACGTGAAAATTATCCTGATATCAAAAGCAAAACGGAATTTGCCGTAACAGCCCGCTGGCTGTGGGATGCTGTGTTTCTCATACTCTACGATCGGGACGATTTTTTCAAGAAATTTCAGGAAGCTTTGACATCTTACAAAAATACACATCTCGTATACCACGACTCGCCGATGCCCTCCTTTGATGTGCTGGATGGTCAATAAATCGTTATCCCTTGATTATATGCGCCTATATGCGCCGTGCGAGGATTCGAATCAAGATTCTGGATGAGTTTCTGCATGAAGAAGATTTTCCCAATGTTGTCCGAGAGGCCCAGGAAATTGTAGAACTTGTTCAGAAAGCTATTCTTATACGGATGGGGATAGACCCTCCGAAAAGGCATGATGTGATCTTTGAGAACCTGGGAAAGCTTCCGGAAACTGTTCAAGGTCGAATGAAAACTCTTCGCAGCAGTTTGAAGTGGCTTCGCAATCAGCGTGAGATAGCGTTTTATGGGATGCGGATTTTTTGCCTATCCAGGACTACGCGAAAGAAGATGCTGAACGTGCAAAGAGCATAGTGAGTGAATATGGATCGATATGGAAGGACATGCTAACACACGGTGATATAGAAAGAATCCCTTTCTCTCGCAGGCTGTTGAAATTTTCCCCCAGCCATCCTCCTTTATGGTATACTGACATCGGAGGGGAACAACAATACGAGGAATGGAAGAGAAACAGATTGACGCCTTCTGCTACATAAGCATGGAGGATAGGATATCAACCCGGCATCCGATTCGGCCGTTCAAGGTCATGGTGAACGAGATTCTTTGTGATAGGGATAGCGATCTGTAATTGATCTACGCAGATAGCGGCTGTCTGTCGATAGCCCCCGAGTATTTGCTGCAGGCCTCCATTGTTCAAATCCTCTATTCCATCCGAAGCGAACGACAACGGATGGAGCAGATTGATTTCAGCATTTTGTTTCGGTGGTTTGTGGGAATTAGTCTGGATGCCCCGGGCTGGGATCATTCGACCTTTACCAAGAATCGCGACAGGTTATTGCAGACCGATATAGCCCGATTGTTCTTCTCGAGAGTTGTCGAACGAGCTCGAAAAAAGAAGTTTCTATCCGATGAACATTTCACGGTAGATGATCCCCTTATCGAGGCTTGGGCGAGCAGGAAGAGCTTCCAACCGAAGAACCCTGAAGAGCCCAACAAGGGCGGATCCGAGAGAAGCAGGAACCCTCATGGAGATTTCCATGGGGAACAGCGGAACAGTGCAACGCATGAATCCAGAACGGCTAGAGAAACCTGGTATACAAAAAGCGAAGGGTTCGGAGTCCCAGGTAGCCTCTATATGGGACATGTTTTGATGGAGAACCGTAACGGTCTGGCCGTCGACATCGAGGTGACTCAGGCAAGCGGGAAGGCAGAGCGGTCGGCGGCCTTGAAGATGGCGAAGAGGCTTGCAGGAACCCTGAGGCTGACCGTGGGAGCGGATAAAGGATACGCAGCCAAAGAGTTTGCGACAGAACTCCGAGAGATGAACATCACGCCGCATATAGCCCGGAGGAAACGGGGGAAAGCTATTGACGGCCGAACGACACGGCATGAGGGATAGGTAATCAGCCCAAAAGGCGCAGGCGGGCCGAAGAAATCTTCGGCTGGGCGCAGGCGTCAAAACGGCTCTAGACAACCTCAGGAGCCGAGATCTGCTGCGCCTGAATTTCTTGTTTCAACATACTAGTACGTTTCCTAAGGGGCGACCGCTGTAACTTATCGGTTCGGCAGAGAAGCAAGGAATTTTCAACAGCCTGCTAGTGATAGATATTGTGGAGGCTAAGGAAGAATAATCGTGAATGTCGCAAACGCAAAGATCACTCGACCCTTCGTGATCCTCCGTCATATTACGCTCAATCTCCTCAAACAGGAAACGACCTGCGAATGAAGTATTGCGGGTAAGCGGCTTCTCGCTGGGTGGGATCTCCCATACCTCCAGAAAGTCTTGTTCCAAACCTAAATGCATTCGCCATGTTCTTTTTTCAGCGATGTCTTTACAGCTTACCTCACATCAATTATACTTTGATCATATTGTCAAACTCAGGAAAGATCATAAAAAATTTCTAGAAACGATCTTTCGTATATGAGGGGAAGAAATGCGTATAGTATTTGTCATACTGGTTCTGCTTGTAACGGTTGTTCCCGTGTTTGCTTATATTGATCCCGGAACAGGGTCAATGTTCATGCAAGTCATTATAGGTGGGGTACTTGGTGTGTTTTTTTTGCTGAAACTGCGATGGAAACAGATTATTTCATTTTTTAACAGAAAAAATGGCCAAGATACCCATGATGTTGAAAAAACGTGAGCCTGGATCATATAAAGATCCTTCCGGTTTTATTTTCTATGAAAACTCTGGAATCTACCGGCAAATCAATCGTTGTTATGCTGAACAGTATGATCTGCTGTTGTCTTCCGGTCTCTATGAAAAATTGGCATCCGAGCGATGGTTGATACCGCATTGTGAGGTTCCGTGCGATACTACTAATGACTCTTCGGAAGCGTATAAAATTATAAAAC
>CAZWAS010000183.1:0-2698 GCA_964631915.1 uncultured Spirochaetales bacterium | reverse complement strand
TATCCGTATGAATGGTCATTCAGTATGCTGCAGGATGCTGCACTCTTGACTCTCTCAATCCAAGAGATTGCGATGCAACACGGTATGTCGTTGAAAGATGCTAGTTCCTATAATGTCCAATTTGTTCAAGGTAAACCCATATTCATAGATACATTATCGTTCGAACGATTGCAACCGACTGTTCCTTGGAAAGCGTATGGGCAGTTTTGCAGGCACTTTTTGGCACCACTGGCACTTTGTGCGTATCAAGATGTAAGAACGGGAAAACTCCTGGCACATTACCTCGATGGAATAGAGATCGACTTGGCTTCGAGGATGCTTCCTCGCCGCTCGCACCTGAAGTTAGGGATCAACCTGCATATTCATTCACATGCAAAAAGTATACAGCATGCTGAAAATCGGAAAAAAACCATCAATCAATTACACGTTTCAGAGCATTCATTATTCGCTCTCATCGATAATTTACGTTCGACGATACAGGCTTTGCGTATGCGAGCACCGTCGACGCGCTGGGGTGAATATTATGCG
Organism: uncultured Spirochaetales bacterium; assembly: GCA_964631915.1. GTDB lineage: Bacteria > Spirochaetota > Spirochaetia > CAZWAS01 > CAZWAS01 > CAZWAS01. Next base: position 2,170 of record CAZWAS010000183.1, on the reverse strand, counting down.
CATATGAATTATTCGGAAGTTGCATTTGGAAGTAAAAAAAGAATTGTACGAGAATTCCTCACCAATTCGAAAAAAGACCGGCTTATAGATCTCGCTGCCAATGACGGTGAGTTTTCTCTCATCGGTTCTGAATTGGGGAAATTCACTCTATCTCCGGATTTTGATCCGATAGCAGTGGAGAAAAATTATGTGCGGCTGAAAAAGATTAAAGAGAAGAATATATTGCCATTATGGATAGATTTCACCAACCCATCACCCTCTGCAGGGTGGATATCGAAAGAGCGTGCCTCATTTTTCGAGCGCGCCGGGACGGATTCTGTTGTGCTGGCACTAGCGCTGATACATCATCTTGCATTAGGAAACAATATTCCTCTTCCAGAAATAAGCCGAGCGTTCTCCCAAATAGCCTCTGAATTGATTCTGGAATTCGTTCCCAAGCAAGACTCGCAAGTGCGCGAAATGCTATTGATGCGAGAAGACATTTTCCCGGATTACCATTTGGATGGACTGAGAAATGTATTATCAGGCTACTTTTCTATTGTAGAGATCAAAAAAATAGAAGATTCTGGACGATGTTTGTTGAGGTGTATCCGGAAATGAAGAGATTTATTAGCTCTCCGGCTGTGTTTGTGGTTCTTTCGTTTCTTTACCCAGCTGCTTTCCTATTTCTGAATAACCACCAATTGTATACATCGGCTCAGATTGTTTGTTCTTTTTGGTTCATTCTCTTTGTTTCTGTTTTCTCTGCTGCAGTATTATGGGTATTCAGTTACTGTTTTGCGACGATAAGCGTTTTTATAGTAAAAAAATTATGCAAAGTTATAGATTCAAAGCGGTTGCGACAAAGAATAATTCGTGCAGTGACAGCTGGTTTAGGAAGTACGCTTTTATTAGTGTTACTTCAAGTTCCTATCTTTAGCATTTTAAAAAATAGAACCATATTACTTTCTTTATATATTATGGTTCCTCTTGTTGTTTTAATAATAAGCTTTTTTTTCAGCATAAGAATACTGAACATGATGGTTCTTTGTTTAATTTTATTCAATTTTTGTTTTTTCGGAATCGAAATTATTCAACGTAAAACCATAAATCCAGCTCCTGCATTAGTAAAGCATGATGTACCCAAAAGTCTTATTTTCAAACACAAACCAAATGTTTATCTGGTGGTTTTGGAGTCATATAATAGTTTGGATGTACGAAGGGATGTTTATGGTATCGATAATAAGGTACTAACTTCGGAATTAATTGAGCAAGGATTTACTATTTATGACAATGTCTTTTCAAATTATGTCCCGACACTTCCTAGTGTGGCATCGATTTTTATGATGGATCATCATTATTACAAAAAAGAGACGAGTATGAACCAAATTTCATGGTTTCGAAAAATCATCGGCGGGCAGATTGATAATCCGGTATTGGAGATATTTAAGAATAATGGATATGAGATAGATTTCAATTTGTTTAATAATACTCTATATCATGCAGGTTCTTTATTGGCTAATTATCAGCCCCAACCATTGTTACAACCTCTCGAAGTGTTTCAGGGAGTATTTATAGGAGTTGTGAAAGTATTTAAACGAGATCTTTGGGAATCTAAAGTCTTTCAGTTCATTCTCAAGTTCCCGGATAAGTTATTCCTGAAGCATGGCGAAGAAATAGAGAAAACTGGAAAGGGAAACAATTCATTCGTTGTAATATATACGGGGGCGCAACATACACCTAGTGATCTGGATGGTTACCCTGCTTTGATCCAGAATCTTCCAAATGCATATAGCACGCCGTTGTGGAGACTCAACAGGGAGAATAATTATTGGATCACTACTTATAAAAATGCTATTGCGCGATCAGATCAAACTTTAATTAATTTGATCCGGGAGTTGAAGAGAAAAGACCCGGGGGCATTGGTTGTACTTATTGGAGATCATGGCGCTTTTTTTTATCGAAATTGCTGGATGGGAAAGAATGCTGATCTAAATCGAAATATAGAAGAAAACGGTATTGCACCTGCTGAGGTAACACGAGATATTTTTAAAGTTTTCCTGGCCATTAAATGGCCAGGGCAGAAACCAGAGGGACTTTTTTCCCATGTGAATTTGTTTCGTGCAGTGTTTGCAGCGGTGAATTCAACCTCCAAGTGCAATGATTAAGATGAAGCATAACAGGCCTCCTG
>CAZWAS010000182.1:236-6111 GCA_964631915.1 uncultured Spirochaetales bacterium | reverse complement strand
AAGCATTCTGCGTAGTCATGAATTCCGTTTGATCGTGGTCATTATCGTATTCGCGCTAATAGTCAATGGTGTGAACAGTTCTTTTCTCTCAGCTGAGAATATGTTTGATATTCTTAAGAGCAGTTCCATCATGGGAGTCATGGCCATAGGGGTTCTTATAGTCATGATAACAGGCGGCATGGATATTTCCTTTCCCGCCATTGCGACTGTATCGTCCTATGTTACGGTTCGCCTTATGCAGCTCTTCGACGGCAACCTTTACCTCGCATTCGTCATAGCGAGCGTGATCGGAATCCTGATGGGATGCATCAACGGATTGCTCGTATATTATTTTAACATTCCTACACTGATAGTGACTCTCGGCACATCGAGCATATTTCACGGCCTGATGCTCTGTATAGCGAAAGTTCCGCATATTTACACGATTCCCGGATATTTCTTTCGCTTCAGCAAGCAGAATGTATTCTCCTGGGTCACGCATGAAGGCACCACGATCGGTCTTTCCGCCATGACGCTGGTACTATTGATCATCGCGCTGCTCACGTGGTTGCTGTTACGGTATTCGATGCTCGGCAGAGGGATCTATGCCCTCGGGGGCAACAGAGAAGCGACCATGAGGGCGGGATTCAACATCATGAAGATACAGTTTTTCGTGTATGCGTATATCGGTTTTCTGTCAGGAGTGGCATCGATATTCTACGTTTCGCTGGTAAGACACGTCCATCCGTTCAACCTGATGGATATGCTGCTGAACGTCATTGCTGCAGTTGTGCTGGGCGGAGCGAGCGTGAACGGAGGGAAGGGTACAGTCCTTGGAACGCTTTTAGGCGTCTGGCTCATCTACCTGATTCAGAACAGTCTGATTTTGATGAAAATTCCCTCTTACTGGGATCCTTTTGTCATCGGGGTGGTGATCGTCGTAAGCACCGGAATCAATGCGTACGGCAAACGGCTCGGCAGAACAGGAGTGCGAATAAGTGAAATCTAAACTACCGATACGACCTTCGCGGACACTGACTTTCATCCTGGTTCTGGTTCTGGCCTTTGTCGGTATGTCGATCATAGCTCCAGGCAAATTTCTCAGTTCTACGAATTTGACACAAACCGCGTTCCAGATACCTGAGTTCGGAATCCTCGCTCTGGCTATGATGATTGTTATGATCACAGGAGGAATAGACCTTTCGATTATAGCAACCGCCAATGTATCGGGAATAATCGCTGCAATCGTTCTGGTGCTGTTGACCTCCCCCGGCTCATCCGACCTGTCCGCATTATTGAAAGGTATCATGGCAAACGAAGCTGCGCAGATGATGAATGCCCAGCATGTACCTTTCGATATCCGGATGCTCTCGATCATCCTCCTTACAGTGCTCAGCGCCATTTTCGTCGGGGGGATATGCGGCATCCTGAACGGACTTCTCGTCTCATTGGTTCGTATCCCTCCCATTCTTGCCACCCTCGGAACAATAAAACTATTCGAAGGAATTTCGCTCGCAATAACAAAAGGATCGCCGATTACGAATTTCCCGCCGTCTTTTCTGTATTTAGGAAGCGGATCGCTTTTCCATATTCCGGTTCCGCTCCTCATCTTCATCATCTGTATTGTTCTGGTCACGCTGCTGCTTAGGAAAACCATTCTCGGATTCAATATGTACGCCATCGGAGAAAATCCCATTGCTGCCCGCTTTTCCGGCGTACCCAACACCACTGTTCTCCTGCGCACATATCTTATCTCAGGATTACTGGCAGGCATGGCGGCGATTGTCATCATGTCGAGAGTCGATTCCGTCAAAGTCGGGTACGGATCCTCCTATCTCCTGCAAACCGTGCTTGTCGCAATACTCGGTGGGGTGAGCGTACGCGGAGGGACAGGGAATGTATCCGGAGTTGTGTTGGGCATTCTTCTGCTGCGTACCATTGAAAGCGGATTCAATCTTGCCGGTTTTAGCAACTATCTAAGAAATGTCATATGGGGAACCTTGTTGATAGCAGTGGCCATTGTCAACTCGGTATATCCGATGATACGAGTGGACCGCAGGTCTAAGGTCGACAGATATTCTGAAAAAACAAAAAACGATTAAGGAGGATCGAAACATGGAAAAATGGTTCAATGAAAAACGCGCGTTGATCACAGGCGGAGGTAGAGGCATCGGCAGAGAGATAGCGCTCCTCCTTCACCGTATGGGGGCGAGGATCGTGATAATCGACCGCAATCCCGAAGATATGGAATCCCTCAAAAAAGAAATCGATTGCGAGACGATTTTCGCAAATATCTTGAATGTTGAAGAAGCGAAAACCGCAGCGGAAAAAGCTTTACCGGTGGATCTTTTGGTGAACTCAGCAGGTGTAGTAATTATGCAGCCTTTTCTGGAGACCACTGTAGAAAACTTCGACGAGACTATCGGTGTCAACACCAAGGCGATGATGATCATTTCGCAGGTCGTAGCCAGGGACATGATCGACCGGAAATGCCATGGAGCCATAGTCAACATATCGAGCGTAGCCGATGAGTTCGCATTTCAGGACCATACGACCTACTGCATTTCAAAGGCAGGAGTCGATCAGCTGACACGTTGCATGGCACGCGAACTAGGGCCGTACCAAATTCGCACAAATGCTGTGGCTCCAGTCGTTACTCTGACCCCCATGGGGAAAAAAGCATGGAGCGACCCGGAAAAACGGAACGCTATGCTCGCGAACATACCGCTTCGAAGATTCAATGAGCCGATCGATATTGCGAATGTCGTTGCACTACTGCTCAGCGATCGATCCGCCATGATCAACGGCGCTGTTGTTCCAATAGACGGCGGTTATTCCATAGTCGGCTGATAATCGGATACTCGGGAGCGAGAAATCATGACAGAGAAAAAAGATTTGCGTGTGCAGATATCCGTAGGAGACAACCTGCGCACATCGGTTCACCATATTAAGCTCTCCCTGCACAAAAATGAACATGTTTGGGGGAAATCGGAAATCATCCGTTTCCACGGCAACCTGGGAGAAGTCGGAATCGAAGGCCCGATGGAATTCGGTATCTGCGAATACAGGAAGCGTCCCTATTCCTTCAATCAAATGGAGCATCACGTTCTGACTCAGGAATTGCTATTCGCCATCGACGACGACTTCATTATGCCCGTGGCTGCAGACGGCGAAGACGGGAAATATCCGGATATGGAATCCCTGACCGCGATACTTGTCAGAAAAGGAGAAGGGCTCATATTCGGCAAGGGTATATGGCATTGGGTTCCCTTTCCCAAGAAAAACAAATCCTTCGCGTTGGTTGGCTTCAGAAAGGGAACAGCAGCGGAAGACCTCGTCATTGTTCCCCTGGGAATGGATGTGAAAATGGTTCGGACCTGATGTCGAAGAGAAAAGGAGGGATACTTTCATGCACCTCATGGGAATCGATATCGGCACCTCGGGGGTGAAAACTACGCTCGTATCCGAGAAGGGCATACTACAAGGAGAAGCTACCTGTACCTATCCGCTCTTAACTCCTCAGTCCGGCTGGTATGAGCAGAACCCTGAGGATTGGTGGCATGCCGCTGTGGACTCCATACGCAGGGTACTGAACGAAACAGGGGTCTCCGCTGCCGACATCGCAGGAATAGGTCTCTCGGGACAGTATCACGGGCTCGTCATTCTCGACGACGAACATCAGGTACTAAGGCCCTGCATCCTGTGGAACGATCAACGCACAGCGAGGGAGGCAGAATACATAGCGGACAAAGCAGGAAAAGGCAATCTGCTCAGAATATGTGCCACAGCAGGAGCTCCATATTTCACAGCATGCAAGCTCCAATGGGTCAAGGATCACGAACCAGCGCTGTACGGAAAGGTGAGGAAAATGATGCTTCCCAAAGATTATATCAGATTCAAGCTCACGGGAGAGTTCTGCACGGATGTGACAGACGCTTCAGGAACGCTCCTCTTCGATATAAAAAAAAGAACATGGTCGGATGAAATTCCCGGATTGCTCGGAATTGACTCCGCCATACTCCCGACTGTGATCGAATCGCCGGAACTTTCAGGAAGGGTATGCAGAAAGGCCACCGATGAGGTACCGCTCATTGTCGGGACTCCGGTCGCAGGGGGTGCGGGAGATCAGGCAGCAGCAGCCGTAGGCATCGGCATTGTTGCGGAGGGAATCGCTTCCTATTCTATCGGAACATCGGGAGTGATATACGCAGCGACTAACGATCTCAAGATCGACGAAAAGGGCCGCTTCAATACGTTCTGCCATGCGGTTCCCGGCACCTGGTGCGTCCTTGCCTGCATAAATTCCGCTGCTGCTTCCTACCAATGGTACCAGGACAAACTCGCGTTATGGGAAAAAAGTGAGGCGGAAAAGCGTGGAGTATCCATACACAAGGTGCTCGAAGAAGAAGCAGCCAAAGCACCGATAGGAAGCGACAAGTTGGTATTCCTTCCCTACCTCGCAGGGGAAAGGCATCCACATACGGATACCAATGCGCGCGGAGTTTTCTTCGGTCTGCACGCCGGGCACGGCAAAGAGCATTTCGCACGAGCAATTCTCGAAGGAGTCGCTTTTTGTTTCAGAGATTGCTTGGATGTCATAAAATCACATAACGTTAGAATCGAAGAAATCAGAGCTACGGGGGGAGGAGCCCGCTCACCGTTCTGGATGGACATAATCGTCAATGCAAATGGTCATCCTATACGCATGATGGCAGCAAACGCAGGGGGTGCTTCCCTCGGTGCAGCGATTCTCGGCGGTGTGTGCGCAGGGGTTTACGGAACCGTGGAGGAAGCCTGTGCCGATCTCGTGAAAAAAGGTTCTTCGATTGTACCGGATAAGGAAAAAACCGAGGCATATGACAGGATTGTCCCTTTCTTTCGGTCCCTCTATCCTGTTTTCAAGGACAGTTTTCAAAAGCTTGCCGATATATGACTCCATACATAGGAAACGGATGCATTTCAGCACCTGCGGTGAAATGGCTTGAAGAGCTCAGTGTCTTCCACAGGCATCACTCCTTCACGGGAAAGGACAAGAGATCTCCTGATGCGTAATAAAATATGTATTTCGCGATCTCCCGAACATCTTCGTAGCCGTATTGACCGGCTTCGATCTTATCCGTAAAGACCCGGGCATACTGGGAAAGGATCATCCTGTTCTTCCCGTAGACCCAGTCTACGCAGTACGCGTCGCTCACATAGCCGCACTGCCTGTTGAGCGGAACCATGTCCAGCCGCTCCTCCATGCACTGCATGAGAGCGCCCGGGAAAAAGCTGTGCCACCAAAACCCCGCGAGGGAAAAGTTGGGAAGTTCGCGCACGAGGGTACAGAGGGATTGATGCCCTGCCCTGCTCGCGTTGAAGCACATGAATTTCAGCCCCGGATATGTAGCCACGAAATCCGCTATGTACCCTATAGTATCCTGCCTGAGCCTCATGCCGCTTTCGAACGGAAGGGATTCGGCTCCGACTGAGAACTGAAACACGATCCTGTCTCCGTAGCGTTCCAGCTCTTTCAAAAAGGCGTCAAAAATGACGGACGTATAAATATCCCGTTCAGCAGACCCTGCGATGTCCCGTTTTCGCAGCGCCTGTTCGAAATCCGTTTCCGTGTACTGTCCGAACCGTATTTCCGTGGATATGCCCTGAGCCGTGGCGTTTATCAGATCGTAAGGGATGACGCCGCAGTAGTGCTTTACTGCAGTCAGGACATCCTCATACGAACGTATCGTTTTTCTGAGGGAAGGGCGATCCTCCTTCCTCATGGTCACAGGCAGGGGCGGCTGAATCGAATCGGAGTTCCATGCGCGCTCCAGTTCGAACAGGGCGATATCGGGCTGTTTCCACTGGGTTCGGGCGAAAAACGCCCATTCGCGGGCATATTCGAACAGATCGTTCG
>CAZWAS010000182.1:0-210 GCA_964631915.1 uncultured Spirochaetales bacterium | reverse complement strand
TCCGCGTTATCTCGGTTCCTATTTTTCTTACATTGATGCTTGCGAGCACGCCGCGCGCCCTTTCCGCATCGTTCCTGTTCGAGGCCCGTATATGTTCATGCAGTTCTTCCCAGTTCCCTTCTGTTATATCCTGGTGCCAGCCGTACAAATCCTTGAGAATGACGCGGAGGAGCCAATACAGGGAGGTGTTTCTTATCTTGGAGAGAAAGG
>CAZWAS010000181.1:1065-6170 GCA_964631915.1 uncultured Spirochaetales bacterium | reverse complement strand
GATTGCCTCGGGGGAGAGTACGGATACGCTGCTTCCCGAGGTATTCGCTCTGGTAAAGGAAGTCGTATGGCGAATGTTGAAACTGGAAGCCTACGATGTTCAGTTGCTCGCAGGCGCCGTTCTCCATGAAGGTAAGCTCGCGCAGATGAGAACCGGAGAGGGGAAGACTCTTGCTGCTGTGTTTCCTGCAGTGTTGAACGCTCTGGCCGGAAAGCCGGTGCATGTCCTCACTGCAAACGATTATCTCGCCGAGCGGGATGCGGTGTGGATGGGAAAGGTGTATTCGTTTTTCGGGCTTGAAGTCGGATTCGTCAGGGAGAACATGTCCTGTTCCGAACGTAGAAGCGCTTACAATGCGGATATAACGTACCTGACCGCCAAACAGGGAGGGTTCGATTTTCTCGAGGACGGACTCGTCTACGATCCGCAGTCAAGGGTACAACGGCAGTTCCATATGGTTATAATAGACGAAGCCGATTTCATAATGATCGACGAGGCTCGCATTCCGCTTGTCATTGCACGCCATACGCCGCTGGATCACGCTGATCCATACGCCGTCGATGAGGCCGTATCCGGGCTCGTTGCCGGGATAGACTATATCGTGGACAAGAATTTGCGAAACTGCAGCCTCACGCGCAGGGGCGAAAAGCGGATTCAGGATATATTCAGATGTGGCGGCAGCCACGAAGAGCGCGCTTACGGCCTGTATGCGGCAGTGCATGTGGCGATACATGCACGCGCACTGCTCAGGAAAGACGTTGACTATATAGTGAAGGGCGGCAAAATAGAACTCGTCGACGAGTTCACAGGCAGAATTGCAGATAAGCGGCGCTGGCCTTACGGAATCCAGTCCGCACTGGAGGCAAAAGAAGGGCTTCCCCTCCAACAGGAGGGTAGGATCTGCGGTTCTATTACGGTTCAGAACTTCATCAAGCAGTATCCGAAGATCGCAGCAATGACTGCCACCGCAGTGCCTGCTGCGAAGGAGTTCATCTCCTTCTACGATCTTCCCGTAGTCGTGATCCCTCCGAACAGACCGGAAAGGATGATCCATGAACCAGACAGGATATTCGCAACGAAAAAAGAAAAGCTGCATGCCGTTGTGGAGGAAATACGGAATGTGCATGCATCGGGCCGGCCTGTCCTTGTTAGCACGAAGTCTGTGCAGGAATCCGAGGAACTCGCGAACCTGCTCTGGGAAAGCGATATCCCCTGCAACGTGCTCAATGCCAAGGAGGATGCACACGAGGCGGAAATCGTCTCTAAGGCTGGTATGCTCCATGCGGTGACCATTTCCACGAATATGGCGGGCAGAGGCACGGACATACGGCTCGGCGGCGAGGAAGGCAGGGATCGAGGCCGTATCGTCGAACTCGGCGGGCTCTACGTCATCGGGACAAACCGACATGAGAGCGCAAGGATAGACCAGCAGTTGAGAGGTAGGGCCGGTCGACAGGGGGATCCCGGCTCTTCACGGTTTTTCCTGAGTATCGAGGACGATCTTTTTACGCGTTATGGGATACGGGAATTCATCCCTGCCCAGTATATTGATGAGAAGTTCTGCGGCGTCATTGAGGATCAACGGGTCTCCAGGGAAATCGCGAGAGCCCAGCAGATCATCGAAGATCAGCACCTTGTCATGAAACAGACGCTTCAGAAGTATTTTGCGCTTGTCGAAAAACAGCGCACCTATCTCCGGCTCCTGAGAACTGAGGCTCTCGAGAAACACGTTCTGCCACCCGAACTCTCCGGTATCTGCTCCGCCAGGCTGAATACGCTGGAGCAGCACGTTTTGGAATCCGTGCTCAAGGAAGTTCTGGTCAGGGTGTTCCTCTGCTGTTTGGATTCATTCTGGGCTGATCATCTTGCTTTCGTAGATGATGTGAAGGAAGGCATCCACCTCAGGAGATATTCCGGAAGAGACCCTATGCTGGAATTCATCCGGGAGGTGAGTGATGCTTTCGAATTCGGCTTGCAAAATGCGTACAAGAGGACAGCCGAATGGTTCGGCCGGCTTGAAATCACGGAAACCGGTATCGATTTCGAAAAAGAGAAACTCACCGGTCCTACTTCCACCTGGACTTATCTGCTGAGCGACGATCCCTTGCCCGGCTTCAGCCTTTCCCTTTTGGCGAACTCGAACATAGGGTTTGCAGCTCTTGCGGCCATACCGAAGCTTTTTCTCGCACCTGTGGTTGCCCTCGTTTCAGCGGCAAAGAAGAGATGCAAGGCTAAAGACACATAAGGACATCTCTGAAAATTCTTTATTTTTTACACGCGAAGAAATAATTCCTTTGCTGCGCTTCCGAAACTCATGTGTACCTCGGTGTCGAAGATCGGAACTATGGTGCCCATACACGAAATGATCTGCCTGTCGAAATGCAGCTGTTCGGATATAAAAAAACGGTATGCCCTGGACGTTCGCGCATACCGTCAACATGAGCCCGTTTTCGGGCTCATGTTTATTTTCGGCATGCCGGTCCATTTCTTGAGCCTATTCGCCCGAATCGAATACCGTTTTTCCGAGTTTATACTGGGAAACATCCAGAGACTTTCTGAATGCAGCCATATCTTTCAGCTCTCGGTCGATCTCAGGATAGGAGTACAGGGGTTTTCCATCCGGTGTTTCCTCGATGTCCACTCCCTTTGTCGTGCCGAGCTCCTTGAGTGTATTCTCCCGCACGCTTTCCCAGCGGGCTGGCATCTCATCCTTGTTTGCCGGTTGGATAGAGTCGGGATTCACATTGTAGGGATTCCCAAATACGGTCGAGTATATCGTTTGCCTGAAGTTTTCCGCCTTTATATCGTTGTTCTTGCTGTTTTCCCGGATTCGTCGTACGAGGGGTATTAGATAGAAGAGGATGGAAAAAACCAAGGGTACGAGTCCGAGCCCGTATAAAAGCAGGGGAAGGGGATTTTCTACGAGCTTTGCAAAAAGCCGTGCCACGAACACATAAAATGAGGCAAGCGCATCACTAGACATGATCCGATTGCCCGCTGTGACAAACAGCGAATATCCGAAGAAGTAAGTGCCGAAAAGGAGGTTCACTGCATTCAGTACTCCGATCCACTTGTTCGTGGACGGTTTGTTCGTGTTGAACGGGTAAAGGCTTTTTTTCACCCTGCGGAAAGATTCCGCTTTTTCGTCCCCTTTTTTCATCAGTTCGGGAAACCGATAGTACAGAGTGCCGTTTTCCGTCACATTCGGTTCTCCTTCGAACTCGTACAGGCAGCTATTCAAGAGCACCTGTGCATCTTCCGAGGAACGGCCAGTGAGAGCCATGATTTCTTCCAACGTTATGACGCCCTTGTTCTGCTGTATGAAGCTTATGATCATCCGTTTCTCGATCTGATCCCAGTTTTTGTTTATATTATCTTCGCCGAACACGAAGGCGAATACGGATTTGTGTAGCGGTCTCCCCTTTTCCCCCTTCTTTTTGTTCATGCCGCTGTACAGCCAGATTGTTATGAAGAGATCCACGATCCTCGCAGTGAAATAGAACGACAGGAATCCTCCTCCCGAATCCCTGGATCGCGATTCCTTGTCGCTCCTGCTCGCTGAGCCTGCTATGGATGCGAGGAACGCGAGTATGAGAAGGGCGATGAACAGCACGAAGTATCCCACGAGCATCACGACTATCCAGATTTTGAACAGGAAAGCAAGTATCTTTCCGGTGATTTTCAGTGCAGCGGAGAAAAAGCGTTTTGCTGTAGGTCCGAATCCTGTGTACCGGCTTTTCATACCGTAGGGGAAATAGTAGAGAATTTCGCCTGATTCGGTGACTTTGAAGTGTCCTCTATATTCGTCTGCCACGGCCTTCATGGATTCTTCGACTTGATACTTCGGGAGGCCTGTTGCAGCTATCACATCCGCTACTGTTGCTTCCTTTTTCTTTTTCAGAGAAGATAAAACCATGGCATTCACTTTGCCGAGGTTGAAATCGTATACTTTTACTGGTTTTTTCAAGAGATTCCTCCAGCGTGATTTGACTCATTGTAAACTAAGCACAGGATGAAACGCAAGCAGCAATTCCACCATGGCACAGATATATGGGAATGCCGAAGGGATGCGGATGGCGAAATCCCTACTGCTAACCGTTGTGCACAATGCTGTGTTGCTGAGCCAAAATGGGGAGAAAAAGCATTAGAAAAAGGCAGGAACTCACGCACCGAACGACATCGGATTCTTATCCGCTATAGTGAGGTACGTGAGTTCCTGCCTTTCTCTGAGGTGTTAACCCGCCATATGTGGAATTACCGGAACGCAAGGTCGTATGCATTGACAAAGCTGCGAAAGGAGGTATGAGATGATCCTGAGACCATGAGCGAAACAAGACACGTGACCATTGAGAAGATCGTCGCAGGCGGGGACGGATTCGGCAGACTCTGCGGCAAAGCGGTGTTCGTGCCGTTCACAGTACCTGGAGAAACGGTTTTGGTCCGTATCGCGGAGGAACATAGGGACTATCTGCGGGCCGACATACTCGAAGTGCTCGAGCGTTCGAAGGAGCGGGTGGCCCCTGTCTGTCCATTGTTCACCAGGTGCGGAGGCTGCGACTTTCAGCATATCGCATATTCAGCACAGCTCAAGATAAAACAACAGATAATACACGAAACCTTCGCACGGATAGGAAAAATGGGTATCGCTGATTTTGAAATCCGCCCTTCGGCCGAATACGGGTGGAGGAATAGGATACAGGTACATGCTACGGAAACCGTGATCGGCTTCATGGAACGCAGCACCAACACGGCGATTCCTGTTGCGTCCTGTCCTATTGCCCGGAAGGGCATCAACGCGTTTCTCGCGGATCCAAAACCGCCGTTCTCTGAACGGTTCGTGGTATTCGGTACAGATGAGTGGTACGTTACACAAGGGATTGCAAAGGATGTTGAGGTTCCGATTCTGGGAAAACCGATACGGTTTCCGGTTTCCGGTTTTTTCCAGAGCAATATCGAAATGTTCGAGAAGCTCATTTCCTTTGCACTGGCCGGGGAAAGCGGAAACGCAGCGCTTGACCTTTTCTCCGGCTGTGGGGTCTTCGGCGCATTCCTTTCCGAACGATTCGACGAAGTAATAGCTGTCGAAGAAAATGGGAAGACTGCCG
>CAZWAS010000181.1:0-1044 GCA_964631915.1 uncultured Spirochaetales bacterium | reverse complement strand
AAAAGCAGAAAGGCAACGGTGTTTACAGGAACCGTGGAGGCCTGGTTTATACAGCGGAAACAAGTTCGTCGCATCGATTGTGTCCTCCTCGACCCACCAAGGGGAGGGCTTTCGCGGCAGGCTCTTCTGCATATTGCTTCGCTGAAACCTGCCAGAATTATCTATGTTTCCTGCAATCCGGTGACGCTTGCCAGGGACCTTGCGGCGTTTGCCGTTACAGGCTATTCGATCGTGGATTTCCGTGCCTTCGATTTTTATCCCCAGACCGCACATCTCGAAGCTGTTGCGAAACTGCGAAGAAGCGAAGGCGACACATAGTATTTACCCTACTGCTGTTTCGTGATATGGTGTGCTCGTGAGGTTCCGCCGCTTTATCATCCTTTTTTCTGTTGCAATACAATGTTCCGGTTTTATTTTTTCAGAGCAGCCGCAAACCTTGATGCGTTATGCGGTAGGTGGAGCTATACAGCATGTTCCGATCGTGACGGCTAAGACGATTGTTTTCGCAGCGGAAGACGGATATCTCTATGCCCTTTCCGTCGAGGGTGCTCTGCTCTGGCGCTTCTACCTCAATGGAACGGTTTCGCCGTGTGTCGCAGCAGGAATTGATGGCACTGTCTATGCCGGTATACAAGAGGGTACGCTCTATGCGCTCAATCCCTCAGGCAAGGAAATATGGCGTATTAAGCTCACGGCGAACATAGAAACCCCTCCCGCGATAGACATGCGCGGGACTATCTACTGCGCAACTGCCGACGGTTCCCTCTCCGCCATAGCTCCCAACGGCAGAATCAAATGGGTTCTTGCTCTGAAAGTTCCTCCTTCCGCAGGCCCTATTGCGAATGGCAATGTGCTCTGCATACCGTGCAGAGACGAGCGGCTTCGGGCTGTTTCGATCTGGGGGGAACCTCTCTGGGATGCGGAAGTGAAGGGCATTCCGCGGGGACTTTCTTCGGGAAGAAAGAACGAATTCATAACAAGTACGAGCATCGGATTCACCTATGCCTTTGCTCAGAATGGGAAAGCATTGTGGAAAGTGTACCT
>CAZWAS010000180.1:2042-6258 GCA_964631915.1 uncultured Spirochaetales bacterium | reverse complement strand
CTACCGGCGATTAGGTGCCCGGTATGGGAACCAACCGAGGTTACTAGAGGTTCCCATAAATAAAAAATATTCTTTTCCGGAAAAAGGAATAAGTCTAGGAGACTGCTGTGGGTGAAAATAAAGGCAAAGTAATCCCGGTTGCTATAGAAGACGAAGTAAGAGAATCATATCTCAATTATGCGATGTCTGTTATTGTGAGCAGGGCATTGCCCGATGTGAGAGACGGATTGAAACCCGTGCATAGGCGTATCCTCTATTCCATGAATGAAATGGGGCTTCATGCCGACAGGCCTTTCAAAAAAAGCGGAAGAATCGTTGGAGATGTGCTTGGAAAATTCCATCCCCATGGCGACATGTCGATCTATGATGCGCTGGTCAGGCTTGCACAGGATTTTTCTCTTCGCTATCCGGTAGTTGAGGGACAAGGTAATTTCGGATCCATCGATGGAGACCCTCCGGCTGCTATGCGTTATACGGAAGCACGGCTAAGTAAAATTGCAGAAGAGCTTCTGAGAGATATAAAAAAAGATACAGTGGATTTTGGTCCAAATTACGACGATTCTATGGAAGAACCGCTGGTACTTCCAGCGGCTTTTCCGTTTCTCCTGGTCAACGGCGCAAGTGGTATCGCTGTTGGAATGGCTACGAACATACTTCCGCATAATTTAGTGGAAGTATGCAAAGCCGTTGAAGCAGTGATAGACGATCCGAATCTTCCCTTTGAAAAGCTTTCAAAGATAATCACTGGACCGGATTTCCCTACCGGCGGCATCATATTCGGAAAAAAAGGCATACGCGATGCCGCCAGGACAGGAAAGGGCAGAATAACTGTCCGCGGTAGATTTGTATTAGAATCTACAAAAAGCGGCAAAGATACCATCATAGTGTCTGAGATTCCTTACATGGTGAACAAAGCGAACCTGCTCGTTCGCATAGCCGAACTCGTACGCGATAAGAAAATTGATGGAATTGCTGATCTGAGAGATGAGTCAGACAGAAACGGCATGCGCATTGTCATAGAGCTGAAACGAGGCATAGTGCCGAAAGTCGTGCTCAATCAGCTGTTTGCCAATACTCAGCTTCAGGTGAATTTCAGTGTGAATAATCTCGCCCTGGTACACGGAAGGCCGAAACTGCTTACTCTCAGGGAAATGGTCGACCACTTCATTCTGCACAGAAAGGATGTCGTAACAAGACGAACCAGATTCGACCTGAAGAAAGCAGAAGAACGCGCTCATATCCTCGAAGGTCTGAAGATTGCTCTGGATAATATTGACGAAGTGATTGCGATCATAAAAAGCTCGAAAACAGTCGAATCGGCAAGAACGCGTTTGATGGAGAGGTTCACACTTTCTGAGATCCAATCACAAGCGATTCTCGATATGAGGCTCCAGAAACTAACCTCCCTTGAAACTCAGAAAATTCTTGATGAATTGAAAGAAGTACATGCTCTTATTGCATATCTGAAGGATTTGTTGTCGAGCGATGCGAAAATTCTCGGCGTGGTAAAAGCCGAAACCCTTGAAATTGCTAATAAATTCGGGGATCAGCGGAGAACAGAAATAATTGCTGACGAGATTGAAGAAATCAACATAGAAGATCTTATTCAGAAAGAGGATATGGTTATCCTCATTTCCAACAGGGGATATATAAAGAGGATCCCTGTTTCTGCGTACAGGAATCAAGGAAGGGGGGGGAAAGGCTCTTCTTCCACAAACCTGAAAGAAGATGATTTTATTGAACACATGTTCATTGCGTCGACGCATGATTATATACTCTTCGTATCCAGTGCCGGCAAAGCGTATTGGTTGAAAGTTCACGAAGTCCCGGAGGCTTCTAGAAACGCACGAGGACAACATATTAAGTCTATACTTTCAATTTCTGCGGATGAAGAGGTGACTGCTATTGTTACACTTCATGATTTCAGCGATGATCATTTTATTTTCATGGCAACCCGCAAGGGAGTTGTCAAAAAAGTTGCAACAGACGAGTTCATCAATGCCAAGACTCGAGGAATTGTCGCATTGAAACTCGATGTAAATGATCGGCTCATCACCGCACTGCTTACCAATGGAAACAATGAAGTGGTGTTGATAACAAAGAACGGTAATGCGTTGCGGTTCCATGAAGAGCATGTACGGGTCATGGGAAGGGCTTCAAGGGGAGTTCAAGGTATGCGGCTCGGGAATCAAGATGAATTGGCCGGAGTCGTAGCTATTCGGGATAATGCGAAGATGCTTCTCGTTACAGAATTTGGACTTGGGAAAAAGGTCGAATTTGATAATTTTCAGGCTCATGGAAGAGGAACACGAGGTCAGATCGCTTATAAAGTCACTGAAAAGACAGGCGAGGTGATCGGTGTTCTTTCTGTTATGGACGTTGACGACCTGGTTTGTATCACATCGCAGGGAAACACCCTGAAACTTCGACTCAGCGAGGTTCCCGTTATGGGAAAAACAGCTATGGGAGTAAAAATCGTTAATATAGAAAAACCTGATTCTCTAGTCGCTATTGCTCGTGTCGCTAAAGAAGACGACGATGAAGGAGATAAAGGGTCCAAGCCTGAACAATCGAACGATGTTTCACGTGAAACAATAAGCGATTCCTGATTATGTGTAAACTTTGTATTCTTTCAGTTTCGAGTTGTAGGCTGCAATAAGTTTCTTTTTTTCTATCTCGGAAACGAAACTTGTTTGCAGAGCCTTAAGATTCAGCGCCACAAAATCGTCCAACGTTAATGAAAAATAGTCGTGTGCTTTTACATAGTCGTCTGTAAGGTCCGTTCCTTGAATAGAAGGATCATCGGAGTTGATAGTGATTGGAATTCCCTTTTTATACAAAAGACCAAACGGATGTGTTTTTTCTTGCTCCCATGCACCTGTCAGATGATTTGAGGTAATGCAAACCTCTAAAGGAATGTCGTGTTCTTTCAGATACATTTGTAAACGCTCGTCGTGTATTGCTGCAATACCATGGCCTATTCTGTACGCTTTCAATATTTCGATCGCTTCCCAGATTTGCTGAGGGGGAGTGACTTCTCCCGCATGTATCGTGTACTTGTACATGCCGTCCTTTCGTATAAGATCAAAAAGTCGTTTGAACATGCTTGGAGGGTAATGCAATTCATCGCCGGCCAGATCGATTCCGACAATATCTTCCATCTCCAATCTTTTCAGTTCGTTGTAGAGGTTTATCATTCCGTCCTCATCTTGTTTGCTTCTGTTGAACGTGATGAGGTATTTAATAAAAAAATTGTTCTTTTTTGCAGCTTCATTCCCAGCTTGAATGACCAGCTTTGTTACTTCTTTTCTGTCAAAGTTGTTTTGTAGTGCGAAGTGCTCAGGTGAAAAACGCAGTTCGATAAAAAAGATTCCATCATTGCTGAAATCTTGTACCGAATCGTATGTGAGCTCATACACATCATCGAGCGAACGATACCAGTGATTCTTGAATTTCCCCAGAAAGCCTAGGAAGTCCGGCTCGGAATCTTTAGAGAATTGAATTTCTTCAATGAATTTTTCATATTGTTTTGGCATGTCGAGATTGTTTTTTTGAGATATTTTGAAAAGGGTTTTTGTATTGAATGTGCCTTCCAGGTGTCTGTGCAGTTCAATTTTTGGGAACCTTCTCAGTACTTTTTGATCCATGATTTAAGTCGCATTCATTCCTTAATAATTATTATGAATTTATACCAATTCTCTATTTTTTCAACTATTTTTCGAAAAATTTGACAACTGCAACACCGTAAGAATCTGTTTATGAGGTAAACTCAATATGCCCTTACCCAAACGAGCATATTGAGTTTCGTGTACTGTTCGCTATGCAGAACAGAGTTCAGACCGATTCAACAGATGTAATTTCCGGAACCTCTTTTTTCAAATAGCGCTCGACACCTTGTTTCAACGTCATCTGTGCCATAGGACAGCCATGGCAGGCTCCGGTCAATCGAACCTGTACTTTTCCATCTTCGGAAACGCTTACAAGTTCAATATCTCCACCATCCGCTTGTAGGGAAGGGCGAACTCCCTGAATTGCTGTTTGTACCTTTTCCAGGATCATATAGTGCTCCTTACATAGAAAAAAACTAATACAACAGTAGTAAATTACTATAAAGGTCTAATGAGGTCAAGGTTTTACAGTATACGGTGACATTTTCTCTGTTTTCATTTATAGTAGAATCGACATGGGAATCGTGGATGTATTTGCCAATCAAAAG
>CAZWAS010000180.1:0-2027 GCA_964631915.1 uncultured Spirochaetales bacterium | reverse complement strand
CAAAAGGGTGGGGTAGGAAAAACTACTTCTGCTGTCAACCTGGGTGCCTATCTTGCAGAAATGGGAAAACGGGTCTTACTCATAGACTTTGACCCTCAAGGCAATCTGTCGAGTTCAGTTGGGGCAAAAGTCGATGTTCCGGGAATATATGAGGTGATAACAGAGCAAAATCCGATTGCCTCGACTATTCAGAAAACCAGTGTTCCTTATCTTTCCATTATCCCTTCAAATATCAATCTCACTGGTGCTAATATCGAGCTCGCCAATATCGAAGGTCGAGAGCTCTTTCTGAAAAACGCGCTTGAGCCGGAAAAAGACAAATGGGACTTTGTGTTCATCGATTGTCCTCCATCTTTAGGTGTTCTCACGTTGAACGGCCTTGTAGCGGCGCATCGTGTGTTCATCCCGCTGCAGTGCGAGTATTTCGCTCTTGAGGGTTTAAGCCTTTTACTTCAAACTGTGAAACGAGTCCAACAGAATCTGAATGCTTCGCTTACCATAGGAGGCATACTTTTCACTATGTATGATTCGCGAACCAGGCTCGCGAATGAAGTCGTCCAGCAGGTGACGGGGTATTTCCGTGATAAGGTGTTCAAAACCATCATTCCGAGGAATGTACGGTTGTCCGAGGCCCCTTCTCATTCAATACCGATAAATCAGTACGATCCCGAATGTATAGGTGCAAAGAGCTATAAAAAACTGGCAGAAGAGGTGATAAAGCGTGTCTAGGAAAGCTCTTGGAAAGGGTATCGACGCCCTTCTGTTTGGAGGGAGTGAAGAACCTCAAAAACGCGAAAGTCAAACAACGCTTTCCGTACCGATTCAGAAGGTACATCCAAATCCACGGCAACCAAGAAAAGAATTCAAGGAAGAGAGTTTGCACGAGTTGGCCGAGTCGATAAAAGAAAAGGGCATACTTCAGCCTATTCTTGTTGAAGAGAAGGAAGCAGGAGAGTACATCATCGTTGCTGGCGAAAGACGATATCGAGCTTCGCTTATCGCTGGTTTGAAAGAATTGCCGGTTATCATCAAGAATCTGACAGACGAAGAGAAGATAGAGATTGCGCTTATCGAAAATATCCAGCGGGAAGACCTTACGCCCATCGAAGAAGCCATGGCATACCGGGAGTTGATTGAGAATGGACCGTTCAATCAGGAAGGGCTTGCAAAGCGGCTCGGAAAAGATCGTTCGACTATCGCAAACAGTTTAAGGTTGCTGAAGCTACCGGATGATATGCAGAAAGCCCTTTCCAAGGCAGAAATCACTGCCGGACATGCCAGGGCGATCCTCTCGCTTGTCAATCCGGCGGATCAGGAGATACTGTTTTCGAAAATCATGAAAGAGGGGCTCTCTGTCAGAGAGGCGGAAAGGCTCGCTTCCGAACTGCAGAAGGGTCTCCGTAGGGCTGACAGACAAGAAAAAAAAGCAAATCAGACGAAAAATCTATCCGTAGAACTCATTGAAATCGAGCAAAAACTCATTGAAAGGCTTGGAACAAAGGTATCGATAAAAGGAACTAAAGATAATGGTAAAATTGAAGTTTCTTATTATTCTATGGAAGATTTGGAGCGCATAGTCGATTTAGTGATTTCAAAGCGCGATTGATCCCAGTTTTCTCAAACTTACCCCGATATTGACAAATGGAGTCTCATTCTTTATAGTTTAATTCCAGTTTGCAAACCTCTGGAGAGGTGTCCGAGTGGTTGAAGGAGGCGGTCTTGAAAACCGTTGAGCTGCAAGGCTCCGTGGGTTCGAATCCCACCTTCTCCGTACCTATACCAAGAGCTGTAAGGAATGTGAACTGGCACATGGAGAGGTGCGAGAGTGGCCGAATCGGGCTCCCTGCTAAGGAGTTGTACTCGTAAAAGGGTACCGAGGGTTCGAATCCCTCCCTCTCCGTTTTTTTGTGCCCATAGCTCAGTTGGATAGAGTATCAGATTGCGGATCTGATGGTCGGAGGTTCGAGTCCTCTTGGGCACGATGAAATTATGGAGAGATGCGAGAGCGGTCGAATCGGGCGGACTCG
>CAZWAS010000179.1:0-6272 GCA_964631915.1 uncultured Spirochaetales bacterium | reverse complement strand
CTGAAGGGGGATTCGCACACCGGCCGTGCTCTGGCGAAATTCCTCAGACACCGGGGGAAAAAACGCAATTCGAAACCAATACAGTGAATGCGAGGGATATTCATTCTTCTGTTTTTTCGATATGCTTCGGCGTATGGATTCCATAAAAATTGAAGAGAGAAAACACCTCGTATGGACGGAAATGTCGCACAAGGAAGTGCTCGATTGTCATATTTTCAGCGTATGCCTCACGGAGCAGGAATCCGCATGCGGGAAAAAGGGTTTTTATTATTATCTTCACTCCCCGGACTGGGTGAATGTTGTACCTGTGGTAAAAAACCAACACGGAAAGGACTGTTTCATCATGGTGTGGCAATACCGCCACGGTTCGAGGAGCGTCACGCTCGAATTTCCGGGAGGAATAATGGATGAGGGAGAGAGTCCGGAACAGGGAGCAATGAGGGAACTGCGAGAGGAAACGGGATACAGCCCGGGAAACCTCCATTTCGCAGGCAAGATTAATCCGAATCCCGCCTTCATGGACAACACCGTATATACGTTCGTCGCGCTCGACTGCAAACTGGACAACGAACAGGACCTCGACGAAAACGAAATCGTAGATGTCGAACTGGTTCCCGTCGAGGAAGTCGAACGGAACATGGGGCGCGAACCGTATATCAACGCTATAATCATGGTTGCCTTGGAATGGTACCGAAGATGGAAAACGGGCAGCCAATAACGGAAACAGCAGGGGGTGTTCATGTATCAGGACTATGTGCTCGACAGGAATGGTCCCATGGGGATATCTTTACAGTCCTGGCTCGAAAAGGAGAGGCTCGCCTTTATTATCGTAGACATGCAGAACTATATGACCGAACGGGAATACTCCAGCAGATGGAGCGCGGACGGCTCGGATGACTACTACTTTTCCACATTCGAGAAAACTGTACTTCCGAACATACAAAAAGTGATACAGCAGTGCAGAAAACGCTCCA
This sequence comes from uncultured Spirochaetales bacterium, assembly GCA_964631915.1. GTDB lineage: Bacteria > Spirochaetota > Spirochaetia > CAZWAS01 > CAZWAS01 > CAZWAS01. The sequence goes on along the minus strand of CAZWAS010000179.1, from coordinate 5,298 downwards.
TCCCCATAGTATATCTCCGCATAGCGTACCGCAACCGCAATCTCGCGGATGTTCCTGCAGGCGTATGCAGGAAACGATTCGCCGAGGACCTCTACGACGCGAACGGAAGACAATACGAACTGTATTATGATCACCCTGCGAGCCAAATAGACATACGGCTGAAACCGGAACCTGAGGACATCGTGATTGAAAAAACCTCGAGCGGCGCTTTCTGTTCTTCGGATCTCGATGTCGTGCTTCGTTCGCGGAACATTGCACGACTCGTGTTTTCCGGAGGGCTGACGGACGGATGCGTGGAATCCACCATACGGGAAGCCTTCGACCGCGGCTATCTCTGCACCCTTCTCGAAGATGCATGCATCACGTCGCGGAAAGAACTGCACGACGCTTCAGTCGCTGCGATCCGGAACTATTTCGGATGGGTAACGACTACAGCGGACTTTCTGAAAAAAATCTAAAAAAGACGGTAGAATTATGCGACACCTCGAATCCTTGAAAACATTTTTTCTTTTTAAGTATCAGAGCGAAACCATAGAACTGCGGAAGAAAGCGAACATTCTGCTTCTCATCAACACAGTCGCCATCATATTTCTCGCTTTGAATATCGTCATCGTCGAAACGATCATTCAAAAAGACACAGTCTCCGCCATGGCTGAGGTATTCCTCATAGCTGTATTCATAGCGAGCATCGTTTTGCTGCGCGCGAAATACTACAGCACCGGAAGTACGATGACTGTCATCGGTACGCTTCTCATCCTTTCGGCTATCGTGTTCATGGAGCCTTCCGGTAATCCGTTCGCCGAATACAAGCTCGCTTTCTTTCTCGCGGTCCCGCTCATGTTGACCTGCCTCCTGGGTTTCAGACGTTTCCAACCCGTACTCGTTTCCTGTATCGCGATTGCAACTGTTCTGCTTTACTTTTTCCTGAAAGCCGCTCCAGGACGGCTCGCTGCAGGGAACACGGATGTATCTCCGCTTATCATCAGCCTGCTCATTCTGACGGTATGCGGGTTCTTCTCTTACAGAGTCATAGCGTATACGAAAGAAGTGGTCGCCATCGCGGAGGCGGAAACCAGAAGCAATATCAACCGCATGAAGAGCATGGAAAACGTGCTCATCTCCTCTACGAAAGGAATCGAAATCGGCAATCAGCTCATCCAGTATTCCTCCACCACGCTGGAAAGTATCCGCATCATAAACGAACACCTCCAAGGAATATATGCGGATATAAAGGCTCTGAACGCACGCATGGCAAAATCAACGAAAATAAACACGGAAGTCGTGGTCGCCTCCAAGCAGTTTCATGCTTTTTTCAACGAACAGAATACGCTCATCGCTGCGTCTTCCGATGCAGTGGAGGAAATGACGAACTCCATTCATCGCATAACGGAAAGTGCTCTGGGGAAAAAGACATTTATCGATTCTCTTGTAAAAGCCGCCGATGAAGGAGAGCAGGAGATGAATAAATCGCTTAAGGCCATAGACGCGCTCGCCGAGAGCATATCGGGCATCGTGGACATACTCAAAGTGATAGACGATATTTCCGAACGCACTAATCTCCTCGCCATGAATGCAGCGATAGAGGCCGCCCATGCCGGAGAACACGGCAAGGGATTTGCCGTGGTGGCGGGCGAGATCCGCAAGCTCGCGGAAAATGCAAATCACAACACGCGAATGATCAACGAATCCATCAAAAAGAATATACTTGATATTAAGAATACCGCGGAAATAAACAAAAGGGCGGGAACATATTTCAACAGAATCAACTCCGAAATCGCAGTCGTCGCCCGTGTTATAGAAGAAATTCTTTCGGGAATGAACGGCCTTTCTTCGGGCACGAAAGAGGTGCTTGGAGCGGTTTCCGAGATGGTAAAGGCTTCGTCGCAGGCGGATGAAAAAATATCCGAAGTTAATTCTCTCATCGGTGAAAACAGCAAGGATATAACCGAGATACAAGGCCATTGTCAGGCGTTGAACGAAACCATAGGTGCAGTACTCGCCAAATTTCAAGATATAGTGAAGGCATCGCGGGAGATAGAGCGGATCGGTAACGATAATATCCTCAATATTTCGCAAGTTAAGGCGAAGATCGACGCTCTCCATGATGAAGAGGTTCAGCTCGCGGAATCGGCATAGAAAACCGGAAATCCTCTATCCCGAACGAAAGGAGGGTTATCCGATGAAACCATGCGCACATGCGTTATTTCTGGCCTCCTTCTTCTTCGCAGCAGGGATGCTCACAGCGACGACGGGCATTGGGGTATTCCATAGATCTTATACTCGCAGGAGCACCATTTACTCCGATTCGCCATGGAGAAACGGGATCTCCACACGTATTTTGAAAAAAACAACGGGGAGAAAACCCTCGGTATAGTCTCTGAGGACAATATAACGGAATTCTCCCTCACGCTCCGGGATGTGCGGGAAAGGCAGTTTTTCCCCGATGTGTTTCTCTCTGCAGGCTCGTACAAGGCAGTCATACGGGGAGTGTACAGAGGTTCGAAATGGAGGGATACCTACCTCGGAGAGCTAACATTCCTCGAGTCGCACGAGGCTGTGCGCTCTTTGATAGCGTCCTAGAGTTTTCTCAGGAAACGGATACCAAAGAGATTCGGAGACTGATGTCCCAAAGCCTCCCCTGAGAATTCCGGAAAATCAGGCGGCATAGACGAGTTCTCCTCATTCCAGAGCGCCCCGGATTCCGGACAACTCTTCAGCTGCCCGTTTAACCACATCGTCTATGGCGCGTCGTTTTACGGCATCCACCGTGTACTCTTCGGTGTCGACAAGGATCTGGTTCCATTTTTCATAAGCCTTATCTACCGGATCGCTGGAACGAGCATGGCTTACATCCGTGTCCTTCAGCCGTTCGAATACTTCCGGCATCCAGAGAAAATCCTTGAAATTCGATGCAGTATGCTCCGTGTCTATGAATAATCCTCCTATACCTCTCTCCCTGATTAGATCGAGCGCATCGTCGAATTCCGAGCCCCCTATTCCTCGAACGAACCGGTGATGCGCATTGGCTATATCCAGATCGATCATGACCTGTTCGGGCGAGAACACCACGCCGCCTGCGAGTATGCCGACCGGATAGGAGGGTTCCCCCGAAAGACCGCTGTATGCCAATTTGTACGTACGCTCGAAGATGGACAGAGCACCCGGCACAGGTGCGTCTATGATGCCCGGTCCGGTGCTGCAGCGTACTTCGTACCTTTCTCGAAAAAGCTGAGCGACTGCAAGATCTATAAGAACGGTCTCGGGTGCCGAGAAACAGGCAGCGCCGTTTCTCGGATTCAGAACACCGCATACGGCCGATGCTTCGACGGGTGCCTGTTCGTTGATTGATTTCGACGCCGTCCACACGCCGAGAATTTCCGCGGCAGCTATGACCGCATTCGATACGAGAGATACCGGACCTGCTATTCCGGCCAATGCCATGGGCAGGATGAAGGTACCGATTCCCCGTTTCGCCATTTCATACATGATCGACGATTCCGGATAACTCATCCGCAGGGGAGTTTCGGTATCGTGTATGTTCACGAATACGGGACGTCTGATATACTCCTCCGCCGATCCTTTGACTATGATGCCAAGCTCGACGAGGTATTTCACCTGCCGCCTGTCTATGCACGATGTGCACCCCGGCTTGCTCGAATGCGTCGCAACGAGAGCCGCGCCTTTGATGGCCACCATCTTCGGAGCTACCCTGGTTCCGTCGTCTTCCAGTACATAGTGGACCGGATTGCCGACGGTGACAATCTGGTCTATGCCTTCACCGAGGCGTATCATCCTGCGGAAATCTTCTGCAGTCGCATAACGCGTCTCCTGCTTCGCATGATCGTAATAGGAAGGGCAGCCCCCTCCGAGGCTCGCGCGCACCGGAGCATCCTTCCTCATGAAAGGGGTATGCCAACTGAACGTGAGCTGGTTCGTGGCGGAGAGTTCATCCTCACCTCTCCCCCTGCGTTCCCGCTCATCCTTGCGCGCCAGCGCGATCGTCTCCTCGACGAGCTCCCCGGGGAATGAAACGATGTTCGACGAACGATCGACGGAAGCACCTTTCCGCTCAAGACATGCGAGCACATCCGCATTGTCTATGCGCATACCCGGGGCAGCGAGCAGCTCGAGGGCTTTTTCGTGCAGCAGATCCAACTCATGATCGGATAACACTCTGACAAAATTATCAAGCGGTTTCATGGGCTCTCTCTTTTCATCGCACATGCGGCGAATACGATAGTGTATGATAGCTTTCCGCTATGATGATACTAAATGACTATTTGACCACTAGTCAATCGGTTATTGCATCAATATTGATCACTATCGATCAATAGTTTTAATGAAACTGCAAATTCCATGGCGATACACAGGGGGTTTTTTAAAGATATTTTCGCGTAAAAATTTGACTCTTTCGCTCTTAGACTGAAAAATAAACCAACGCTTCTCCAGTCCGCCCAAGGGCTTTCGAAAGGACGGAGACATGCATGAAAAAAAATCTACATCCACGTGTTCAGCTTGCACAGGCTCCCCCACAGCGAGAACCTGGAGCTGGGCAGAGATGCCGATACTGGCGGATAAATACAATACGTCATCGAGCTGGCAAAACACCTCAGCAGGGACGACCGCATCGACCGCGTAAATCTATTCAAACAGCTCATCGTCGATAGATGCTGTGGGGGAACCTGCGGGAGACGATCTGAAATTCGTTTCCTCAACAAGGCAACCGGATTGCGGAAATACTGTTATTTGAAATCCAGCGCTACGGAACCGTCCCAGTCTTCCGGAGGGCTTTTCTTGAAATCGACGCACCTGTCCGCGAACATCGTAGATAGCCGATCATCAGGCGATTTTTCCAAGACCACACGAAAATACGTCAGCGCAGTGTCCCAGTTTCCTTGTTTGTACAGTTTCAAACCTTTCGCGTACGCATCCTTCGACTCCTCATCGAGCTGCATCCCGGCATCCTCTATGGAGAAAATGCTGGTGGCAGCCATTTTGCCCTTAACCTTCACCCGGTCGACTTCCCGGAGGCTGAATTCTCCACCTATTTTCTCCGCCACTTCTTCGGAAACGAGTATCCGCTTATGATAATGCTTGGTGAGCCCTTCCAGTCTTGAAGCTATATTTACGGTATCGCCTATCGCGGTGTAGTCGAACTTATCTGAGGAACCGATATTGCCGACGATCGCCTCTCCTTCATGGAGGCCGATGCCTATAGCATACCCTGTTTCGGGAAGGGTCAGATGATCCGTACGGACAAGATGCATTGAATTGATCATCTCGACCGCAGCACGAGCC
>CAZWAS010000178.1:0-6342 GCA_964631915.1 uncultured Spirochaetales bacterium | reverse complement strand
TATTTATTAAAACAAAATTCATTACAGTTTTCTTTTTATGCTAATATAATATTAATTATATTTTGGTGTCAAATTTTTATTTATCTATTTTTATCGTTTCACTAAGCAAATAAGTTGAAAAATATTGTAAAATATTGTAGAATCAGAGAGGGATGAAACCATGAAAAAACACTTTGTAGAAGAACGGCTGGATGCAATACTCGCGGAAATAGATGACCGCGGTAGAGTCACAGTGAAAGAACTCTGTGATCACCTGAATATGTCCGTTGCTACGATCAGAAACGACCTGTCCGAACTCGAGAAGAAAGGAAAGATCGTGAGAACCCACGGTGGAGCAATGGCGATCGAGAAAAAAGACGGTGTTCTTTCGTTCGGCATTCGAAAAAAAATTCATTCCCATGAAAAGACAGCAATCAGCAAGGCTGCGGCCGATCTCGTGAACGACGGGGAAGTAATTTTCATCGACGGTGGTACCACCGCAGCCGACATGCGGCTCTTCCTCCCGGGAAAAGAAGGGATCACGGTCATCACGCCGAGCATAGAAATCGCCTATTGGCTCAATTTCAATTCACCCTTCAATATTTACCTGCTAAACGGGTTTATCAATAGGAACTCTCTGTCCACCATAGGTCCCCCAGACGAAAAAATCATATCCGAATGGAATATCGCGAAAGCATTCTGCGGAGCGGCAGGCTTCACCATCAAGGACGGGCTTATGGATCTGCATATGGGGTTCGTAGATCAGAAAAAAGTGATCGTGCAAAAAGCCCGATACGTCATCGGTCTTGTGGACTCATCGAAATTCGGTATCGTATCCCAGGGGACGTTCGCAAAAATCGATGAAATCGATTGTATCATAACGGATAAAGATGCTCCCTCGGACATGCTCGAATATATCAAATCCCGCGGTATTTCAACAATTATAGTCTAAACAGCGTGCATAGCCTTCGCATTCAGAGTCGCCCTTGCACAACTTAGCAATAAAGAAGATAATTTCGCCGCAGAGGATCGCATATGGAAGAATCCGGAGCAACAAAAGGCGATAAGGTACCGTTCTTTTCTGCGTTGTCAGACGATGATCTGAAGCAGATAACGGCAATCGCAAAAGAAAAAACCTACCTCCCGGGGGACGTCATCGTTCGTGAAAAAACCATGACTGACGCATTCTGCATCATCAAAAGCGGGAAAGTCGAGATAACCAAAAATTTCATGGATGGAGATGCCATGGTGCTCTCGGTCATGGGAGAAGGGGATTTCTTCGGCGAAATGGCTCTTCTCGATCCAGGCCCCCGTTCCGCCACAGTCCGAGCATTGGTCGCAACGACCATTCTCGAATTATCGCGACAGGATTTCGAACGCCTCCTCCTCAATGCCCCTACCCTCGCATACGCGATCATGCGGGAGCTCGGCAAACGGCTCAGAGATACGGGTTCCCTTCTCGTTTCACATCTCGAACGCAAAAATATGCAACTCACACAAGCTTACCTCGATACGGTACAGGCTCTGGTCAATGCGCTCGAAGCGCGGGATCCGTATACGCGTGGGCATACGAGCCGCGTCACCATCATCGCAAAGGCGATAGCGAAGCGGATGGGACTCGTAAAAGAGGACCTCTTCTCCGTGGAGATCGGCGCTCTGCTCCATGATCTGGGGAAAATAGCCGTACCGGATGCTGTGCTCCGAAAGCCCGGCCCTCTCGAACGGGAGGAATATGAAAAGATAATGGAACATCCGAAACAGGGAGAGCAGATCCTCGTAAACGTGGAATACTTGTCACGCTGTATTCCGTCGATCCTTTACCACCATGAACGGTACGACGGGAAAGGGTACCCCCAAGGCATAGCGGGAAAGAATATACCGCTTTTCGGCCGAATCCTCGCTGTAGCGGACAGCGTAGACGCCATGACGAGCGACCGACCGTACAGGAAACGGATGTCTGTTGCAACTGCGATATCCGAACTCGAAAAAGGTGCAGGAAAACAGTTCGACAGCGACGTAGTAAAGGCATTCATCGAAGCGTTCGAAGGGAGAGATCTCGACTCATTATTCGGGATCCCTGAGCGGGAAAGCCCTTAAGGGCAGGGGACCCGATTCACATTATTGCACCTTCGGATACCACCTCCACGTAGAACCCGGCTGAGTTCACCATGGCTCTGTCGCCTGACGTCACAATAACATCGAAGCGTACATAAGAACCGTCGCAAAGGTCGTCTTCCCATCCGCCGTACTCGATAGAAATATCACCAGAAGGATTGTCGATGAGCTCTCCGTCCATGTACCCAATTATAATAGGTGGCATTCTCATCCTCGGGTTCGATCAACGCGGAAAATTAATGTTAGATATTATAAATAGAGTATTGTTCTAGCAAAAACGATCACACGGGCCGGGGGAAGAGCCCCGCCCGCTCCACGATTTCTGCAACCTTCTTCTCCCACTCAACGGCCATGATGTGGATTCCCGCTATACCTTCAATTTCTCTGATCTGTTCGATGATTTCGAGACAAATCTTCACCCCCTCTTCCGGAGCTTTTTCCTTCGGAACTCCCGACATCCGCTTCTGCAGCTCTTTGGGAATGATGATGCCAGGAACCTTCTCGACCATGTGCATGGTCATATTCAGCGATTTAAGCGGCATGACGCCAGCCATGATATAGCACCGCTCATGTATGCCCATGTCCGTGACTATCTTCATCCATTCCCTGAATATGCGCATGTCGTAGATGCACTGAGTTTGAATAAAATCCGCTCCAGCTTCTACCTTTTTTCGTAGCCGCAGAGCCCTGAATTCGTACGGTTTTGCGAAAGGATTTGCTGCTGCGCCGATGAACAGAGGCAGGTCGCCACGCACAGGATCTTCGGTACCGAGGATCTTCTTCTCATCTCTCAGCCGTTTCGCCATGCTCACGAATTGAATCGAATCTATATCGTATACCCGCCGCGCCCCTTTCTGATTGCCTTCGCTCTGGTGGTCGCCGGAAATGCAGAGCACTCCCCGAATGCCGAGCGCAGAAGCTCCGAACAGGTCGCTCTGCAGCGCTATACGGTTCCTGTCCCTGCACGTCATCTGGATAACAGGTTCGATGCCCATGCGCACGAGATGGGCCCCTGTGGCTATGCTCGACATGTGGACGACTGCGGTCTGGTTATCGGTCACATTAATGGCATCCACTGCGTTTCTCAGGTATTCTGCTTTTTTTTCGACAAAAGCCATATCGGGTCCTTTTGGGGGGCCGAGCTCTGCAGTCACCACGAATTTCCCTTCCCTGAGCAACCGTTCGAGTTTGCTTCCGGACTTCATCCGTTCCATGTTCATGCTCCAAACTTCCTATATCTGCTTTCGTACCCGAGCTGCGCGAATGTCTCTGCGCCTTTGTCGTTCCAGTTCATCGGCGGATGGATCGCGAGCATATGTTCCATCCGCCCCTGACGCTTAAGGCGCTCGTAAATCTCATGCCATGCGCAGGGGATATCGTCGCTCACTTCGCAGGAAAGGTCTTCTTTCGTTCCGCCGCAGGGCCCATTGAAAATGCTTTTGGAACAGCGCGTGACCGGGCATATGCCTCCTGTATACCCGAGCTTACAGTCCCCGCAGGTGCTGCAGCGCTCTTCGAAGAGTCCCACATTCCTGTCTATGCCTACGAACAGGGTGTTGAGCGCGGGGAATACCGGTTTCGTCTGGTAGGTTTCCGCAAGAAGCTGCACCCCTGCACCACAGGCCAGAGACAAGAGGCAGTCGCATGGTTCCACCAAATCCTCCACATCGGAGAGATACTCGGAATTGCATTGCCGTTCCACAGTGTAATGCACTAATTTGATTTCTTTTCCGCTGCGTTTGAAATAGCTGGCAAGCTCCTGGTTCAGATCGAGCACTTCTTTCTGACCGCCTGCAAGGCACACGGAAGTACAACCGCCGCAGCCCACAGTAAGCACACGCATATTTTCTCCCAGCATCGCGATGATTTCTTCAAGCGGTTTTCTCTTCGCCTTGACCATATTCCCTCCGTTCTCACTTTTTCCACGAATGGCATTCGCCGCAGAGCCTCGGGCCAGACGGTTTGCCCTGCCGCACTGACCTCTCATGGCAGCCGATACACTGACTGTGGTATGCGTTCTGCAGTTCTTTCCCGCCTCGGTGGCAATAGGCACACCGAATCGTTTCGTTCCCTTCTTCCAAATCCATGAACTCCCGCACATTCTTCCCGTTTTCGTATCGGTGATGGCAGTCGAGGCAGGAGAACTCTTCCAGCCCTTGATGCAGCGCATGGGGGAATGTCACTGCAGCTCTGGTTTTCCGCATGAAGATTGTCTTGTTGTTTATCGAAAATACGTCCTCCTGCCCCTGCGCGAACACAGCGACTGCTATAAGCGTGCATACCGTTGCGAGAAGTGTCCACCCTTTACGGTTCACGACTTCCTCCTCGCATCGCTTCCATCATACCGCCTGTCGATGCCTTTCTCCCTGCATACCGTCCTCGCATAAGAAATGAGGGACGGTATGCTTATGCCGAGAGGACAGTAACAACGCATGCACAGGACGCACTTGTGCCAGACCAGCTCCTTGATCTCTTCGTACTCCCCATCGGAAAGCCGTCCCTTTTTCCTGAATATCCTCCCAATGGAATTGATGGCTTTGTACGAAGGGACATACGTAGGGTCGTTCCCGCTTCCACAGAATTTGAAACAACTGGCAGCACATACGGAACAGTGCACGCATACGGTGAGGGATTGCTTGATGATCCATTTTTTTCGGTGAAGAAAATCCCGGATGCGCTTGTCCGTCGACTTGCTCTCTGTGCTGCTCATCGGGCCCCCGCTACCATCTCCTGAATCCCCTTCCCCACCCGTATTCGCTGCTCACCAGAAAACGGGAGAGCAACACAAACGGCATATGGCCAAGTTTTGTAAAAGGGATAGCCATGATGACCAGCTCGCCTACGATCATATGCAGAAAGAGCACGGTACGATAATTGAAATATTGATGGTAGGCGAGGTATGCGGTAGCGAACGGAGAGGCGACCAGAAACAGTATGAGATAGTCGACCACAGACGTTAGGCATCGCACGCGCTTGAAAATAATCCTCCGCAAAAGAAAAAAGCCGCAGGCTGCCAATACGAGGAGTGTTAGCGTGTCTATGAGCGGCTCCGGAAGCGTGAAAAGGCTGATACCCACGGCCTGTTTCATGAGTATGTTGTGTGCGGGAAGCAGGAGCGGACAAAGGAACAGAAGCAGGTGAAACGCCGTGCTCACGGTCCCCATGATAGGGGTTGTTCCGTACATGGTGTGCCGCGCCTTGAGCCTGAAACGAGCGAATATTTCAACCCTTTTCGTCTTTTGCCCGAGAATAACCGAATCCGCATGTTCGGCAGAAGGAATTCTACCAGTTTTTTCCGCCCTCCTGGTCATGCCGATGAAGTGAACGACCCGAAATACGATACCGACTGCAAACACCGCGAAGGAAAAGACGAATGCGGGTCCGCGAATAAAATCATACAGATCGAAAGGAATCAGACCCATAGCAAATATATAACTATTTTAGTCAGTTATTGCAATACCGTTCTGAACGGTTGTCGCTCTTTCTTACAGATAAGCTGTATAACATCCCGCGCGGTTTTTGCCCCTGTGGGCACTCCGCCGGGAGCCATGACCCACATGCCCGACAGCCAGAAATTGTCGAGCCCGGGAACCGTTTTTTTTATGAACCGAATGTTATTCACCTTATCCGGTCCCAAGATCCACGTCATGAACGATCCTTTCCAGTTACCGGTGTACCGTACGTACGTCATAGGAGTCGCCACATCCGTCATTTCGATGTTCGCCTTGAATCCAGGAAAGATTGTATCGATCTCCGCAGCTACCGTATCTGCTATCCGTTCTTTCTCCGCGCGATACGCTTCCTTGTCTGCATATAGCCTTTCCCAATATTCGAAATCTGGCGCGACGAATATGGATTGCACAACGGATTTACCTTTCGGCGCGAGAGATGGATCGTAGCTGTAATTCTTGACATTGATCCGGCAGTGTTCAACATTCCCGATCCTGAGCGGTTGCTGTAAGACGAAGTTTTCTCCTGCACAATCGCAACGGTCAGAGAAGTCCATATTCACACCGAACGACACCTGAACAATGGACGAGAAAACATTCACAGTGGCAAAAAGCTCTTCGTGGAGCGGATCGATATGTCTGCCACCAAGCAACCCGTAAAGTGCTGCCTTGAGGTCGCAGGCGGATATCACATGGTCCGCCCGAATCCGCGTACCGTCCGACAGTACCAATCCTGTCGCCATCCCTTGCTCCTCTGTGACCGCATCGACACGTTTGCCGAAATATATCGTACCGCCCA
>CAZWAS010000177.1:1741-6401 GCA_964631915.1 uncultured Spirochaetales bacterium | reverse complement strand
GGCGGCCTGGCAGTTTCTGAATGGTGAGAAATCCCTTTATGCTTCTGCCTCCTCGTATCAGCCCAAAAAACAGAAGCAAAGCACACAGCGCAGGTACGAGCACAATCAGGGCAAAGGAGGGTCCCTCGTTCCATGCGTGATGGGGAGCGAGGGGGGTTCCGCCAGCTGCGAAGAGGGAAGCTGCAAACAAAGCGAGGAATCCGCTCGTCAGTCCGATATTATACAGATTGAATCCCTGGTGCAGACGGAGCATGCTGATGGCAGCTGCAGGCAACAGGAGTCCGACGGCAAAGCCGCCCAGAAGTCCGCAGAGCAGAGCAACCCAGCCGGTCAAGCCCGCTTCCACCGCCAGAGCACTTGCCACAGGCCCTAGGGCAGTTCCGAACAAAGCGATGAGAATATACTCCTTGAAAGATTTCCGCAGGAATTTGGCAGTGACGTAGACTCCCAGCATAACGGGCAACGCATTCAAAACCGTCTTGCCGAAGAGACCGAACCCCAGCATCGTGAAAACCGCAGCCACAGTCGGACCAGAAAGCCTGACCCTGTTTGCCATGACCAGAATCAGTCCCAGAAGCGCCACAGCTGCCGCATTTACCAAAGCGGCCCCCTCGCCTCCGATGAGCGTAAAATCGTTGATGAGCCGCGCAGGGTGGCTGAGAATCGTCAGACAACCCTTCAGACAGTCTAGAGGACCCTGCAGTATCAGGCCGATCAGGATAATCGATCCGAGAATCGATGCCGTCAATACATAGAGCCCGCGTTCCTCTTTGGCCACTCGTTCCTCCCGGATAACATTTCGCCTCTATAAGAATTCCTGACAAATTATCACGTGTAATTATAGTATACAGTAGTGTCCCACATAATAAGCTATTCATTGCCTGACTCCTCAGGTATACCTGGTGGTCATCGAAACCAAACCATTACACGCAAAGGGGATCGGGCATGAACAATATACAACGGTTTTCTCCCAAATGCTACCTTATTTCGAGATACCGATTTGAAAAAGCAGTTACAGAACACTGCTAGTCACACGAATCGGCGCATCGACCGGACTACTGAGCGCCAGAACCCCGGAGAGGGGTCGGCAGTCAGGCTTTCGAATTCCGAGGGAGTATATACCAGAATATCGAGAGAGGGGAGCAATTCCTTCAAATCATCGAACTCCGCGGCTCGTTTCATGAAGGGGATATCGGTGTCCTTCACGAGTATGATATCGATATCGCTGTGCCGGTCGAATGCCGCGGTGCCGAAGCTTCCGAAGAAGAACGCCTTGCTCACTCTGTTTGCAAGCGCATTCCGCAGCCGTATGGTCACCTCTTCCTCAGTCATGCCGAAGAGCGGGTCGCGGTTTACGATTACAAGAATATCATTTCGATCTTTCATGACCGATGCACTTTTCAATGAGGACGAGAAGTCGTTGTGCCATATGCAAGGCTTCTTGCGCCTGTTCTTCGGTGAAATACTCGAAAGGAGCACCTGAAGGGAATGCATCGGGGTATCGGGAGCTGATATAGAACTGATCGAGGCGTTTGGCTATCGTTTCAATTTCTCCGTCGATGCGGAGCGCACGTGCTATTTCGAGAATCGAATGGCTGCGAATCTGATCATACCCGAGAAAAAGTGCAAGCGCTTTTATCGCTTTTTCTCCTACCTGTTGCGTGACGAAACAGACCTGCGCGTATTTTCCCGCACGCAGCGTATGTTCCGCCCACAGGTAATCGTCCTCTGCCTGACGGTACCAATCCAAAGCCCTGTTTTTCATAGCATATGTTCCCCTGTATGCCGAATCCTTTGCTTGTTCAACACGCCTTCTGCAACCGGCCAAGCTGCTCCCTGTCAACTATAGGCACCGCTCAGAGGAGCTCCGCTGCCAGCTCGGCGAGCCTGCTGCGCTCTGACTTCTGGAGCGTAACGTGGCCGAAGATCTGCTGCCCTTTGAAGGTCTCCACGAGAAACGTAAGGCCGTTAGAGTTCGCGTCCAGGTAAGGGCTGTCGATCTGATAGGGGTCTCCAGTGAGCACCACCTTCGTTCCTTCACCCGCCCTGCTCACTATGGTTTTGATCTCGTGGGGCGAAAGGTTCTGCGCCTCATCTATAATGATGTACTGCTTGGGGAGAGATCGTCCCCGTATGTACGAGAGGGCTTCGAGCTCTATGTTCTTGTTGTTCAGAAGCTGCTCCACGCTTTTCACATGCGGCTTCTTGTACACATCCATGATGTAGTCGAGATTGTCGAAAAGCGGCTGCATCCAATGGGAAAGTTTTTCTGATTTCGCCCCAGGAAGATACCCTATATCCTTTCCCAGCGGGATAACAGGCCTGCTCACGAGGACCCGAGAATACTGCTTTTCTTCGAGGACTTTTTTCAAGCCTGCAGCTATGGCGAGCAACGTCTTACCGGTCCCTGCCTTGCCCAGAAGCGTGACGAGGTGTATATCGTCGTCCAGAAGCAGGCTGAACGCCATTTTCTGCTGATGGTTCAAGGGGCTGACGCCACACACGGAGTCTGCGTAATCGCCTACGTGATAGAGCCTGCATTCTTGTTTATTGTACCTACATATAGCTTCCGTTCCGCTCGACTTCTCCCTGAACAGGACGAACTGATTCGAAACCAAATGCTCGTTCCAGTCTATGTACCCATGCCTCTGGAGGTTCTGAAGCGTTTCCGCAGAAGCATCCAGTTCGAGGAATCCGGAATAAAGCTGATTGATGTTCACCTTCTGCTTTTCGTAGTCGACCGCCTTGAGCCCGAGCGCAGTCGCCTTGACCCTGGCGTTTATATCCTTGGACACGAAGAACACCTGTTTGCCTTCCTTCTGGAGCCTGAAGGCGGTGAGCAGTATTTTGTTGTCATTCCTGTCCGCCTCGAGATCCACAGGCGCATCCTTCTCGTGGATTATTTCGACCTTAAGCACGGAACCGTTATCCAACTTCACTCCTTCGTTGAGGTTCCCGTGCTTGCCGATTTCATCGAGAAGACGGATCGCCTGCCTGGCGTTCCTCCCTTTCTCGTCGCTGTAGGTCTTCAGGTGATCCAATTCTTCGAGCACCCAGAGCGGCACTACGATTTCGTTATCCCTGAAGGAAAGCAGGGCGTCAGGCCGGTGAATGAATACATTGGTATCTATGACGAACGTTTTGACCATATGGAACCGCCATGTACAAAAATTGATTTCATACTCCTACTATAACCGCATTGAGGCGCACTTTCCAGGAGTTTTGGCGTTGAAACGCCCTTTTTTCCTGGACATGACTGTAGAAGGAAACCCTATCAGTACAGCCAGCTACGGGAAGCGTAGCTCGCGCCTGACGGATGGGATGCTTCCGACAAATGTGCGAAAATATCTTGAGGGTATCCCATGGGCAACTGTCAGGGAATTACTATCTTTGTACACTTTGCCAAACGATTCCCCCCCCTCACACTTTTTTCCTCATATAGTATTCGATAAACCATTGATCCAGTATCTCTTGTTCAGTTTTCCTCTTGCTATTCAGCAGCACCTTTTCTACCAATTCACATCCTGCTATCGATTGGTCAATTTCATGCTCATCATAATAGCTATGGATTTCCCCATCTGTTTCATCTTCAAATGTGCCTGGCCCTATTTCGTACCCCTTCCCGTATCCGCAATCATTCTTGTGCAGCAGATTGAAATATAGAACTCCCCCAGGTTCGGTTATTCTGATCATTGCCTCAATACTTTTTTGAATATCTGGTTTTCTCATGTGAAATATGGAATTATACGAATAACAGCATCCATACCTATTCGAGGCACCGGCTATATTTCTCATGTCGCCGAGGCATATGTTCAATTTGCAGGCATTTTTCTCACAGAAAAGGGCAGCTTCTTTTACTGCTTCAGCATCGATGTCTATTCCACTGACTTGATATCCATGATAATAGAAAATGTAAAGAGGAGGATTACTGCCACCTGCCCCGCAATCAAATGCTTGTTTTCTTACGCCGAAGGTTTCTGCATAATACAAGAGCTTATACACTGATATTGCTTTCGTTGTATACTTGATACATGTAGTGTGTTTCATAGAGATTTCCTCTCATGGTATGGGGGGAATCAAAAGTTAGAGACGAGATAAAGGAAAAGACACATTCTCCTAGTATTATTTGGTTGTCAAACAAAAACACCGACTCCGGCGCATTGAAGAATCGCAAGCGGTGGTCAGCAAATTCGTTTGAAGGGCTACGTGCCCCAATACGGCGACAATAGTCATCGATAAGGAGTCGGCCGCATTCATCTGGAGAATGATGAATGAAACATCTGCATAGCACGATAACTTTAGTGTATCGTTTTAAGAACAACGGAGCAATGCGGGGGGAATGGCTATCTTCGGTTCGTTGTCAGGATGGTAGTAACGAAAAAAGTGTAAAAGGCGCCTCACATAGGTCCGACGCTTTCGACCTTCTTACCACTTATTTATTCAAAACCAGTAAGCATTGATCCCGAAAACGGTTTATTTTGCCGCCCAGAGGAATCCTCTTTTCGTTATAGTCAAGGAAGGCTCCGCCAGTACTCTTTTTTCGTCATGCCCCAACGAATTGTAAAACACCCGGCCGTTTCCCCAGTACTTCGTCCAGATGACCGGTATTTCGACAGGTTTGTTGTTCGCATGGGGCCCCTGCAAAATATCCCTTTCTTTA
>CAZWAS010000177.1:0-1721 GCA_964631915.1 uncultured Spirochaetales bacterium | reverse complement strand
AAATCGAAATTCATGTTCGCCTTGCCGTCGGATTTGAAAATCCCGGCTCTGGGAGGAACCTTTGTTGTTGCCAGCACATGTATCGCCGGGTCCGTCTGGGTATAATACTGTTCGTCGTATACTTTAAAATCCTTGATGCCGGCCATTATCGGATTTCTTTTGTTCTTGACTTTCACCTCGAATTCGATACCGTTTCCATTTATACCAGCAGCTCCGACATGGGCCACAAGCTGACCCCCGACCATGAACTGCCAATCAGGGCTTCCCCTGAATGCGTCACCCAGACCGGCATGGCATCCCGCGATTCCTACGCCATCAGCGACGGCCTCCAATACAGCGTCCATCAGTTGGGCGGACATGTCTCCCATGGTCCAATGGGGAACGATGAGATTGAGGCTTTTAAGCTTCGCTCTGTCGTTGTATGCCTCTAGCGTGTTCGACATCTCTACGCTGAAGCCTTCTTCCTCCAGGAATCTCCTGAATACGTTGGCTACCTTTTCCGGTTCGTGACCGTCCCATCCGCCATACACTATTAATGCTTTTTTTCCCATGCTGTATCCCTCCTTTCGACTTACGGCTCGTATCGGCGCCCTGCGTCCATAGATCTTTTATTCATTTAAAACGAAATCCGGCAAACCCATGGGCAGCGGTTCAGGCCGTAAGCAGGTGCTCTTGATATCCTGATATTTTCCCTCCTTTGCAGAGGTCTGGAAAGCATGCATAGTTTCCAGCACATGGTACGCCATCTCGCCGCTGGCTCTGTTTTTCCGGTTCGTCCTCATCGCGTATATCATGTCGGCGAGCCCTACCCCCCTGCTGTTGCCGGAATAGCCGAACAAAAGCGGTATCTCATCGATGGGGCTTCGTTTTTCTCGTCGCGGTATCTGGTGCGGGAATTCAAGCCAATCGGAATCCTTTCCTCTCCGAACAAGGACCTTGCCACCGAAGATATTCGGACCACCGTAAGGATCGTCTTCGCTTAAATAGATGGTACCTTCTCGTCCGTATATCTCCAGTCTAGGGAGGAGGGGGTCCCATACGTCGAAACTCATCATGACGGTAGCCGTAACGTTGCTCCTGAATTCCATGACCCCCGTTATGTGTGTGTCCACGTTGACCTTTATTTTTTCGCCGTACTTCGGCTGGCTCGTTATGGTTCGTTCGGCGAAATATCGCTTTGCGTTTCCGATAACTCTGCCTACGGGACCGAGCAACGAAACGAGAGCCGTCATGTAATAAACGCCCATATCGAACATGGGTCCGGCGCCTTCCTGATACAGAAAATCCGGATCCGGATGCCACACCTCATGGCCATGGAAAGCACAGAATGCCGAAGCGGCTATCGGATCCCCTATCCAACCATCGTCGATCAGTTTACGGGCGGTTTGCAATCTGCCGCCTAAAAAAGTATCTGGAGCGGAACCGACGTAGAGACTGTTTTTCTGAGCGGTATCAACTATTTTTTTGCCATCTTCAAGTTTGACAGCCAACGGTTTTTCCGTGAAAGCATGTTTGCCGGCATTCAGAGCTGCAAGACAAATTTCCGCGTGGCTCTGCGGATTGGTCAAGTTAAGGACAACGTCGATATTCGGGTCCTTGATGATTTCTTCCACACTGCAGGCTTTTTGCAAATTGTACTGTTTCGCCTTGTCCACCGCTCTTTCCCTAAATCTGTCTGCGCAGGCGACGAGTTCCATGACATTCCATTTTTTTTTGTTCTG
>CAZWAS010000176.1:0-6533 GCA_964631915.1 uncultured Spirochaetales bacterium | reverse complement strand
GATGCGATCAGCTACGACAAGGAGGGGCTCGTGTGGGTGAACAAGGACCTCTGCATATCCTGCAAAAAATGCGTAGCGGTCTGCCCCACCGGTGTCATGCAGATGATTCCGTACAGTGCCGATTATCTGGTGAGCTGTAATTCGAAAGATAAAGGTGCAATTACAAAAAAATACTGTAAAGTTGGTTGCATTGGGTGTAAACTATGTGAAAAGAAGTCACCCGAAGGCGGGTTTGTTGTGCAGGAGAACCTTGCGAAGATCGATTACAGTAAGACCGGAGACAGGAAAGCGGCGGCAGATGCATGCCCGCCGAAATGCATCATTCCTGCTTCAATACAGAAGATAGAGAAACCCGAAGTGAAGGAAAAGCAGGAAATACATGAAGAAAATTAGACTCATATTCGGGACTCATAACAGCCAACCTGTCGGCAGTTATGAGTTCCAGTATGAGAACGCATATCAAAAAGCGTACAAGCCCTTTCTCACTGTGTTATACAATTTCCCGGAAATACCGCTCGTGTTGCACTATTCCGGGAATCTCTATCAATGGTTTGAAGATGTTCATCCCGAATTTCTCATGCTCATCAACGAGATGATCGGGAGGAAGCAGATCGAGCTGCTCGGCGGAGGATTTTACGAACCGGCCTTTCCGCTCATATCCGGCGCCGATAGGCTCGGGCAGATAGAAAGCCTGACTACCTTTGTAAGGAAACAATTCGGGAAGCGGCCGAGAGGCTGCTGGATGACTGAGCGCATATGGGAGCCGACCCTCGCTTCAGTGTTGGCCAACAGCGGCATGGATTACACATTTTTGGACGATCATCACTTCAGGGCCGCCGGATTCGGCGAAGACGAACTGCTCTTTCCTTGCCTGACCGAAGATCAGGGGAAAACAGTCACCGTTTTCCCGATCTCGCAAAGGCTCAGGCAGTGTTTGTTCGCTGAATCCCCGGAAAAGACCATCGAATTCATCAGAAGCTGCGCAGGAGAGGAAGAACAAGTCATCGTCATGATGGATGACGGAGAACGGTTCGGCGCATGGGAAGGAACCGAACGGATCTGCTATGAGGAGAAATGGCTCCAGAGCTTCCTGACTCTTGTACTGGAAAATAAAGAGTGGCTTGAACCGCTTACGCCCGGCAAGTATATGAAATCCTTCGCCCCTTGGCGTAAGGGATATTTCCCTTGCACTGCCTATGTTGAAATGATGGGATGGATGCTCAAACCCGAGCGGAAACAAATGCTTGAGAACCTCACGGAACGATGCAGCTCGCAGCAGGAACAGGCTTTTATCCAAGGCGGATATTTCAGGCAGTTCCTTTCGCGATATCCCGAGAGCAATTTCCTTTACTCCAAGATGGTATATACGCAGATCCTTGTAAATCAGATACGCGGAGACAAATATAAAAAGAAAACTGCCAGGGATGAACTCTGGAAAGGGCAATGCCATGCTGCGTATTGGCATGGAAAGATCGGCGGAATCTATAGCAACCACCTGCGGAAAGAGACGTACAGATCTCTCATAGAGGCTGAAAAGATCACGCGGGAAAAAGGAGTCTTCATTCCCTCCATTATCAGTACGGATTTCGATCTCGACGGACATAGGGAATATCTGTATCAAGGATACGATCTGAATGCATATATCCATTGCAACGGGGGTATGCTTTTCGAACTGGATTTCCTCGGCACGAACTGGAATTACCTCGATACGTTTACCCGTCAGCCTGAGCTGTACCACGATGCGCAGACGGCGCGAAAGGGGTACGACGCATATTTGAGGAAGGCGTTCGTAGATCATTTTTTCCAGGACGACGTCACGATTCAGGCTTTCGAGACCATGAAATATAAGGAACTCGGCGATTTCTTATCTTCGTGGTACGATACTGAAGATGTGAATCGGGATCACAATGAACTCCAGCTAAAAAAGGCCGGAAACGTACTGGTACAAAAGGAACGTTTTCCGGTCGAGATATGGAAAAAGTTTATATTTAAACGTACCTCGGTGAATGTATATTATACGATCACGAACCTTTCGGATAAACCGCTTTCAACCACATTCGGTTCCGAAATCAATCTGAGCTTCGCTTCGAATGGGATCGAAAGCCTGAGAATTCACCAGGTGGATCAAAATCACAAAAAAGAGATCGGGAATGAAAGCAGCGAACTCGAGGAAGTGCTGGAGCTACATCTCGAGGATGTGTTAAACGGTGTGCTCGTATCCCTTTCGTCGCAGGAAAACGCTCGAGTTTGGAGCTTTCCTGTGCATACCGTATCCCAGAGCCTTTCGAGCCTCGAGGAGATATATCAGTCTACCTGCATCGTGCTTCGGTGGCCTGTAGAACTCGCTCAGGGGGAATCCTGGGGAAACCGTATCAGTATGCGATTAGATAAAAAGTGATCAATCGTTTGCCTCCAGCTTTCTGAAGACAGCATCGAGCCACGGTTGTACTGTTACATAATGTTGTTCTTCCGCCAGGAGGAATTCCAGGAAAGCTTTTCTGTATTCTTTCTGAAAGTAATATGTCTGTCCAAGGTAGAAATGGCTTCTCGCTTCGATTTCCTTGGAACGGTGAATGCTGAGAAAGTTTTCCAAGAGTGCTGTCGATTCTTTCCAGTTGGATTTTGAAAACGCATCGTCGAGAATGGTTTTTAGCGTATACTCTTCCCCTGCGGAAGCTCCCGCCCTGTCGAGTTCAAGGATTTCAGGCTTCGGGTCCACGTAGTTCGGAACTGAAACAGCGGCGAGCACTCTCGCGATCGCTTTGGAACCTGCGGGACTCACCGTCGCGCGTTTGGGAAAACGGAATTGCAGAGATGTTTCCAGATCCTTTCCCGAATCGATTCCGGATGTGATGAGCAGATAGGGGAGGGGGATAGCTCTGAACGTCTGAGCGGTTTGAGGCAGTCCTATCCGGTATTTGCCGAGGGGTATCTGTACCGGATTGACCGTGGTATTGTCGGCGCTCGAGAAAGAAACCTTTCCGATCTTCACGAGCCCGGCGTCCTGTATGGCATAGTAGTATTGGATACCGGGAATCGGAAAGTCCTGCACCTTCTCCTGAGAACTGGAGAAGGTACGTATCGCGTGAGACTTAAGGAGGTCCCTGGAATTCTGGATCGGACTCGTGCTTCTGTATAGAATGAGATCCCTGTCTTTTTTCGAAGCGGAAAACGTTATGACTATGGAATCTTCCACATTTTCCGCACGGATGCCTGTTATGGCGGATGCGAGCTCTTCTTCCGAGGGCGGCAGCACTGCTGCCACTCCGGTCGTGGTTTTGTTTCTGAACGGGATGAAGAGTTCGTAAATTTTGCCGTCTTCGTTTTGTGCAAGCACGAGGTAGAAGTACTTTTTCCTGTCAACGGGATTATCCGTGTACGATTCCACACCTGCTGCGACACTTCCTAAGAGCAGCGCATCCTTGAAGTTTTGTTCGGTTATTTCTTCTGTGTGCCTGTATATGAGATATCTGCCGTTTTTGATGTCTTCTGAATCCTTCCATGTGACGACAATGCTCGCTTCCTTGACGCTCACTTTCAGCCTGGAGATGAACGGAGCGAACACTACTTCCGTCTGTGCAAAGCATAAAAAAGGCGTCAGTATAAACAGGGACAGAAAGATGCTCGTTTTCCTCATGATCTCTCTAATATATTCGGCATTTCGGAAGAAAAAGTCCAGAGGGAAAAAACGGCACTTCTGCCTCCATCAATGAAACGTTTGACAGAGTGCCCGGTTTGTCTTTACACTAAAGACATGTTTGTTTCAGTCGCATGCGATCTCTCAAATGACGATACGCGGAAAAATGTCGCTCAGCTTCTCGTGCAATACGGATTCAAGGCGGTTCTCGGCAATGTCTTCGAATCCGCCGCTATAAGCGAGAAGACGCTGTTGCGACTGAAGCGGGATATTGACAGGTTCACAGATTCCTACGATATAATCAGGTTTTACCAGTTTCCGATGGAAGGAACGCTGGTTTTATCCGCATTGAAGAAAAAAAAGTGGCTGAAAACGGTGATCCGTTCGTAAGTAATAACCCACAGGAGGCATGTGTGCTAGAAGATTTACAGCATCCCATCGAGGTCTTGACCAAGGAATTTGAAGAGACATGGAGGCATCTTTGACTCGGAGAAGCTGGAACAGGAAATAAAGAAACTCGAATCATCCGCAGGAGAAAACGGATTCTGGGACAACAGAGAAAAAGCCGAGTCAGTTCTTGGCGAATTGAAAAAATTGAAAAGCAGATATGAGCCGTGGCAAGAGCTTAAGCGGAACATTCTAGATCTCAGCGAGCTATACACTCTGGCAGTAGAAGAAAAAGACCAATCCTTGGAAAAAGAGATAAGTGTTTCCATCGAAAAGCTCGGTTCCGAGCTCGATAGATTGAAAATAGTGGAACTGCTCGGCGATAAGTTCGATCAGTCGGACTGTTTCCTTACGATCCATTCCGGCGCCGGCGGGACCGAAGCCTGCGACTGGGCGAGCATGTTGCTCAGGATGTACACGAGGTGGGCTGAGCGGAAAGGTTTCGCATACGAAATCATCGATCTCCTCGAAGCAGAAGGCGGCGTGAAATCCGTTACAGTGGAAGTAAGGGGCGAGTATGCATACGGCCTGTTGAAAGGAGAATCCGGCATTCACAGGCTCGTGCGTATATCGCCGTTCGATGCGAACAAAAGGCGACATACATCTTTTTCTTCCGTCTACGTTTCTCCCGTCATCGATGACGATATTCAGGTCGATATTAAACCTGAAGAGATCAGGATCGATACGTACAGGGCCTCAGGGGCAGGTGGACAGCACGTAAACAAGACGGATTCGGCAGTGCGCATAACGCATCTTGCAACGAACATCGTCGTGCAGTGCCAGAACGAACGCAGCCAGCACAAGAATAAAGCGATGGCTATGAAAATGCTCAAATCGAAGTTGTACGAATACTACAAGGAGAAGCAGGACGAGGAAAATGCCAAACACGCTCAGGAGAAAAAGGACATATCCTGGGGAAATCAGATACGTTCTTACGTGTTTCAGCCTTATACGCTGGTGAAGGATACGAGGACGAAACTCGAGATCGGCAACATACAGGCTGTCATGGATGGCGATATAGACAAATTCATCGAGGAATTTTTAAAGTTCAAGTGGGCGAATAAAACCTGATGCAGGCGCGAGTGTTGATAGTAGATGATCTTCCCTTCATGAGACAGGCGATTCGCGAAAGCCTGGAACGTGCGGACTTCATCATTGTCGGAGAGGCAGCGGACGGCAGGGAGGGGATTCTTCTATTTCGCGAGCTGAAACCCGATATCGTGGTGCTCGATATTTCCATGCCGGTCATGGATGGAATTTCCGCCCTGCGACGCATTATGAAGCTCGACCCTGGGGCCGTGGTCGTCATGTGCTCCGCCCTCGGGCAGCAGGATATGATCGTCCGTGCCATTCAATTGGGGGCAAAAGATTTTGTGGTAAAACCATTTAGAGCGGAGCGTATTGTAAGCGCCCTCAGAAAAGCCGTCGGCAGCCCCGCATAACGGATCGCATTTCTCTTGAACTTCGCGTTACAGGTTTTTTGCTAGTTCGGGAAACCAGGAAAAAAGTTCCTTAAGTTCCGTTATTTGCAACTCATGTATGAGCGATAGTAGTTGTTCGCAGTATGGTTTCAGCTCCTCGAAGCCGTAGCGATCCGCTTCTCGGATGGTCTGCTCGGCGAAACGGGACCACTCATCGAGGATCATGGTATCTTTCGTCCTTTGCCATTCTTCCAAGAGGGGGCCGGAGAGGAAATCCTTGAGTGCCCGTTTCTTTTGGTCAGGAAGTTCGGCCAACAAAAGCAGAGTTTTTTCTTTCATCTTTATCGCTTTCGTTTCGACTACGGCTACCGTCCGGTTTTCGTGTATAGCCGTCCCACTGTGCGAGAAATCCGTACTACAGCGGGCAATGTCGTTCAGCTCGAGGAAGAACGAAGACCCTTTTCCTTCTTCGCTTGAAAAAGAAATGGTGCCGTTCATCAGTTCTACAAGCCGTTTGGTTATGGCGAGACCGAGCCCTGTTCCTTTGTCCTTTGCGTTGTCGTACTGCGTTTTGCTTTCCCCTTGGTGAAACGGTTCGAAAATTTTCTCTTGCTCTCGTGCAGGAATTCCAATGCCGGTGTCTTCGACGTATATGCGGACGGTCATACGCTTTTCTGTAGGATTCCCGACTTCGAGGCGGACTTTGACGTATCCTGCATACGTAAATCTAACCGCATTGCCTATGAGATTGAACAATATCTGACGCAGCCGTGTGGAATCCAACATGAGGCATGCAGGACAGTCCTGCGATATTTCCATGAGGAGGGGTATGCCTTTCTCCTCGAATCTGAACGTGAATATATGGGCGACTTCCGAAAACAGCGTTCGTACATCGCAAGGAGCGTAATTGAGTTTCGTTTTTCTCGCTTCGATTCTGGAAAGGTCGAGTATGTCGTCAATAAGTGTGAGTAGGGTTTCCCCGCTCTGTTGAATGATTTTGAGGTATTCCAGGTGCCTTTTTTCCGACA
>CAZWAS010000175.1:0-6539 GCA_964631915.1 uncultured Spirochaetales bacterium | reverse complement strand
CCGCTAGGGGGAACTATTACGGACCGGAAGCGGCTCGAGCCGTTGGGCATCGTCGAGTGGAAGCTCTCCAACGGGGCAAGGGTCATTGCGAAGCCGACGGATTTCAAGAACGACGAAATTCTGTTTTCTGCTTTCAGCCCTGGCGGAACTTCCCTGGTGAGCGATGCGGACTTCATGTCCGCTCAGGTTGCTCCTGCCCTGGTATCGCTGAGCGGAATCGGCAATCTTTCCTATACGGATCTGAAGAAGGTTCTTTCAGGCAAGACGGTGAATGTTTCGCCTTTCATCGACACGTTTTCCGAGGGAATGAACGGAAGCGCATCTCCCCGAGACTTCGAGTATCTGTTCCAGCTCATCTATCAGTATTTCCAGGCTCCGAGGAAGGACGAATCGGTGTTCCGCTCCTACATGGGCAGGTTGGAAAGCTACGTGAAAAACAGGGAAACGCAGCCTGAAGCGGCATTTCAGGACACGCTCCAGATTGTCCTAAGCCAGGGACATTTCCGCGAGCGGCCGCTGTCCGCTGATGTGTTGAAGGAAATCGATATGGAACGGGCCTTTGCCGTGTATCGAGAACGGTTCGCAAACGCAGGAGATTTCACGTTCATCTTCGTGGGGAACATGGATCTGAATACGCTCGAAGAGTATGTGTGTACGTATCTTGCATCCCTTCCGAGTACGGGGACCGGCGAAGCATGGAAGGATCCGCAGATTTCGCCGCCATCGGGCATCGTGATACAGGAAGTGAGAAAGGGCATAGAGGCGAAGAGTTATGTCGATTACGTGTTCACTGGTTCCTTATCCTGGTCCCGGCAGACCCTCATGGATATCGAGTCCCTTGCGAAAGCGCTCGAGATCAGGCTCAGGGAGACGGTACGGGAAGACGCAGGAGGCAGCTACGGGGTGGCAGTGTATCCCGAGACCTTCCTGCGGCCTAAGGGATCGTACCGGATTTCCGTATTTTTCGGCTGCGACCCAGCCAGAGTAAAGGAACTGTCCGATCTCGTTCTGGGAGAGATTCGGAACATGCGGACAAAACCGCTTGACCGGTCGTACGCTGTGAAAATACAGGAAATGCAGAGGAGGACTCACGAAGAGGCGCAGAAGCAAAACTCCTATTGGCTTTCCTCCATCGGCGAAGCGTATTTCAATAAGGAGAATATCGATGATGTGATCTCCAGCTTCCCGAAGCTCATCGAGACGATCAGCCCGGAAACGATCATGCAGGCGGCAGTACGCTACCTGAATCTCGGCAACTACGTGAACGTCGTATTGTATCCGGAGTGAACCGGGAAGCGTTCTTAGGCAGTTTTGCGGCTGTCACACTAGAGAAGGCTCGGTCTCACCCGCTCACCGTGTGATTTCCCGTTGTCCTTGTTGATAGTGCGCACAATGCTGCCTTTCTCTGATGGAATAGCGTAGCATATGCAGAATTACTGTTCGGTTTCGGGAGCACTTGACAACTCATCTTTTGCAATGAAAGATCATCGCATGAGTGTTATACACGAAAATCTCGACAATCTGAACGAAGAATTTTCCCGAGACCTGGATGCGGAAAAGGCTGCGAAAGCGAAAACGCTGTTTCTGAAGAAGCTCTCCGAGCTCGCCCACCGGTTCTATGGGGGCAAAATGCAGACTCTCCCCAAAGCGGGGGTTTTTGGCTTCAACTGGTTCAATGTGTGGTACACGCCGGGCGTTTCCATGATTTCCACAGAGATACGCGACGATAACGATGCGTCCTACGAACTTTCGAACCGGGGGAATCTCGTGGCTGTGGTGAGCGACTCGACTCGGGTGCTCGGCGACGGGGACTGCACGCCCCCGGGTGGACTCGGAGTCATGGAAGGCAAAGCCTTTCTCATGAAATATCTGGGAGGCATCGATGCTGTCGCCCTGTGCATCGATTCGCGGAACAAGAAGGGAGAGAACGATCCGGAACGCATCATCCAATTCGTGGAAATGCTTCAGCCTTCGTTCGGAGCCGTAAACCTCGAAGACATATCCCAGCCGAACTGCTATAGGGTCCTTGATACGCTCAGGGAGACATGCGACATACCGGTATGGCACGACGATGCCCAAGGAACTGCATGCGTAACGCTCGCAGGACTGCTCAATGCGCTCAAGCTCGCGGACAAGGACATTTCGAAAGCGCGCATCGTGCTCCTCGGAGCAGGGGCATCGAATACGACCATAGCCCGCATCATCATCCAGGCAGGAGGGAATCCAGAACGGATTGCGATCTTCGATTCGCGGGGCTCCCTGCACAGGGACCGGGAAGACATCAAACGCGATGCGCGTTTTTATAGAAAATGGGAGTTATGCGAAATGACTAATCCGGATAAATTCCCTTCCGAGGAAGCGGCGCTTCGGGGCGCAGATGTGCTGATCGCTCTGTCCACGCCGGGCCCAGGCACCGTGAAGCCCGAATGGATCAGGGGCATGGCGAAAAAGGCCGTCGTGTTCGCCTGCGCCAATCCGGTTCCTGAAATCTACCCCCATGCAGCGAAAGAAGCGGGGGCGTTCATAGTTGCCACAGGAAGGGGCGATTTCCCGAACCAGGTGAACAACTCCGTCGGTTTCCCTGGCATCCTCAAAGGAGCGCTTCTGGTGCGCGCGAAAAAGATTTCCGACGCTATGGCTATCGCTGCTGCCGAAGCCCTCGCGGAATTCGCAGAAAGGCGCGGCATAGATCCCGAGAATATCATAGCGACTATGGAGGAACCGGGGGTGTTCCCCTGCGAAGCTTCGCGCGTAGCGGACCAGGCGGTGAAAGAAGGTCTGGCGCGAGTAGCTCTGAGCCCGGATGAAGTATTCAAAAGAGCGGAGGCTGATATCAGAAACGCGCGGGATGCCACCGACCTCCTCATCCGCTCCAATATCATAGGCAAGATTCCTGAATCTCTCATAGACGAAGCATATGCCTGGGCGCTCGGAAAGATTGCAGACGCATCATAAACGCGTACGCTGACTATCCCGGATCGCAGTTATGCGGCTGCCGGGAACCCCTGCCTGTTCCGCGAAGTCGGTCCATCTTGCTACGGTTTCGACGACACGGTCGATCATCTCGTTCGCGCGTTGCTTCTTTATGCCTGAAACGGCTGCCAGGGCTATCAAATCTTCCCGCACGAATCCATCGCGCTTGCCGTTGATGCTCATCTGATGCCGACTCGTCCATGCGCCTTTCGGGTCCCATGCGTACGAGATGTCGAATGCAGGGGAAAGCCTCCATCTGCCCTGCCGATCCATGAGAAATGCTATGTTCTTCACATGATCGTCGTGATTGCGGCCTATGACATTGAATATCGCGCGCAGTACCTGTTGCTCCGCATCCTCGCGAGGCAGATCCAGCCGTTTGATGATCTGGATCGCCTGTTCGTAAGAATAGGCTCCGGCCTGATTGTAATCGTAGTGTGCCATTGCTCCCAATGACTGCATATGAAGTTTTCTGCCCTTCGGCGTTCGATCGAACCGCTTAGTCATGAAATGGCTGCGGCCTCCTTCATGATGAAGCCTGCAGGGCATCATGGTTATGCCTGCCTCTTGTGCCATCAAATGATAGGCGTATTCGATCTTTCCGAAACCCATAGGATCGGCGAGTTCCTTGTCGCGGTTGTTGGAGACCCCATCGAATTTCATGATCCAGTGCTCGAAGCCCTCTTCAGTATCGACCTGCCCCGAACGGAATTGATTGGTTTCAGGGTTCCATGCGAGGATCGCCTTTGCTCTGGCGCCTCCTGCCGAAGTTCCGACGCGGAGAATATTCTCTATGGCCTTCCTGTCGTCGTTTCCGGTGAAGGCACCTTTGAGGCCGGCTCGTTCATCGAGTATACGATTTGCCAGATCGACGAGGTTCGCCACATCGACCACACTCGTGCCTTCGGGAGGGCCGAGTGTAGCGGGTTCGAACTCGAGCGCACCCATGCCGCGGGTACCGATATAACAGAGGCGTTCCACCGGATGAAAACTCGCTGCCGTGCGCCCCTGGGAGGCGAGCCACGCGTCTATGACTGCATTCCCGAATTTATCGGGCAAGGAGTCCGCGAGCAGTCCCGGCAATCCTTTAAAGGTGTTTCGCGGGAGCGCCGGGAATTCGTATGGAAACGCATCGAGAGGCATGGTGAGAGGCGCCACTTGGATGCCGCTTCCAAGGAAGTCTTCTGCGTATTGGAACACTCCGATTTCTCTGTCTTCCAACCAGGTGACGGCCCCGATCAAGCTGCCCCAGAGCATCACGCGCGCATCGTTATTCATCCTCGCCGTCACCCCACGTCCACGGTACAGATTCGTTGTTGGACCTGCCGGGACGTGCACGTCTGCGTTCTCCGCTGCCGATTCGTATCCGCTCCATAGGACGTACCCTCGGGTCGGGCAGAAGGCTTTCCAGGTTTTGTTGGATGCCAAGCGCTGTCAGAACCCGTATGAACGTGTCCATGGAGACTCCTTGACCTTTTTCCATGCGGCCGATGGTCCTCGGCGACACGCCTGCTTTGTTCGCCATCTGTATCTGTGTCATGTTGCGGAGGAGCCTGATATTCTCCAGCCGCTTGCAGAGCGCTGTTTCGATCTGTTTGCTCGTCGCAACGGCGAAGTCGATTTCATAGGACATATTCTACCGATTAACCTCTGTATTTCTCATTAATCAAAAATATATTACCGATTAACTCGCTCTGTCAATGGTAAATAGATAATCATCAATATATTACTGATTATAATAAGTTAAAGGGTTTAAATAGTAATATCTTACTGATTATAATACTTTCTTTCCGTGCAGCACGTGTACATATGCCCTTTACTTCCCGAGCGGAACCGCGCTACTATACCGTCACTTCTATACAACAAAGGATGTACCATGATAGCAGATACCCATGTGTCGCAGCTCGCGAGCGAGCTCTCCATACCGGAATCCGGAATACGCGCAACAGCAGCGCTTCTCGATGAAGGGGCGACTGTCCCCTTCATAGCCCGTTACCGCAAGGAAGTTACAGGGAGCCTCGACGAAGTCCAGATCATAACTCTGCGCGATCGGCTCGAGGCATTGCGCGAGTTGGACAGGAGACGGGAGACGATCCTCAAGTCCATAGAAGAGCAGGGGAAGCTTTCTCCGGAACTCAGAGAACAAATAGTCAAGGCAGACACCATGGCTGTGCTCGAAGACCTCTACCTTCCCTACAGGCCGAAACGGAGGACAAGAGGAACTATTGCGAAGGATAAAGGGCTCGAACCGCTCGCTGCAAAGCTCTACACTCAGGAAGATTTCCCCGTGCAGGAGGAAGCTCTCTTTTACGTGGATGCGGACAAAGGCGTGCACAATGCGGAGGAAGCTCTCGCAGGGGCGCGAGATATCATCGCAGAATGGATAAACGAGCATGCGGAAACGAGGTCACGCATGAGGGAATATTTTTTCGAAAACGCGGTGCTCACATCGAAAGTGGTCAAGGGCCGCGAAGAGGATGGCGCAAAGTATAGGGACTACTTCGATTGGTCCGAACCGGCGAAAACCGCTCCATCCCACAGGATTCTCGCTGTGAGGCGTGGTACCGAAGAAGGGGTTCTCACCTTCCATATGCTCCCGGATGAAGATGAAGGAATCACGCTTCTGACAAACCTCTGCATAAAAAGGAGAAACCGCGCCTCAGAACAGGTCAGGCTCTCCGCGGAAGACTGCTACAAGCGGCTTCTCTCTTCATCCCTCGAAACTGAGGTGAGGGCACAGACCAAGGAACGGGCTGACGAAGAGGCGATCCGCGTGTTTGCGAAGAATCTGAAAGAGCTCTTGCTTTCCTCCCCTCTCGGACAGAAATCCGTTTTGGCCCTCGATCCGGGGCTCCGCACCGGTTGCAAACTTGTGTGTCTGAACAAACAGGGTGTGCTCATGCACACGGAAACGATATATCCGCTTGCTCCGCACAATAAAGTGGAGGAATCCGCCGCAGTCATGAAGAAACTCTGCAAAACTTATTTCATCGAAGCGATAGCCATAGGGAATGGAACGGGGGGCAGAGAAGCTCTGGCATTCTGCAAAGGCATTTCGTTCGATCGCGAAATCCCCATCATCATGGTGAACGAGAGCGGCGCGAGTGTGTATTCCGCATCGGAGACGGCGAGAAGAGAATTCCCTGATCAGGATGTGACTGTCCGCGGATCCGTATCCATAGGGAGGAGGCTGATGGATCCGCTGGCCGAATTGGTGAAGATCGATCCGAAGTCCATAGGAGTAGGCCAATATCAGCACGATGTGGATCAACGTGCCTTGAAAAAATCCTTGGACGACGTGGTGATTTCTTGCGTGAACGCAGTAGGAGTTGAAGTGAATACTGCAAGTAGGGAACTGTTGAGCTACGTATCCGGACTCTCGGACAAACTCGCTTCTACTATCGTACGTACGCGCACCGAACGAGGACCGTTCAAGAGGAGAGAGGAACTCCTCTCTGTTCCCGGCATGGGACCCAAAACATTCGAACAGTCGGCAGGATTCCTCAGGATTAGGGAAGGGGAAAACCCCCTGGATGCGAGCGCAGTGCACCCAGAAAGTTATCCTG
>CAZWAS010000174.1:3231-6562 GCA_964631915.1 uncultured Spirochaetales bacterium | reverse complement strand
TACTGTGTAGATCTCGGTGGTCGCCGTACCATGAAAAACAGGATCCGTATTTCGGTCTGGACTGGTCGAGGAATCTCGCCCTGTCGCTCAGGGAAGCCCAAGGCGTGAAGTCGCAGACGCCCGAGGATGCGGATGTGCGCACAGTGCCGTATTTCGCGTACGTTGAAGATGTCGGTTTTCCGATAAAGCAACTCGCATGCCTTCTCTACCTCCTGGCAGTGAAAGAACCCGGCCATGTCTATATCGGTTCCGTGAACCGTGAGACCGGAACAGCGCCGGTGCTCAGGCAGCACATCCATGTAGCGGTCTTTTTCCCCTATTTTACGACGGATGGCGAGTTCCGCATCGCTGTTATGGAACGGAACAAAGAGACAAGCCTTCCTTCCATCATTGCCCGATACCCTGCAGATTTCGTCCATCTCGTGCGTATCCGGCCATCAGATAACTTCCGACCGCCTCAGATTGAATAAAACCGAGATGTATACTATCTTTTTCGTATATGACTATGCGTTTTTCTGTGTTTATTTCTCTCTTTTTCCTGTTCGCTTCTCTCCTCGCATCTGCGCAGAGCGGGGAACGGGAACTGTTCATAGAAGCGGAGGGCAGATTCCGTTCGAAAAATTACGAGCTCGCCTTTGACCTCTACGACACGCTGGTCAAGAAATATCCCCTATCCGACTATGCTGCAGACGCTCAGTTCCGCAAGGCTGTATGCCTGTTCAGGCTCGGATCCTTGAGCGAATCGTACGCTCTGTTTCAGCAGGTCGAAAAACGCTATAAAAACACTCATTATTTCCAATTTATTCCTTTCTGGATGGGAACCATCGAGTACCAGCGCAAAAACTACGCAGCGGCGTCTGAACGCTTCGAAGCGTTTTTGACTCAGACGGTCGTCGATGTTCGAGACAGAGAACTTGCTGAACAAGCCATGCTCTATCGGGGCATAAGCCTGTATGAACTTGGAAACAGTAAAGCAGCGCAGGAAGCACTCGGAAAGCTTTTCGACGCTGCGGATCGACCGGAAAGGTTCCCTTACGGCCTCGCCGTGTTTTTCTCCCTGAGCCTCAAACTGAAAGACTACGACAGGCTGCTCGCATTCGGAGCGCGCATCGATTTCGCGCAGATCGATTCACGCTACAGAGGGCATGTATTGCTCTGTACCGCTGAAGCGATGTTCGCGAAGGGTGATACGCGAAAAGCGGAAGATCTGTTCAGGCAGGCGCTTGCCTATCCTCCGGAGATTTCGTCCCCTGCGTTCAAGCGGTTGTTTTCTCTCGTACAGGACAGAGGAGACGATCGGGAACTCGAGGCATTGATCGGAAACGCCGAAACCGCATTCGCAGGAAAACCCGAGGTGCTCAAGGAATTCTGGCTGAGGGCAGGTATAGAGAGTTACAAAAAGGCTAAGAAAGAGCGCGCACTGTTTTATTTCAGGAGTGTATGGAATTTGCGCACAACGCTTCCGGTAGGCGAGTCCGTGCCGCTCTATCTCGCGACGCTGCTTAAGGAACAAGGCGAACCTGCTGAAGCGGCATCGGTGCTGGAGGAGTACTTGGACGGCTTCGGAACGGAAAGCGGTCTTGTTCTTCTCATGCTGGGCGATATACGAGTATCTCTCGCCAGATGGGATAGTGCCGCAGCCTCCCTGGAACGCTTTGTGCGGGATTTCCCCGCCTCGCCCTTGCACGGCAGGGCGGCGTATCTTCTCGCATATGCGTATTACAGGCAGGGGGCGTACGCGAAAGGCATAGAGCTCGTGCAGCGCGTTTTTTCCACCGCAGGAACGGGCGAACTTTCTGCGGGTTTTTCCAACCTCCTCGCGAAGCTGAACGCGAAGGCGGGCAAGTTCCCGGAGGCTATTGTCGCGTTGAGCGGATATATCGTGCGGAATCCCAAAGATCTGAGAGCGCGTACGGATATGCTGAGACTCCTGTTTTCCAACAAAGAATACGGGAAACTCGTACGCGAGGGGGAAGCGCTCCTTAAGGAGTTCCCGTCCCTCGAAAAAGAAAACAGGGACGGTTTCCTGGCGACGAAATACCTGATAGGGCTTTCCTCTGTTGCGCAAAGAGAGTACGGAAAGGCGTTAGCTGCATTCGAAGTATTCGTTCCGGCTCTGAAGCAGGAAAAGATGTATGCTTCCGTGCTCTATTATCGAGGATGGGCTCTGTACAAGTCCGCGCAGTACGATGCTGCATACAGGAATTTCACCGAACTGGCAGGTGGTTTTCCAGACGATGAACTTTCGGAAAGCGCAAAATACCTCGCAGCCTGGTGTTCTTATGCGAGCGCTGATTACAAAAGGGCAGAGGAGCTTTTTCAGCAGGTCGCGGCTACCGCGAGAGACAAATCCCTCAGGGAGCGTGCACTGTTTCTGCTCGGTAAAAGCCTTGTGAGCCAGAAAAAGTACGACAGGGCGGCGGTGACCTTTCAGTCGCTGTTCGCATCTATGCCGGATTCCGCTTCTGCGGATGAAGCGCTCTTCGAATATGCAGCTATGCTCCGAGCCCTCGGAAAGATCGACGAATCCGCTGCAGAGCTCAAGCGGCTTGCAGACGTGTATGTGCGTAGTCCGCTCAGAGAGGATAGCATGTATAAACGGGGGGAACTTTTCTATGCAGCAGGCAGGTTTGCAGAAGCGAGGGATGCATTTTACGAATATCGGATCGCGTTCCCGAAGGGGGCGCTCGCCGATGCAGCCCTGTACTGGGGAGCCCTTGCGTCCCTAGGCGTGAACGAACCCTTCGGCGCTGTGCTCCTGTTCGAAAAGCTCATCGGCGAACACCGCGAGAGCTCATTTAGGCCGGATGCGATGGCCAAAGCAGCGGACATCTATGCGGAAAGCGGGGATTTCCGCAAGGCGCTGTCCTTATACACGGATATGGCTGCTGCGTATCCCAAGGAAGCTCAGGCTATACGGGCGGACATAAAAATCGAAGAGCTCGGGTATCTTCTCCTCGGTTTGGGCGAAAAAGAAGCTGAGCTGACGGCCGTGATACGGAAGGAAAACGGTGCCGACACGAAGAAGGGCAGGGAGGCACTCGTAGAGTTATCGCGGCTGTATATATTCGAAAGCAGCGAAACTTCGAAACGGGACAGGGCGTTTTCCATGCTTTCAAGCGTGGTCGCCAAGGCACAAGAGGATCCGGCGCTGGCTGCACGTGCCCAGTTCTATACGGGCGAGTACTACTATCGGAAACGGGATTTCACTGCTGCGGCGAACGAGTTTATAAAAGCCGCAGTGATGAACCCTGCGGACAGAGACCTTATGGCATCGTCCATTTTCCGCGCAGCGGAAATGATGAAACTCGCAGGGAATACGAAGGATGTC
>CAZWAS010000174.1:0-3206 GCA_964631915.1 uncultured Spirochaetales bacterium | reverse complement strand
GGCTCTAGTGAAACGGCTCGAAGAGAATTTTCCCGGATCTCAGTGGGCGGAGGAGGGCAGAAAACTGCTGCAGGATACGAAATGAGGGATGTAAAACCGAAGCTGAGCCTCTGTATCGGCGTCTTTCTGCTTTCCAGTGCCGGAGTTTTTGCTCAGGTGCTGGAACCTGAAGATCCCGGACTTTTTCTCCCTTCCGTGCTCCTCGAAATAGAGGATGTGCGGATCGATTCGCTTCAGGCGGTTCTCCCCGAAGAGGAGGATGCCGGAGTAGAGGCTGTGGATATTCCGTTGCCTGATGTGGGGGATATTCCCATTTCGGATGAGGCTTTCGACATTCGGATTTCCGATACTGCAGTGCAGGAACAGCAAGCTCGTTCTCTCGCGGGTTTTTACAGCGAAGGGCTCATCGGCGCAGGATCCATGAACCACATACTCGGGTCGGTTTCTTTGTACCTGCTCGGGAGCGAACCCCGCTTCCGGCTCCATTTTTCGCATGAAGGTTTGGACGGATACGGATTTCGCGACGTCGGTTCCGGTTTTTTTCACAGGGAGGATTCGCTCGAAGGGGCGATCACCTATACGAAGGACGCGGTGAAGGCCGAAGGAGCAGTATCCTACAGGGAGGAGGAAGAGGGGATGCAGCAGATCTCCAGCCTCTATTCCGGGGCTACCAACAGGCTACTTTCGGGCGACGCAGTATTCGGGATCAGGCCGAATTCCCAATCCCTCGTACAGGGACATATCCTCGGTCTTCTGTCCAGGCGCGCACTTTCCGGCAACCAACCCCGCGAAGATGTCGAATGGGGAGTGTATCCCGATCTCAGTGCGAGCGTTGAACTGGGTGCAGTTACGCTGAGAGCGTTTGGGTATTACGGATATACCGGTTTCACCGGCGTATCCACGTATTCCAAGCACAGGGCGGGGTTCAGAGGTGGAGCGGATATCGCGATCCTCGAACATTTTCTCCTGGAGGCGTCTGTCGGATTTGCGTATACACAGGAATCGGATTTTCGCATTCCGTTCCGCATCGCGTGTACTGGAAAGTCGGGGGAAGATTTTTCGTTCAAAGTCGAGGGTGGTTTTTTTGCCGAAGAAGATCGGTACGAGAAACTCTGGCGGGTCCTGCCTTTCATAGCTGCTTCGTCGTCGCTCGCGGACAAGGAAGGGTGGTATGCAAAACTCGATACGAAATGGTCGGCTCTTCCCGTCCTGACCATCGAATCCGGGCTCGCTTTCACCTTGTTCACCAAAGAGTTGTCCGTTCTCCCAGCTCCAGGAACGGATGGGTTGTTCCTCTTTTCTCAGGCGGAACGATACAGCCTGAAACCGATGATAGCGCTCTCGTGGATGCCCTTCGAAGCGATCAAGGCAGTCCTGGGCTGGGAAGGAGAATTCCTCACTGCGCGCACCTTCGAGCCGCAGCACAGCATACGCGCCGAATTCGAAGCGCGTACGAAGGACAATGCGCTCGGCGGCGGATTCAAGGTGGAGTTTCCGTTCAGCCCGATGCCGGAAATGCCTCTAGTGGAAACGAGCGGTTTCTTCAGGGTCTCGGACGGCGTGCGGTTTGTGCTCGAAGCTGATGACCTCCTTTCTCCGCTCATAGCGGGGGGGCGTACGCTCTGGGGGCCGTATGTGGGTCCGGGATTGCGTGTAACCGTGAAAACGCAGATTTCTTTATGATAAGGGGTGGAACATGATTTCTTTGATTCAGAAAGGCGGAGTGATAGTAGTGCTCATTTTCGCCCTGTCGCTCGTAGCTGCGGTGATTATCATAGAACGGCTTTTATACTTCAGGAAGATCAGGGTGGACGAGGAGGCTATGCTCGCGAGGCTGAAAGCCACCATGGGAAAGGGGCATTTCGACGAGGCACTGAGCATTTGCGAGAGCAATCCTTCCCCGATTACGAATCTGATAAAGGTCGGCATAGAGCACAGGCAGTATCCGAAAGCCACAATCAGAGAAATCGTGATGGACGCGGCGAGCATGGAAATACCGCGGATGGAACGCTTCCTTTCCGCCTTAGGCACAGTGGCGAACATAGCACCGCTTCTCGGGCTTTTAGGCACGGTGACAGGAAACATCAAGGCGTTCGGCGTTCTCAGCTCTGCGGGAGCTGTGGGAGATCCCGCTCTTCTCGCCAAGGGCATAGCGGAGGCGCTCATCACCACTGCTGCGGGCATAATAGTTGCGCTTCCCACGATCGTGTTCTACAACTACCTCGTCACCAAAGTGAACCACTCGATCATCCGCCTCGAAAACCGGGTGAACGAGCTCGTGCTTCTTTTGGAGGAGAAAAAAGATGCGGTTTAGACGTCGTCTCTCGCCGGATGCCACCGTGAACATGATCCCCATGATCGATGTGGTGTTCCAGCTCATCATATTCTTCATGGTGGCGAGCACGTTCATCGTCACCCCAGGCATAAGCCTCGTGCTCCCTTCCTCTTCAACCTCCGAACCTGTAGCCATGACCAAGCTCGTAGTCACCGTGCTTGCGGAGAACAGCTTCTACCTGAACAAAGAGCCCTGCGACGCAGCCGGGCTCGACAGGGCCCTTGCTAAGATCGGAAAAGAGGAACGGGATGCGATAAAAACCGTGGTGGTGGAAGGGAATAAGGATGTTTCCTACGAAGTGATGGTCATGGTGCTCGATATTTTGCGAAGCCGCGGTTTCAAGGGCGTGAATTTGAAAACCCTGGAGGCGACAAGCGGACCATGAATTACAGGGAACGCGACAGACTGCTCATCAGCGTTTTCTCGGGCATTGTATTGCACGTTGGTTTATTCTTCGCGCTCAATGCGATGAACTGGAGCACGGCCGATATTCCCGCACAGAAAATAGGTCCTGTGTATGTGGAGCTCGCTCCTTCGGATACGCAGATACGGCTCCAGGACCTACGCGCTCAGGAAAACCCTGCGCCGGAGCTCGCTGCTCCTACAGAGCAGAGGCCCGCGGAACATGCTGTTGTAGCGCAGCGGGAACAGGATCGCAGCGCTGTGCAGACAAACCGGACGGCTCAGAACAGGCAGACAACAGGGCCCTCAGCGAACCAGAGCGCATCTCAGCGAAGCTCCGCGCCTGCCGAGAATCCGAACACCAGCCGGCAGGCGCCTGTCGCACCGAAACCCGTTGCCTCGAGTGTGCCTCCTCCCCCGCCTGGACCGAAGCCGTTGTCCCAGGAAGATGTTTTTACGTATGAAGAGC
>CAZWAS010000173.1:3079-6691 GCA_964631915.1 uncultured Spirochaetales bacterium | reverse complement strand
TACTGGTCCCTTAGGCCCGGTTTCCGCACGATTTTTTCTTTCAGTTTTCCTTCCTCGTATCCGAACAGTACTTCCTGTACAAGACCTGCCTTGCCTTCTTCCCTCTCATAAGAGATCATGCCCTCCATCGTATACCTTCGTGACAGAGTCGAACTCCGTTCGTAGTCAAAAAGAAACGATGTGGCTATCCTACCGTCTTCGAATGTGAACGATTCTTTTACAGCGAGCTTGCCGTTCCGCCAGGTTTCTTTTGCGTACAGGGCTCCTGCCCTGTTGTATCTGTACAGCATTCCCTTTGTGGAATTTCCGTGCCATTCTTCGCGCAAAGAATTTCCGGAAAAAAGATAGGAGGAACTTTCGTTTTCTCCTGTGCCAAATTCCCGCTGGGTGCGCACGAGTCTACCGTCGCTTCCTCGGATGTACCGTTCGGTATAGAGGAGTTCGTCCTGCACATTATACACTTGCGTTCTGACGGCCATGCCGTTTCTGTAATGATGAACCTTTCGCTCTTCGACGCTCCCTTCCGTAAAAAAAAGCTCCTCTTTCAGGAATCCCTGGGCATCGTAGCGTTCACTCCTCACCGGTAGACCGTTCCCATCGTATTCAGTCTGATTCGCCAACTTTTTTCCTCGGAATTCGCGTTCCCACCGTTTCTCCTGTTTTCCTTCATGGAATAACGTGCGTATCTCTATGTCTCGTTCAGATTGGATTTCCAGCACATAAGGGAATTCCTCCAATCTAAATGTACCGATCATTTCGAAGACCATACCCACTTCATTTGAGCGGTAATACGCGGTTTCCGCATGAGAAGGGAACAGAACGGCTACGAGCAGCAGCACTGCGAACCAGTTTCTTCCACTGATTATGAGAAACCAACCCGAACGTTTCATCCTTATGATAGTTCCAGAAGATCATCGAGATATTCGGCAACCTTGAAAGGCGCTATGTCCCCGTACTTTTCTCCTTTTCCGATGAACGAAATGGGAAGACCGAGATTCTTGGAAACCGAAACAGCGATTCCCCCTTTGGCAGTGGAATCGTATTTGGTCAGAACGACCGAATCTATGCCTATGGCTTCATGAAAAATTTCCGCCTGCCTGAGACCGTTCTGGCCAGTGGTCGCATCCAGAACGAGCAGCGTTTTGTAGTTTCCGTTGCCGATCTTCCCTTTTATCACTTTGTCGATTTTTTGAAGTTCCTTCACGAGATTCGCTTTCGTATGCATTCTTCCTGCAGTATCGGCCAAAATGAGCCGCTCGCCTTTCGCTTGAGCGCTTTCTATGCTGTCGAACATGACAGCTCCCGGGTCAGAACCGGGGGCCTGGCTTACGACCCTGAACTTCAACCGTTCCCCGTGAAGCTTGATCTGGTCTATGGCAGCTGCCCGAAACGTATCCCCTGCGCTGAGGAGCACACCGAGTCCGCTCGTCCTCCGGTAATAGTCTGCGAGTTTCGCTATGGTGGTCGTCTTGCCTACGCCGTTCACGCCGAGTATGAGGAAGAAGTTAAGCACATCCGGCAGCGGCTCGAGGTTCTTCTCTTTCACATACTGCATCAAAATCTCTTTCAACCCGAGTTTGAGATCCGTGAAATCAGCGAGCTTTTTCTTTTTAGAATATTCGCGCAGCTCATCGACAACCGAAACCGAGGTATTCGCTCCGAGATCCCCCTCGATCAGAAGATCTTCGAGTTCTTCGAAAAATTCCTCTTTATCCTGACCGATTTTGAAAAGCTCTTTTAGCTTGGCGCCGAGTCCTTTTTTCATGAAACACTCCCTGTGTCATCGCAACGTTGTATCCGCTGTTCTGATGTAATCGAACAATTTCACAGCGGTATTCACGAACAGGCTTACGCTTACGAAAATCCCGCCCAAATACGAATAATAGAATATTGTACCCTGGTCGTACAACCTCTGTATATCATCATATCTATTCAATTCAACGGCCTTTTTGTATCCAATATAGCTGTTTTGATAGAATCCAAACAGAACGAGAGGAACTGCGATGGAAACAAAAAAACCGCCAAGAGAAGCGTAGAATTCGTTTTTCAGCTCTTTTACCAGTTCATTGGTGTTTATGATATCTTTCGTCAACGTCACGGACAGTGTCTCCGTGTCCGGCATGAGGATGAACGGAAAGAGTTTATACCCCTCCTTTTTGATCAAACCGCGCTGCTGGCTCGCGGGTCGCTGCACCGAGAGGGGGCTTTTCCCTACCCACAGCGAGTCAAGGTATATATCCGCTTCCGGCGGGTCGGTACCTATGGTCAAAGGTGCGACCGTACTTTCAGCAAGCGTTCTTTCTATGCGCTTATCTTCGAATGCAGACAGGGTGATAGTCTCAGTAAGTGGTCGTCTGCCTGGGAGGAATACATGGAGCCTGTGTTCCCCTGGTTCCAGAAAAGGCAGGGAAACTGTTCCTTTGCCTATGAACTCCTCGTCGAGGAATATGTTCGCTTCTGCAGGGACCACTTCAATGCTGAGGGATGCCCATTCGGTTCCCAAAACGAGCGAAACCAATTCTTTGGAAGCTTCGTGAATGACATCCTCAAGAGTTTCTTTGCTGGCGGCATCCTTGTATGAGAATACGTCCTTTTTTTCAATCGGATGATATGCATGTATCTCTACAAAAAAATATTCTCCGATTTCTTCCACTCCTCCCCACACAAGGAGATCGAGGCCGAGACGATTCCCCTCGAACGCAGAGGTGGAAAAAGAATCCAGTATGGCGCTCGCCTTGCCTTTTTTGAAAGAAATCGGTTTTTCTTTCGGATACGCTATGGAATCCAGCGCAAGCGTTGAAAAAAACGAGATCCGTTTTTTGGCTGCATCGATTTTGCCCGCCAGATCAGCCTGCTTCTTTTCTTTATAATAAGGCGCCAGGCCCTCGAACATCAGTGCATCCCGTTCTTCTATGAGCGAACCGAGCGCCTTTTCCGCATCCAGAATGGCATCGTTCTTGATCCGTTCTTTATACGCTGCGATTTCATCGTTTCTGAAAGTATGAGTTTTTATCCTCGCAATGTTCTCATACAGGAGAAGAGGGAGATTGTATATCAGGTAGGAATTCTCGGGGGAAAGGCCGTTATTCTTGAACGGTGCTATGCCAACTGTCCACTCTTTGCGCGAATCGGTCGGCACTGCAAAAATTGGGGTTTCTTCTGGAAAAATAGGGGTGCCGCTTGCACAACATACCATACAAAACAGGAAGAGAGTGCGAATATCCACTCCATTCATCGCTGTGAATCTTATCCGATTTTCAGGGAAATGTCATTCCTGCCCGGGAGCAGCTATCCCCGATAGAACTGTTACACCATCTGAGGAAGACAGAACGCATTCCAGCGCTTGACATTACGGCAAATATGTCAATAAAGTCGAATACATGGCTTCAGATGCTGATTTCAAACATTCTTTGGTGCTCATCGTGGACGATGTGGCGGAAAACCTGGAATTGCTCTACCAGATCCTCAAGCCCGAAGGCTATTCCTTTGCCTTGGCCGCAACTGGCAGTGAGGTATTCGCAGTGCTCGATCAGAAATTGCCCGATCTGATTCTTCTGGACATCATGCTCCCGGATATGGATGGCTTCGATATCATGAAACGCCTTCATGATA
>CAZWAS010000173.1:0-3022 GCA_964631915.1 uncultured Spirochaetales bacterium | reverse complement strand
GTCCGTGGCTTTGAGGCCGGAGCTGTGGACTACATAACAAAGCCGTTCGAAGAACTCGACGTCAAAGTTCGAGTGAAGACCCACATAGCCTTGAAAAAAAGCATGGATGAGCGACAGGCACTGATAGATGAGCTGCAAAAAACGCTGAACGAGATCAAGGAACTGAAAGGGATCATACCCATCTGTTCGCATTGCAAAAAAATCAGAAACGACAAGGGGTACTGGGAACAACTCGAACGGTATCTGAGCGAACACACGGCTGCTGAATTCAGCCATGGGCTCTGTCCTGATTGTCTGGGTAAATTTTATCCGGATCTCGCAGGAAATATCATAGACGAAATCGGGAAAGGGAAAAAAGTTTGAAGCGTGGCCGATCTCTGTTCTTTCTGCTTTGCTTTGCCATGGTGCAGGTTCATGGATCGGAAGAGAACCTCAGATTCGAACGCATAACTAAAGAAAACGGCCTCCCCAATTCATCGGTATCCAGTATCGTACAGGACAGCAAAGGGTTTCTCTGGTTCGGGACCCAGGGCGGCCTGAGCCGTTATGACGGCTATTCCTTCGTATCGTTCGAAAATGAACCGTTCAATGAAAACTCTTTGTCGCATAACCTCATTCAAACCATGTATATGGATGCGAATGATGTGCTGTGGATCGGAACATACCGTGGGCTCAATCGGATGGATATACGCACCAAGCAAATAAAAATTTACAGGCACAGGGCTTCAGACCCTACGACTCTAAGCGATGAAGTAGTCGTTTCCATCCTTCGTGACCGCATGGGTGTGCTATGGGTCGGAACACTGAACGGTCTGAACAGATTCGACGAAAAGACCGAAACTTTCGTGCGTTACCGGAACGATCCTTCGGATCCCACAAGTATCAGCAACAACGTTATTCGCTCCTTGTACGAAGACAGGGAAGGGAACCTTTGGATCGGCACATACGGCGGACTCAACCTCTATGACAGGGGATCAGACGGTTTTTCATGCTACACGCATAAAGCGGACGATCCGAACAGCCTGAGCAGCTATGCCGTAATGTCTATAACGCAGGATGCGCAAGGGATTCTCTGGATAGGAACATGGGGAGGGGGCGTTTCCAGCTTCGATCTACAAAAAAAGATATTTGCGAATCATTCCCTTCCAGATAACCGGGTATACGTCATCACCTATCAGGCCAATTACAGACTGATCATAGGAACCTGGGGAGGAGGGCTCGTCGAGTTCGACACCAGAACCGCATCCACTAAAGTATCGCGTTACGATTCGGAAGCGCCTCAGAGCCTTTCCCATGATACGGTATATTCGCTATACACGGATAAAACAGGCATTCTCTGGATCGGAACGAACGGAGGGGGCATTAACAAACTCAACCGAAACAGAAACCGCTTCACTGTGTACTCTCATAATCCGAAAGTACCTTCCAGCCTGAGTATGGGAAAAGTGAATTCGATCTTCGAGGATTCCTTCGGTACGCTCTGGATCGGTGTATACAACGGCGGGCTTAACAGGCTCGAGAAAGGTTCCGCAGAAATGATCCACTACCGCTATGATCCGCACGACCCAACAAGTCTAAGCAACGACATAGTCACGAACGTGTACGAAGACAGCGCCGGCGATTTCTGGGTGTGCACGAATAACGGCCTCAACCTGATGGATAGAAAAAAAGGTACATTCACGAGGTTCTCTACCAACGGCAACAACCCCTTCGGCCTCACGGACAATATCATATATGCCATCAATGAGGACAACCACCGGAATCTTTGGATCGGCACCTACAATTCCGGAATCTTCAAATACGAACGGCTTTCAGGGAAAACCGTACACTATTTGAACGATCCGAATGACCATACGAGCCTGAGCGATAATCTCATCTACTGCATATTCAGAGACAGCCGTGGAGATATGTGGATAGGAACGAACAACGGGCTGAACGTATATGACGAACAGAACGACCGGTTCATCCGCTTCATGTACGATCCGAAACATACCGACTCGCTTTCCAGTGGTACGGTTCGGGATATATATGAGGATTCGCACGGGACCCTCTGGATCGGAACCATAAGCGGCGGACTCAACCGCCTCGACAGAGAGCGAAACAACTTCCGTCATTACACGAAAAAAGACGGCCTTTCAGATAATTCCGTTCTCGGTATTCTAGAAGACGAAAGGGGCAATCTTTGGCTCAGTACCACAGACGAACTGTCGGTCTTCGATCCTGAGACCGACGTATTCAAACGGCTGAACGAAGAAGACGGCATACTCGGAAAAGAATTCAACATCGGCCACTTCAAAAACAAAAAGGGCGAACTGTTCTTCGGGAGCATAAAAGGCGTTACGCGGATCAATACGACTGAACTGCGAACCAACACGCATGTTCCTCCCGTTTTCATCACGTCATTTAAGGTGTTCGACAAAGAATTGGTTTTCGATGTTCCGATCATGGACATCAGAGAAATAACCTTATCTCACAAACAAAATTATTTCTCGTTCGAATTCTCAGCCCTGGATTACAGCGATCCGCCGAAGAATCAATATGCGTATATGTTGGTGGGATTCGATAGAGATTGGATTTTTTCCGGTTCCAGAAGGTATGCAAGCTACACCAATTTGAGGAGCGGCACCTATACTCTGCGCGTGAAGGCGTCGAACAACCACGATGTGTGGAATGAAGAGGGTGTTTCCCTGAAAATCCACGTAACACCTTCTTTTTGGAATACCTCGGTCGCTTATGCATTATATGGCATTTCAGGTCTCCTGTTTCTGTCTCTCATCATCTTTGCAGTGTACAGAGCGCAGCAGGCGAAGCTCGATATGAAAACGAGGCAAATGGAGAAAGAGCGAAGGCAAGAACTCGAACGGGAAGTGCAAGAACGCCGCATCATCGAGCAACAGCTCCTCAAAGCCAAGGAGGAGGCGGAAGACGCGAATAACGCGAAGAGCGAATTCTTGGCGAACATAAGCCACGAAATTAGAACTCCGATGAACGCGATCTTGGGCTATTCGAACATCCTCGCCCG
>CAZWAS010000172.1:1533-6719 GCA_964631915.1 uncultured Spirochaetales bacterium | reverse complement strand
CGCGAAATAAGCGGTTTTGACCACGCCGAATTTGCTCGAATCTATGAGCAGGACCTTCACGAGGCTCGATGATATGGCGGCCTGCTTTATTTGCTGTTCGTTGTAGTTCGACGAGGTGACCCCCATCTCGTCG
This sequence comes from uncultured Spirochaetales bacterium, assembly GCA_964631915.1. GTDB lineage: Bacteria > Spirochaetota > Spirochaetia > CAZWAS01 > CAZWAS01 > CAZWAS01. The sequence goes on along the minus strand of CAZWAS010000172.1, from coordinate 6,586 downwards.
TTCAGGCCCGTGGCTCCCATGAACGCCTTCTGCGCCCTGAGGCGCCGTATAAGCTCTATGCCTTCCTGGCTTTCGCAGAGCAGGGAATTCTGGTGGAAATAGCCGCCTGCGAATATGACGTTGCAGTTTTTCCGGTCGTGCAGCTCGATAAAGGTGTTCAGGGAATAACAGATGATGGTGACCGGAAAATCGGGGGGAATGGCACGCGCCAGGAAGTAGGGAGTGCTGCCCACATCGATGATGATGGTGTCGTTCGGTTCTATGAGTGAAACTGCGAACCGGCCGATCCGCATTTTTTCTTCTTTATGTTCTTCGGCCTGCTGCGTGATATAGTATTTATCGCCTATTCTCAGCTTCGTGCTTTCTATATTGAGGGAAACAGCGCCGTGCACGATGTTGACCATGCTTTCTTCTTCGAGTTTTTTCAGGTCCCTTCTGATCGTTACGTCGGATACGTTGCACCATGTCGAGAGATCGTTGACAGTGGCCATCCTTTTTTCTTTCAAGAGGCCGAGTATTTTATTCAGTCTGCTGTGTTCCTGTTGCATCAGTCATTCATTCCGTGAGAACTCCGCTTTTTACAAAACGCAGAAGATATACCTTCTCAGATTCATACCCCGCGGCAGCCATATAGTCAAGCCTGGAACTATCAACCGAGGGCCCTTCCGCATCACAGTACCCCCTGGAGCCTGAGCTCCCGGACGAGCCGCCACAGGTCAGTGTACAGGATGGTTTTCCAGCCCTGCACCACCAGGTCTGCGGCTGTGATGGAGTTCCAGCAGAGCAGCAGCGTATCGTTTCTGTTGAATCCCTTGTAAAGCAGAAACGAGACCAATCCCTGCACATTCGCGGGTATCCCGGTGATAAGCCCTGCGCGTATCCCTTTCTCCCGTATGGTTGCTGCGATCCGGTTCCACAAAAGGTCGGGCAGATCCTGAAGCACAAAAGGACTATAGGATGTTGCAAGAGAATCGATGAACGAGAGCATCTCCGCGTTCACTGCGAGCCTTTGAGCAAAAGAAGATCCTATGACTTCCGGTTCGATTCCGGAGAGGGCTGCAACTGCGGAAAATGTCGTTTTTTCATCGATTTCTCCGCGGATCCACTGGAGGATCTTTGTTTGCGCCTCTTCAGTTGCGGGAAAAGAAAGCCCGGGTTTTGCGATGTTCAGAAAATTTCCGAACTCCATGACCATGTCTTGTACGAGTACCCCTTCAGTGAAAAAGATGATGTGTTGCGACAGTATCATGTTCATGCTCCTATGATATACACCGCCACCTGACGTTTTTTCGGATGCTGCTGAAAATCTATGAAAAAAACATCCTGGTATTCGCCCAGAGCGAGCTCACCGTTCTCGATCGGAATCGTCAGACTCGATTGAAAAAGAGCGCTCAAGAGGTGCGCCCTTCCGTTATCGTCCACATCCCGGAGGTGATGATAGAACTCCTGCGCACGGGGTATGATCTTTTCAAAGAGGGACTTCATATCCGCTATGATGCCTGCCTCGTGTTCGAGGAGCACAAGACAGCCGGTGGTATGCTGCAGCAAGGCGACAGCAAGGCCGTTCGGCACATTCGCTTTCTTTGCAATGGCTGCTATCCGCTCTGTGACGTTTTCCGCATGGAAGGCTCCACGGGAAAACACGATGATCTCGTCTTTTATAAACAAGGGCCACTCTCCCGGCAAATCCGATTGCTCTTCATTACTAGCATGTTTGTTCAGTCCTGCTGTACAAGTTTTGCCCGCAGATCCCAAGCCTGCATCTGGGAAAGGTAGATCATCTTGTACAGCTCGTAGAACTCATCGTATCTGCGGGTATTGCCCAGATCGGGCTCATGGGAACGCTTTTCTTTTATGGCTGCAGAGACTGCTTCCTGATAATCCGCGAACAGGCCGGCAGCGACCGAAGCGTTCAAGGCGGAACCCTTTGCTCCGTACTCGGAACCTTCCAGTATGACGACCGGTTTGCCCAAGGCATCGCAGACTATCTGCGACCAGAAGCTGCTGGACGATCCGCCGCCCGAAAGAAACACAACATACGGCTCTATGGGCATGTGCTTGAAGCAGTCGAGCGTGGAAAATGCGACACCCTCGTACACTGCGCGGATCATGTGATACTTCGTATGGTGCTGGCTTATGCCTGTGAAGCTCCCCTTTGCAGTGGTTTTCACGAAAGGACCTCGCTCTCCGCCCGGGAAAATATACGGATGGAACAGAAGCCCCTGCGAGCCTATGGGTATTCGGCAAAGCTCTTGTTCCAACTCTTCATAAGAGAAACCTTCTTCCTTACGGACGCCGAATACGGACAGCACCCAGTCCAGGTTCGGGGTCGCAATCATGGCAGCTATGAGGCGTAGCCATCTGTTCGGTTCGCAGTGGCAGCAGGTCATGCCAGCCATATTGTTTTCATCTATATATGTATCGTCCATTACTACCTGGTGCAGCCCTGCAGTTCCCATGACGGAGGATGCCTGCCCTGTTTTCAGGGCTCCTACGCCCAGTGCATGGGCGGACACATCCATGGGGCCTGCAGCCACAATAACCGGTTTGGGGAGGCCGAGCTCCCTAGCTACGGACGGGAGCATCATGCCGCAGTTTTCGAAGGTTTTACGCAGAGGGACGAACTTGTGGCGATGCTTTTTTATATCGAAGATTTCGAAGAGTCTGTCGTCGTATTCCTGAGTTTTCAGATCTATCATGGTCAGGCATTCATCCGTGGCGTCAGTGCTGATTTCGCCGGTGAATTGATACAGGAGCCAGTCTTTTTCATGAAAGATGATCGCGGCTCTGTCCAGATGTTCCGGTTCGTGCCTTTCCAGCCATTTCAATTGGGCTGCCTGGGTGCCGGTGAATACGGAGGTGCCGCACAGTGCATAGGCTTTTTTCACGATACCTTCGCGGTGCATTTCCTGCACCTCTTCCTGGGCCCTCCCGTCGCACCACATGATCCCCGGCCGTATGGGTTTCCTCTCCGCATCGAGCATCCATGTGCCGTCGCCAGTGGATGTTATGCCGATGCAGAGCAGCTCTCCTGACCGGGAGCGCATCTGCTCGATGACGGATTTGACGCAGTGTTTTACTTCCTCCCACACGGAATACATGTCAGCCTCTATCCAACTCGCGAAAGGAGAAGAAATGCGGGTTTTTATGGATGCCTTGGCGATTTCTTCGCCGCTCAGAAAGCCACTGCCTTGGTCATCGAGGTGCCTGCGTCGATGCCTATGATATATCCTTGAGTATTCACTTGGTTCTCCTTTGTTGAAAAGGATAACGTATACGGATAAAAAGTTCTTTTATAAGTCGTATGCACTTTCATTTTATGATCATATATTGGAGTTGTCAAGTTTATATATAAACAATAATGAGGTAAAAATGATTATATTAATAAATATTTACTTGACAATTGAATTATTGCATGTATAAAATTATGAAAAATCACGGTTATAAAGATAATTTCGTGATTCTATTTGAAGTATTTCATTCAAATGCTTCAGTAAAACAACAAATGGAGGTTCTATTATGCGGAGAGTGACACAAATTTTCACCCTAACCATTGCTATACTGCTCATAGGCGGTGTCAGCCTGTTTGCCGGAGGGCAGAAAGAGAAAGCGGGAGGGAAAAAAGGCCTGGAAATCGTCATGGTTGCGAAGCATGAGGGCATTTCATGGTTCGACGACATGAGGACCGGTGTCGAGCAGTTCGGGAAGGATCATGCGGATGTCACCGCATACCAGATAGCTCCCGAAGGAGGCGATCCGGCAAAGCAGGTACAGATGGTGGAAGACTTGATAGCCAAGGGCGTGTCCGCTATTCTAGTTGTTCCCAATGATCCGAAGGCTATGATCCCCGTCATCAAAAAAGCGAAGGCTGCAGGTATTGTCGTCATAAGCCACGAGGCGGAGGAACTGAAGGGCATTGTCGACTATGATATGGAATCCTTCAGGAACGAGGATTTCGGCGCCCTCATGTTCGAGGCGCTGGCAAAGGCCATGAATTACGAAGGCGAGTATGTCGGAATGGTCGGAGCGCTCACCATGCAGACGCACATGCAGTGGTACCAGGCAGGCCGAGCATATGTGGAGAAGAAGTATCCTAAGATGAAGTTCATCCTGCAGGACCCCGCCGAAGACTTCAATACAGAACAGACGGCCCTGAACAAGGCAAAAGAGCTCCTGAAGACCTATCCGAACCTGAAAGGTATGTTCGGCTGCTCTGCCTCCTCCACCATTATGCAGGCGCAGGCTGTGGAAGAGCGCGGATTGCAGAACCAGGTGGCGGTTGTCGGCCTCACCCTGCCTTCCATGAGCAAGACCTACTTAAAATCCGGCTCCCTGAAGCACGCGCAATGCTGGCGGCCTGCTGATGCAGGGTATGTTTCTGCCATGATCGCGTATAAAGTGCTGAAAGGCGAAGCACCCAAGACAGGCGACAACCTCGGCAAGCCCGGGTACGAGAAGGTGACCGTGGAGAACGGCGTTGTGTACGGCAATGCTCCCCTCGTCCTCACCAAGGACAATGTGGATCAGTATCCATTCTGAGGTACTTGTCTCTTCCGATCAATTTCATTACTACAATAGATGTAAAGACCGAGCCCGGCGGACTGCCGGGCTTATCAATCCTCAAGGCAGGGGACAATGCAGACCGAATTTGTTCTGGAACTTCGCAACGTAAGCAAGCTATTTCCCGGGGTGAAGGCTCTTCAGGATGTGAGCCTTGCAATCCGCTATGGCGAAATCCATTGTCTGGTAGGGGAGAACGGATCGGGCAAATCGACGCTCATTCGTTCCGTATCGGGGGTGGAACCGTTCGACGAGGGGGAAATCGTCATCAACGGTCATGAATACCGGCAGCTTCATGCACGACAGGCTATGCAGGAAGGGATCCAGGTCATCTACCAGGATCTTTCCCTGTTTCCCAACTTGACGGTTGCAGAAAACATCGCATTCAACTGGCTGGTCGAAAACTCCAGAAAATTTGTGGGGAAAACCTCGTATGTCGACCGTGCAAGAGAAGGGCTTGGCCGTCTGGGAACAGATATAGACCTCCACGAAA
>CAZWAS010000172.1:0-1493 GCA_964631915.1 uncultured Spirochaetales bacterium | reverse complement strand
CATGAGCCAGAAACAGATCGTTGCAATCGCCCGTGCTATTGTGCTGGATGCGAAGCTCCTCATCCTCGACGAACCGACGACTGCATTGACGAAACGAGAGATCGATACGCTGCTTAAGATTATCCAAGATTTGAAGTTCCAGAACATATCGATCCTCTTCATTAGCCACAAGCTGGATGAGGTGTTTCGCGTTGCCGACAATATCACGGTGCTCAGAGACGGGAGAAAGATCGGCGATTTCGCCGCGCACGAGCTCGACGAGCGTCGCCTGTCTTTTTATATGACCGGTCGGGAAGTTTCTTACAAGCGCTTCGAGCCCACGATCAAAAACGGTACACCCGTGGTGGAGGTGCGGAACCTGACGAGGAAACCGCATTTTGCGGATGTTTCCTTTTCCATAAAAGCAGGCGAGATCGTCGGCATCACGGGCCCACTTGGCGCAGGCCGCACGGAGCTCGCACTTTCGCTTTTCGGCCTCAACCATCCTCAGTCCGGAGAAATCCGTTTTCTAGGACACAAGGTATCGATCGACAGCCCCTTGAAAGCACGGGATCTGGGAATCGCGCTCCTTCCTGAAGACCGCCATTCCCAGGGACTGTTCAAGACCCATTCCATTGCGGACAACATCGTGGCCGCCATTCTGGATAAGCTGCGTTCGCTCTTTCTTCTGGACCGCAAACGGCTGAAAGCCGCCGGTACTCGATGGTTTTCGGAGCTGAAGATCAAGGCGCCTTCCGAAGACAACGAACCCGAGTCTCTGTCCGGAGGCAATCAACAGCGAGTCGTGCTCGGCAAGTGGTTGGCTACCGAGCCTAAACTGTTCATTCTCGATAGTCCTACAGTCGGCATAGACGTAGGATCGAAAACGGAAATCCATGAGATCATACACAATCTCGCTCGGGCGGGCATGGCGATTCTCCTCATATCGGACGAGATTCCGGAAGTGTATCACAACTGCAGCCGCGTGTTAGTCATGAGGGACGGCCGGATCATCGAGGATATGGCGGTCGAATCCGCGACCGAAGACCGAATTCGGGAATTAGTTGAGGAGAGAGTATGACGACTAGTACGAAAACCCCAACCATATGGCGGTATCTGAAACGCCAGGAGACTGCGCTTTTTATCATCCTTGTTGCATATTGTCTGTTTGTGAGCATAAAAAATCCAGCATTCCTTCAGCTCGAAAATATTTTCGATATTGTCAGGAGCAGCGCAGGAACAATGGTGCTTGCTATGGGCGTGCTGGTGGTGCTGGTTTCCGGAGGCATCGATGTTTCCTTCACTGCAGTGGCCATTTTCAGTGGATACGTGACGTTGCGAACCATGATCGCTTTGGGCATCAGCAATCTGATTCTGTGTTTTCTCATGTCTGGCCTCATCGGACTCCTCCTCGGCCTTTTCAACGGCGTGATCATTCAGCGGTTTAAGCTGCAGACCCTCATCGTCACGCTCGGAACGCAGAATATATTCATCGGAATATTGTCCATATTTTT
>CAZWAS010000171.1:0-6767 GCA_964631915.1 uncultured Spirochaetales bacterium | reverse complement strand
AGAATATCTCAATTTTAAACATGGACAAGGTCGCCCGAAAGGTGCTGAAGACCATACGATTTTCTGCGGAAAGGAAGATGGCTCTGGCCATAAAGGAAATGCTTCGAATCCGCACACCGGACGTTTCCACAGCCATCAGCACCTTAAGCGGCGGAAATAAACAAAAGGTCACGGTCGGTAAATGGTTTGAGAAGAATCCGGACATTCTGCTGCTCGAAGATCCTACCATCGGGATCGATGTTGGATCCAGGCAAGATATTTACGAGACGATTCTGTCGATGAAACGGAAAGGTACGTCCATGATCCTCGTCAGCGACGACATCAAGGAATATTCAATCCTCTGCGATAGAATCATCCTCTTGAAGCAGGGAAGGATTGAGGGAATCATACAGGCGGAACAACTTAATGAGGTGATGAAAACGTGAATACCACAGTCAAACGAAACCCGTTCATCCGGAATGTATGGGAGGGCCTTAAGAATTATCCGGTTGTGCTGATCGTAATCGGCCTTATAGTGATCTTCTCCATCATATATCCGGGAAGATTTTTGTCTCCAATCAATTTTACGGCCACGTTGCGGCAGTTCGTGACGCTGATGTTATATGCCATCGGACCATCCATCATTCAGGTCTTGGGTTCTATGGATCTATCCTTCATCGGCATATATATGCTTGGCGGCATCCTGCTCTGGATACTATCGCCTATACTGGGCCCTGTATCGCTTTTGGTTTATCCCTTCTTGGGCCTGGCCACCGGCTTGTTCATCGGTGTGGTCCATACGAAAGGGAGGATCCCCTCATTCATTTTGACCTTGAGTCTGCTCATCACCTATTGGGGTATAACGGTCCTTTTAGCCGGAGGTTATCCTAGGAATGTGCCTGGTTACGAGTTCATCACCAAATCCATCCCGGGGATATCCCGCATACCCACACCTTTCCTCTATTCTCTCCCCATCATCGCTGCTGCGGTATTCATTATGCGGCGGACAAAATGGGGAACATATTTTTGCGCTATAGGCTCCAACGAGGAAGGGGCAAGACTTGCCGGTATCAATGTGGATAAATACAAAATAGTGGCTTTCGGGATAAGCGGCCTGTTTACCGGTGTGGGTTCTATCATTCTGCTGCAACATTTGGGAGGAGCGGCTCCGGTCGAGTTCAATATGAACAACGTGGTGCGGCCCCTCGTGGCGATTATCCTAGGTGGTACCCCTCTTGCAGGAGGGAGTGGCGGCCCCCAACGGACCATCCTGGGAGTGCTTGCCTTTTCCGTCCTTTACCGCGGTCTACACCTGTCTCCTCTGCGACCGGAGCTTATCGATCTGGTGGTGGGACTGGTGCTTATCATATCCATAGTGTTCAGTTCAAAAGCGACGAAAGTAAAGGGAGTTGACGTCACATGAGCGATACTAAGAGAACCGTAAAGACTTTGCCCCGCTTTGTCTCCAACTTGACAACAGTGAACAACCTGTTGCCCATAGCCGCAGTCATCATCGTCATCGGTATGTTTCAGATAATGAATCCTACATTCTTGAGCTATCACGGGTTTGTTACCATAACGTATGCCATGTCCTATTTCCTTATCGCCGCATGTGGGCTCACTTTGGTCATCATGATGGGTTCGTTCGATTTTTCTGTGGTCAGCGTAATGAAGCTCTCCGCCCTGTTGTGCGTCATTTATATCGAGAGTATGGGGCTGTGGGTTATTCCATTCTCTCTGGCCATTTGCATCGGCATAGGATTCGTGAATGGATTTCTGTTCGCGAAGCTGAAAGTTCCGTCTTTCATGGCAACCTTAGGTATTTCGATTGTAGTGGACGGCATAGCCCTCCTTACGTCCAAGGGATTCTTGCGGATGATGGGACACGAGGAATTCCGCAGCATATCTGTAACCTTCATAGCGGGTTTGCCTTCTATTTTTTATTGGTCCATCGGCATTTGGATCATTTGTACGTTGATATCGGTCATCACGCCTTTCGGCAGGAGGATCTACGCCATAGGAGGAAACCCGAAGGCAGCGTCTTTATCCGGTGTCAATGTGGACAGGAATCGTATTATCGTGTTCGTTCTCAGCAGTTTTTTTGCCGGGCTTTCCGGTGTACTGTATATGGCGCAACAGGGTGGCGGTTCTGTGGAAATGGGCGGACCTATGATGATACCGCTTTTCGCCAGTGTCGTAGCGGGCGGCACTTCTTTGAGGGGTGGGGTCGGCGGACCTCAACGTACCATCTTAGGCGTTATTATCATCACGTGGATTCAGTCGGGGCTGCTCATGATAGGAATGGGTAAGGATATCCAGTATGTGATTCTAGGCGCCATCGCCATCATTATGACCATAGCTACGACGGAACGGAGTAAATTGACACGCTTTATCGTTAAGTAAGGAAAGAGGATCCCTTGTAATTGCGCATCTATGCAGGAGGTCGCTTTCTGTAGATGTGGCTGTACCGGGCTTATGCAATGGCCATGTATTATCCGTACCGGGGTGTTGACAAACCATGCCAGTTTATGATAATTCTTAAACATAATATGTAATAAAATTAACACATTGATATGTTCAGAATGCCTGAAGCAGCATTACAGCAAGGAGAAGAAGATGAAAGCATATACCTATGCATCGGATAAGAAATTAGCGGTAATTGAATCCACTATGCCACGAGTGCATGAGGATACAGTTGTGGTGAAGGTTTTGTGCGCCGCCATCTGCGGAACGGACCTGCGAACCTATCGATTCGGCAGCGAACGCATCGTTCCGCCGAGGATTATTGGCCATGAGGCCTGCGGTGTCATAATCGAAGCCGGAGAGAGGGTACAAGGCTTTACCGCTGGACAACGGGTATCCATTGTGCCTGCTGTCGGGTGCGGCGTGTGCCGGTGGTGCAAAAAAGGCATTACCAACATGTGCGAAAACCTCAAAACCATAGGGTTCGACTACGATGGAGCCTTTGCAGAATATATGGAAGTACCGGCGCATGCCATTGCAATGGGCAATCTGCTTAAGCTCGAAGAAACCATCGAAACCGAACAAGCGACCATTGCCGAGCCGGTGGCCTGCTGTTTGAACGGTCAGAGTTTTCTCAAAATCGGTGAGGAGGACACAGTATTCATCTTCGGGGCCGGATTCATCGGATGCGTGCATGCGGAACTGGCGCAGATGCAGAAGGCAAAACAGGTGGTGCTTTCGGATATTTCCGACCAACGTCTGGCGGCCGCCAAGGATATTTTCCCCCGACTTGTAACCTTCAATACCGCCAAGGAAGATGTTGCCGGTTTCGTGCGGGAACTCACTTCCGGAAACGGTGCAGATGTAGTGATCACCGCCTGCCCCTCGGGCGATGCTCATGCCTCGGCCCTTCAGATCGCGGCCATCAGAGGGCGCATAAGCCTTTTCGGCGGCATTCCCGGCGAAGGTTCGGGCTATTTGAACAGTAATACCATTCATTATAAGGAGCTTTCCGTTTTCGGTTCTCATGCCTCGACCGTTGCCCAGAACAAGCAGATATTGTCCTGGGTTTCCCGGGGCGAATTGGACCTGAAAAAATACATTTCGGGCAGTTTTCCCCTGCAACGAATCGAAGCAGGATTCGAATCGCTTAAAAGCGAGCGAATGCTCAAAGTACTGATCAAACCATGATACCATAACGCGAGGTACACGATGAAGAAAAAGGGCTATATTCTTTCCATCGATCAAGGTACGACGGGAAGCCGTGTCATCCTCTTCAATCACGACGGGGATGTGCACTCTATGGCGTACCGCAATCTCAGGCAGATATATCCTCAGCCGGGGTGGGTGGAACACGATCCTGCGGAAATATGGCAGACGGTCCGCGAATGTATCGACGAGGCGCTCAGCAAAGGGAGTGTGAGGGCGGATGAAATAGCGGGAATCGGCATTACGAATCAGCGGGAGAGCACTATCCTCTGGGAGCGGGACACGGGGAAACCGGTATACAATTCGATCTGCTGGCAGTGTCGCAGAACGGCGGATATCTGCGACAAGCTTAAAGCCGGCGGGAGGGAAAAAGCCGTCACCGAAAAGACAGGTCTCGTCATCGATGCCTATTTTTCCGCTACCAAGATCCGCTGGATAATTGACAATGTGCCGGGGGTGAGAGAACAGATCGACGGCGACAATATCTGCATGGGAAACATCGACACGTGGCTCATCTGGAATCTTACGCAAGGAGCCAGTCATGTGACGGATTATTCCAACGGATCCCGGACGATGTTGCTCAATATCCATACGTTGGATTGGGATCCGGAGATCATGGAATGGCTGGATATTCCCCGGAAGATTATGCCAACGCTTTTTCCCAGCAGCGGAATCATGGGATACACGGCACCTGCAATTTTTTACGGACAACGGATCCCTATAGCTGGCGATGCAGGGGATCAGCAGGCTGCGACGTTTGGCCAGGCCTGCTTTCATGCGGGTATGGTGAAAAACACCTACGGTACCTCGCTGGCAGTGATGATGAACACCGGCACGAAACCGTTCTGGTCGAAAAGCGGGCTTACCACGGATTTGGGCTGGAAGATAGGCGACAAAACCGAATACGCCCTCGAGGGGGTAAGTTTCATCGGCGGAGCGGCTATTGAATGGCTGCAGACAGGGCTTAACCTTATCGCTAACGCCGCCGAGTGTAGTACTCTCGCCGAAAAGGCGGAAGATACGGGAGGCGTCTATATGGTACCTGCTTTCACGGGACTGTGTGCACCCTATTGGGATATGTACGCGCGGGGGATCATTATAGGTATCACCAGGGGTACGACGCGGGAGCAAATTGCCCGAAGCGCGATGGAATCGATCGCTTATCAGACGAAGGATATGCTTGAGGCTATGAAGCAGGACAGCGCAGCTACACCGCCTTCTCTGCGGGTGGACGGTGGTGCCACGAAGAGCGATTTTCTGATGCAGTTTCAGGCGGACATCTTAGGCATAGCGGTGGAAAAACCGGTCATCACCGAAATGGCTTGTCTCGGCGCCTGTTATCTTGCCGGCTTGGGTGTGGGGTTCTGGGACAGCATAGAAGAGCTTGAAAAAAAGTGGAAAGTGGAGAAAGTCTATACGCCGAAAATGGAACAAAGCAAGAGGGATGATCTCTACGGCAACTGGAAGCGCGCTGTGGAACGTACCTTCGGCTGGGCCCGCAGGTAGGCTCTGGTATTGCACACGCTGGATCGCTACTTCGCGAAGATGCCACACACGGAAACCAACAGATCAAGGACAGAATATCTTACGGAATTCAACAAGGATGCCGTCATACACCGTTAGATGAAAACTTCATACCATGCTTGTTATCTTTGCGCTGTCGTCTTTACCGAACGAATCGGAAATAAAGTCATTTCTTGACACTCACCCGTATCTTTGGTATTTTCTTTCCGTAATACTTTTAAACAAAGAAGACGATCCGATCGCAAGGGAGTATATATGGGTCAGATAAGCAAAAACGCTCGTACCGCATCCGCCACGCAAAAGTTTTTCTGCACATGCGGCGGGGAAATAAAGATGAAGTCCGTTTTCACCGGCGGAAAAATGAAAAATGTCGCAGAATGCGAAAAATGCAAGAGAAAGGAACGGAGACCGAAGGATTTCAAATAAGCCGTCAGTTCACGCCTTTGACGAGCTCTAAAAGCCGTTTCATGATGAGGCCGGTCTTATCCGTGGAGAGGTGTTGATTGTGGATCTGCACCGGCACATATTTCACATACCGCAGAGAACCTCGATACACGCCGACTAAGAGAATTACCGATTGCTCTCCGTATTTTGTCTCATCCATACCTGGAAACACAAAGTTCCCCAGGGAATAAGCTATGAGCCTACCTTTATACGCTTCCATGCCCTGGAGCACGTGAGGGTGCGAGCCTAACACGAGGTCTGCACCCATGTCTATGAAGCTTCTGTACAGAGCTGTCTGATCCCGATTCGGTCTGTTTTCCCATTCCGTCCCACCGTGGACAGCCACAATATTGAACCCCTCAGACGAAAAGGCCTGCTTCATTGCCGCTTCCGCAGAGGCTCCTTTCCAGAGGATCCCCGGCTTCGTCTCTGTGACCGCTGCTTGCGATGCTCCATCGAAGCCGTTCCCTTCTCTCGGATAGGCGCCGAGGGAAAGGATATTCACCGTTTCGTTTCCCCGTCTGAACTGCCAAGCTTGCGCGGCTTCTTCGGACGAAAAGCCTGCTCCGGAAGTGCCGATGCCGCTTCGCCTCAGGTGTCCAAGCGTATCCCTGAATCCGGGTTCGCCGTAATCCCAGCAGTGATTGTTCGTAATGGAAAGATAGTCGAACCCTATGTCTTTGAGCACGCCGAGAACCCTCGGGTCGAACTTGAAGGTATAGGTTTTTTTGACAGGAGTCGCATGATCCGTAAGTGTGCCTTCGAGATTGCCGATGAGGATGTCCGCAGCGCCGAGGATTTCGAGCGTATCGCCGAAGATGCTTTCCTTTCCTTTGGGATCTGCAAGGAGTATCCTGTCCACACCCCGGCCGAGCATCATGTCTCCCACTCCTGCGATCCAGAGGATTTTCGGTGTTTCCTGAGCTTCGGCTTCCGCACGATCAGCGATGCCCGCATACCAACGCCTGATGTCCCTCTGTTCGGAATCGAGCGCGAGATATACCCGGTCGCAGAGGACATAATCCGCATCATCCGGATACAAGCCGTCTACGCTCATGGCCGAATACGGGAGTACCACATCGTCCAGACGTTTCAGGGGCACTGTTCCCTCTCGGATGCGCTCTAATCGAACGTCGTCTCCCTGTTCC
>CAZWAS010000170.1:6556-6776 GCA_964631915.1 uncultured Spirochaetales bacterium | reverse complement strand
TGAGCCTGTTCTATTTCATCCAGGAGCACGACGCTGTACGGCCTTCTTCTGATCTTCTCGGTAAGTAGCCCGCCTTCTTCATAGCCGATATAGCCAGGAGGCGCTCCGACGAGCCTAGACACATTGTGTTTTTCCATGAAATCCGACATATCGATGCGCACCAAAGCCTCTTCGTTGCCGAAAAGGAATTCCGCAAGCGTCTTTGCAAGAAGCGATTTGC
>CAZWAS010000170.1:0-6526 GCA_964631915.1 uncultured Spirochaetales bacterium | reverse complement strand
CCGAGGGGTCGTTTCGGCGAGCTCAATCCTGTACGCGATCTCCGTATGGCGGATGCCACTACCTGGATCGCGTCATTCTGACCTACCACTGTCTGATGCAGATCCTCTTCTATGTGCAGGAGTTTTTCCGATTCCGTCTGCGCTATTCTCGACAAGGGAATACCGGTGATATCCGATATGATGAGCTGTATATCCTCTCCGCTCACCGTGTTTTGTTCCTGGCGCAAGGAGAGTTTCCACTCGTTCTTCATCTCTTCCACTTGAGCCTTCAGTTGTTTCACCGAATCCCGTACAGCAGCAGCCTTTTCGTAATTCTGGGTGTTCACCAACGCAATTTTTTCTGCAGTGAGGCGTTCGATCTGTTTTTCGAGCTCCGCGAGTTCCTTCGGCCGCACGTTCGAGCTGATGCGCTTCCTCGAACCGGCTTCGTCTATGAGGTCTATCGCTTTGTCCGGGAGAAAACGCTCTGTGATATAGCGTCTTGACAGAGTAGCGGCGACTTCTATGGCTTCGTCCGTGTACACGACATTGTGGTGCTCTTCGTACCGTTCCTTTATGCCGTGAAGAATATGTATCGTATCTTCCACTGTCGGCTCGTCCACGTATACGGTCTGGAATCTCCGTTCAAGGGCCGCATCCTTTTCTATGTATTTCTTGTATTCATTGAGAGTTGTGGCGCCGATGCACTGAATTTCCCCTCGCGAGAGAGCCGGTTTCAGCATGTTCGATGCATCTATGGCGCCTTCAGCTCCGCCGGCGCCGATGATGGTGTGCAGTTCATCGATAAACAGTATCACGTTCCCTGCAGAAATGATTTCCTTCATGACCCGTTTGAGCCGCTCTTCGAATTCTCCTCTGTATTTGGTTCCTGCAATAAGAGAAGCGAGATCGAGCGTGAGAACTCTGTTGCCCGCAAGCACTTCCGGAGCGGTACCTTCAACAATGCGCTGTGCAAGCCCTTCCACTATCGCGGTCTTCCCGACGCCGGGCTCTCCGATGAGCACGGGATTGTTTTTCGTGCGGCGCGCGAGAATTTGGATAACGCGTTGGATTTCCTTTGTCCTGCCTATGACGGGGTCAAGCTTGTTGTCCCGCGCCATTGCAGTGAGATCCCTGGAAAACTCGTCCACAGTGGGAGTGGGACGTTTCACCGATATTTGAGGTTTTTTCTGCTTCTGCTGCACTTGGACTTTACCTGACTGTTCGCTGCTGCCGGAAAGGTCTAAAACCACCTCCCGCATGGCTTCCAAACCGATGCCGTATTTGGAAAAAAATCGTTCTACGGTGCTGCCTTGTTCGCGCACGGCTGCGAGCAACAGATGCTCCGTTCCTATGTATTCGTGTCCGAGGAGCTTCGCCTCGTCCGCCGAATCTTCGAGGATTTTCTTTCCGCGTTTGGAGGGAGGAACATCGCCGAGTATGAATCCGCCCTGCTGCTTGGGAATGCTCTTTTCTATTTCCAACTGCAGCTCCACCGGATCGAGCTGCAGCTTTTTTATCACCTTGTATCCTACGCCGTCGCCGTCTTTCAGCAACGCGAGAATGATATGTTCCGGAAGCAGCTGATCGGATCGGAAGCGTTTCGCCTCCTCCTGTGCGAGTACTGTGAGAATCCTCTGTGCTCTCTGTGTCAATCCTTTAAACATGATGGGCCTCCGTCATACAGAACCTTCTTCCAGCGCTTTCTGGATGAGTTGCGCTCTGGCACGATCTATGGACCGCGAGTCGTTTCCATCCTTCTCTTTTCCCAAAAGCGCATGCACGTGCGATTTCTGCGTCAGAAACAACAAAGCTGTTATTCGTTCAATCGGCACGTTCTTGACCCATCCCAAGGCGATTCCCAGCCTCAACGCGGAAAGATGGTCAACAGCCTCTTTTGAAGTTATAGTTCTGCAGTAGCGCAGAATACCATACGCCCTGTACACTTTATCCTCAATTTCCATCCTGCTTTTTCCCACCATTTCGTCTCGGGCTTTGCGCTCGTACTGAACGATCTGCAGGCAGATGTTCTGAAGCTTTTCAAGAATTTCTTGTTCGCTCTGCCCAAAAGCGTATTGATTGGATATCTGATACATATCCCCGAGTGAATGTTCGTCATCGCCGAAAAAACCCTTTATAACGAACCCCATCTGTACTACGCTCTTCAGCGCTTTATCGATGAGATGCGTGATGGATAGAGATGGGAGGTGCAGCATAACGGAAGCGCGTAGGCCAGTCCCTGCGTTCATGATTTCGGAGGAAAGGTATCCCCGCTCCAAAGAAACCGCGAACTCGAGGATGTCTTCCAGCTTTTCATCCACCGCATCGACTTCCGTGTAAGCCTTCCAGAGGTTCAGCCCTCCCTCGAAACAGGCCATCCTGAGGTGGTCTATTTCCCCTACCATCGCGGAAATCCGCTCATCTTCCCTGAGGACCACAGCCTTATGCTCTTGGAGCGAAAACCCTTGTGTTATGATGTTGCGCTCGAGAAGGAGCTTTCTCTCAATGGGTTCGATATCGCGGAGGCGAAAAAACTTGAAGGCGGGCAACGATGCAAACGCGGATTCCACTTCTTTCTGCACCTTCTCTTCGTCCTCCACCGACATAGCGTTCGGATACGAATACTTCACTAGATTGCGGGACAACCTCAGTCTGCTCGAAATTGCGACATCGTGTTCAGGGCCTGTCTCCTGGAACCAGGCGACAGAGCTTTCGAGTCCGCTCAAATTAAGCATCTCCCTCTCCTACGGTCTGCTCCAATTCCCGTATCTTATCCCTGAGAAGGGCGGCTTTTTCATATTCTTCATGCTCTATGGCGATTTTCAATTTATGTTTGAGCCCTTCCCGGTCTATGAAAAATGTTTTATAGGTTTTCAATCGTTTCGGATACTTCCCTTTGTGTTGGCTGGTTCCTGTCATCTTGTTGAGAAGCGTAGAAATTTCCCTTCTGAATACTGTATAGCAGTCCGAGCATCCCAGCACTCCGTCCTGCTTGAAATCGCTGTACTTTTTTTCACAGCGCGGGCAGACTTTCTTCTCTTCGACTTTCTTCGGAGAGAGCTCATCGTCGATGAGCCCATTGAGAAGGCTCGAAAGAGAAAGCTCTATCTTATCCTCTTTGCTGGAAATGCCACGTTCATGGGCACATGCCTCGCAGAGGTGAAGCTCCAGTATCTCACTTCCCATGATCTGTTGTATATGGATCACCGCATCTTTCTGTCCGCATCCGTCGCACTTCATGACATCCTCATACTTACTAGTTTTGAATCTCAAAAAAATCTAAAAGGTTCAATAAAATCGCACCAGATCCTCTATCTATTTTAACGATTTTTTGCGAGAAAAACCATATGCAAGAGATAATATAAGAAAAAACTCTCCCTGTCGACTATGGTAGTATTTAGGATTTTTAATATTTCCTTAAAACTTCCAGGGGTCTGATCCTTCCTGCTCCTCTGGCAGGAAAGAAAGAGGCAAGGGTAGAAATAAGAATCGTTCCCATTGCAACTGCCGCAATTTCGAACATATCGATGTCGATGGGTATTGTATCCAGATAAAACGACGTATTGAGGACCTGGATATATGAACCCGTAGTCTTTACAAAGGGAGAAACGAAGAACCGCAGGATCGTATTGAAACCGTTGAGGCATGCCTCTATGCCGTGAATTATCTCATTTATATTGATGGAAGCGAGCAGTCCAATCGCTATGCCGATGACTGTTCCGCCGGTTCCTGTGAGAAAACCGGTGAAAATGAACGCACGGCTTATATCCCGCGGACTCGCACCGATGCTTTTCAGAATCGCGATTTCCTGACGCTTCTCTATGACGAGCATGACCAGAGAGGAGGATATGTTGACCGCAGCGACGCACACGATGAGTACCATGATGAACATGAGTAGGTTTTTGGTAGTTTGAAACGACTTGTACTGTGCCTTCTCGAGTTCGAACCATGTGAAAACCGACCAACCCCTTCCCAGGGAATTCGCCACAGCCATTCCGACTCGATCCGCCTGTTTGAATGGCTGCAGTATTTTCACTCCGATGAATTGCCGTGAGGTGCTTTCATCGAATATTCTCCGCCCTGTTTCGAAGGGGATGTACATCCACAGAGAATCGAGCTCTTTGTACCCGGAAGAAAATATACCTTTCACCCGGAATGTGCTGATTTTCGGTATAAGTTTGCCGTTGGGCGCAGTTCGTGCGGTCATGACTTTCACCGTATCGTCCACCGATACCCCGAGTTTCTCCGCAATACCACTGCCCAAAAGTGCATGGTCCGGAGAAGAAAGATCGAATGAACCTCTCAGAACCTGCATGTAGGTTCTGAATCCTTCGTCATGAGCGAAAAGCTCGGGCGAAATCGCCCTTATAGTGGTTCCTGTTTTCGAGCCTCCAGCCTGTGCTATCCCCAATCCCTGCCGTTCGAGAAAGGCTTCTTTCACCCCTGCAGTGCCTTTCACCGAAGCGAGCGCCTTCTCCACCAAAGCGCCGTCCACAGGGATGAAAGGATAAATCTGAAGATGGTACGTCTTTGTTTCGATGTATCTGCTCGTTATGCCTTGAATCATTCCGTCCGCCACCTGCAGCACAATGACGAGCGGCACAAGGCTCAGGGCTATGCCGATGATGGCCCAGCGGGTCTGCCTTCCGAGACCCGAACCGTGGCGTCTGTTGCGGAGTATGCTTACGCCGTAGAGAACAGAAGTGCGAATACTCATCGTTCCTCCAGCACTCCGTGTTCGAGGTGCATGCGTCTCTGTCCTTTTGCAGCGAGGGCCTGATCGTGGGTGACGAGGACGAGCGTTACACCGTGAGAAGCCACGAGCGAGAAAAGGATATCCTCCACCACTCTCGAGTTTCTCTCATCGAGATTCCCTGTGGGTTCGTCTGCCAGAATGATGGGCGGATCGTTGACCAGAGAACGTGCAACAGCCACCCGTTGCCTTTCGCCTCCGGAAAGCTGGGACGGAAAATGATTTCTCCGTTCGTACAACCCTACTTCGGAAAGAAGCCCGAGGGATTTCTCCTTCGCTTCTTTTCTAGATATGCCTTTCATGTAAGCAGGGAGATATACGTTTTCGAGCGCCGTGAAGTCCTTCAAGAGGAAATGGAACTGAAAAATGAAGCCGATGCATATGCTCCTGTATTCGGTGAGCGCATTTTCGTCAAGTTCATGAACTCTGAACCCTGCTGACAGCACGGAACCCGAGCTCGGCGAGTCGAGTCCACCGATGATATTGAGGAGCGTGCTTTTGCCCGATCCGCTCTCCCCCGTTATGACGAGGTTCGTTCCTTTCCTCACATCGATAGTGACATCGGAAAGCACGGTGATAGTTTCCTCGCCGACGGAAAACGTCTTGCCTACATGCATGAGGCTGAGAATAGTTTCATCATTCATAACGCAACACTTCCGCAGGTTTTATGTTCGAAACCGCTCTCGAAGCCAACGCAGCTGCAATAAGGCATGAGACAACGGCAAACAGAAAAATCCATAATATTTCGTCGTACATGACCCGTACCGGCACTTCGGTGAGGTAGAAGTAGGCAGGAGAGAATATGGAAAACTCATCGAAGGCTCCTCCGCTGCCCTGAAAGGGTTTGAGTATCTTTCCGGCGGTATTCATGACAGTGTTGACGAGTTTTTCCGCGAATGCGAACAGGGTATTGATATTGGCTGACACTGCCAGGCCCAGGAGAAGCCCTCCGATTCCTCCGAGAAAGCCGATGATGAGCCCCTCGCCGATGAATATGCTGCGTATCGTTTTGGGGGAAGCGCCTACAGCCTTCAGAACGCCGATTTCGTCCATACGTTCGAATACCGACCTTTTCAAAGAATGATAGATGTTCACTCCTACGACGACGAAAATGAGGCCGAGGAGAACCGCCATGGTGATCTTTTCGAGCCTTAGAGCGCTGAAAAACGCGCGGTTAAAATCCCTCCAGGTTGAAATGGAGTCTTCACGTACACCGAGCGTCGCCACGAGACGCGAACGGACTTCCATATCCTTGTAGGGGTCGACGAGCTTTATGCCGAATACAGGTTCTTCTCCGTCGCTCAACACCCGCGCATGATCCAGGGAAATGAACGCCCAACTCGTGTCGTATTCGTAATAGCCGCTCTTGAATATGCCGGACACGACGAACGCGGTACCCACTGAATCTTCGACACCACCGGAGAAGTTACCCAGAGAGAGCACGTTCACAACGCCGCCTATGGACACTCCTATGCGTTTCGCGAGCTCGGAGCCGACGACTATCTTCGGCCGTGCATCCGGTCCCCCTGAAGATACGTCGAAAGCCCCTTCTTCGATTTCCAGATGTTCTTTCAGCCCTTCATCCAATTCTCGTGCATCGTCCGGAACTCCGCGCAGAAAGCCTCCTTCAGGATTCTGGAATACCCCCTGCACCATGGCCTGCACATCGATAAAGGGGATGACCGTTTTCACCCCCTGCACCTTCTGCACTGCACGGGCTTGTTCTTCCATGCTTTGCTCTGGAGACCGCCGCATCTGCACGTGATACGAACTTATTTCGAGGATATCTTCGAT
>CAZWAS010000169.1:0-6915 GCA_964631915.1 uncultured Spirochaetales bacterium | reverse complement strand
TGGCGAGCTGGGCGAAGAGTTCCTTACGCTCTCCGGATCCTGCGAGGCTCTTCAGATTTACGAAAGCCCGTTCGACGTTCGCGAATCCGCCTGCGAAGAATATTTTGTTGCGCAATTCTACGGGCATGGTTTCGGACAGCACTATGTCAGCTGCATTGCCTACAGGCGTTCCGGGTATGGAATCCCTGCCAAGGTGGTTTTCCACAAATGAGCGGACGGCTGCGGTGTGCATTTCGAAGTCGAGATGGAGCATACGCGCCGGAGGAAGTGCCCCTCCCGGTTCGTATCCGATCCTCCGAGCCAGATGTACATACTCGTCGGATTCCTCGGGCGGAAGGAAGAGGTCTCGTGCGTTACCTCTGAGCATGCGCAGCGCGTTTATCAGTCTGCGCAGGAAATGATAGGCGGCTACAAGGCGGTTGGATTCCTCCCTGCTCATGAGCCCTGCATTGACCAGAGCTTCCAGCGCTGTGTGTATCCGCGGTGTTCGCATATCCGGATGGTCTTTCCCGTGCATGATCTGGAGGATCTGTACCGTGTATTCCAGGTCCACGAGTCCGCCGGGGCTGAATTTCGCATTGAGTTTTTCTCCTTCGGTTTTTTCCGCAAGCTGTTTCCGTCTGAGCTCGCGGAGCTGCTTCAGGTCTATGCAATCGCTTGAGTACAGGATCTCATCGCGTATATGCTCCATGTGTGTCGCGAATTGCCGGTTTCCGCCGATCGAACGCATGCGTACCAAAGATAGCCGCTCGAAACTGTGCGCCGCTCCTCCTTTGCCGTAGTATCTGCAGAATTGCTCCATGCTGCATGCCACCGGTCCCGCTGCACCGTATGGTCTGAGCCGCAAGTCTACCTGAAAAATGCCTTCTCGTTTTGCCGATATGCTCTGCATCGCTTCCTTGAAAAGCCTTTCGAAATATTCAGAGTTGACTATGCTTTCCGCTCCATCCGTCTGTCCATTGTCACTGTAGATGAAAAGGAGCTCTATATCCGATGCATAGCCGAGCGCTGCGCCGCCTAACTTCCCGAGTCCCATGACCGCGAAATTCGCTTCGAGGCCTGCTATGGTGCGTGGAGTTCCGTACCGGGCGGTGAGTTCTTCCTGTTTGAGAGTAATGGCTGTGTTTACTATCACTTCGGCCAGGGCGGTAAGGCGATGGCTCAGAAAGAGGAAGTCAGTTCCGGGAGCGAGGATGTGGTCGAGGTCTATGAGGAAGTATTCTTGGTCTTTGAACTCGTTAAGTCGCTTCACCTTCTCTTCGTAGGTCGAACACGACTCTATCGAAGCGTCGAGTATGCGCTGAAGTTCAGAAGACTCGTGGCTCAGTCTCTTTCCTTCGAGCTGCGAGCCGAGCAGAGGCAGTATGGTTTCGTATTGCAGCCGTATGAAATCTTCCCAAAGGAAGTCGCTTGCGCCGAGCAGGCGCGCAAGGTCTTGGAGGGTTCTCGGATTCGAAAGATATTTTTCCCAAGTCGCTTTGGACGAAAAGCCGAGGAGGTCCTGAGCCAGGTTTTCGAACCGCAGAAGTGCATGGTAAGGATCGGGGGCTCTGCCGAGGAAGTAGGTGAACTGCTTGGTG
Source organism: uncultured Spirochaetales bacterium (assembly GCA_964631915.1). Taxonomy (GTDB): domain Bacteria; phylum Spirochaetota; class Spirochaetia; order CAZWAS01; family CAZWAS01; genus CAZWAS01. Next base: position 5,335 of record CAZWAS010000169.1, on the reverse strand, counting down.
AAAAGGACGGAAAATTTTATCTGATCTATGATCCTCCGATCCGTTATGGGCTTTCCACTCAGATCTGCGAACTCGATTTCATCTACGATCCTTTTCCCTATCGTGTGGATCTGAACGTTTTCTATGGATATGTGGTGGAGGGTGAGCGCATTGCTCAGCGAATAAAGAAAAAACGGCGTGTCTGCAGCATAGACTTGCATACGCGAACAGGAGTCTTGGTCCGTATTTACTTCGATCTGCACGGGAAGAAGAACCTCGGATGAGTTTAAGTCGGATTCGGCCAATGCCTGAGCGACGGCCTCGTTCGTTTTTTGTTTTGCCAACGCATAGGAAGCCTCATCCCGCTTTTCGAGCAGCGAAATGATGGTTTCGATCCTCGCGCGGAGTTCCTTTTCCCATTCTTCCGCGGAAATTCCGGTCGTTATGCGACCGGTGAAATGATCGATGATCTTCCTCCGCGAAACAGGCGAAGGGTGGGAGAGAGAGATCGTACCCCGCGAAAGAGGACGCTTGGGTTGCTCTCTCGTCCGCATTTCGTATCGGTACGTGAAAACCTTACCTGAGACAATGTTGAACCCGCTTGCAGACAGCATACCGGTGAGGAGGGAGAATTCCCCTGGATAGTCGAATGCGAGGAAGGTAATGCCGAATAATCCGTCGTACAGTGAAGCGGCTTTGACGATCACCGGGGTTTTCTCATCAATAGCGGATAACGCGTATGCGTGTTCTTTCTGTTCGAAGGGTGCGAAACTGGAGAAATACTTCTCCGGAAGCCTGTCGATGTGTTCTGCGAGGAATTCGGGGGAAATATCAGGGCAAAGGTTCTGGAATTCCTCGATGCTAGGTTTCCCACTCATTCTTCGAATTCCCAGCAGTCTGGTATGGGAACGCCTTGCTGCGAGGCATGCACATACCTACGGCAATTGCGACCTTCGGCAGGCATTAAGACCAAGCCGCTTGTTTCGGTCCTGCCTTTCGCTAGACTCTCCCGCTGTTTCAATGAGATGCAGTACGCTATACGGTCTTTCAACTTTGCGTATGCCATAGGGACTTCCTTCATCTGCTTCAAGTATACGTATCCGCCAGAGCGAGTTCAACCCTCAGGCATTTGTGCGGAAATGCTTCGGATTGATGTTGTGCTTGTGTATTCTGAGCCCCATGATCCGTTCCGTAATGCCCAGAAGGCGGGCTGCTTTGGCCATGTTGCCTTTGGTCGATTTCAGCGCATCTTGGATCAGTTCTCGTTCGAGCTTGTCCAAGGCTTCGTCCAAGGTGCCGTGGAGGGATGTGTTGGTCGATTCTGCGGACTGAAGGCTCGGCGGAAGGTGGTGGCCGTGGATCACTTCATCCGAACTTAGAAGTACGGCACGCTCTATGCAGTTCTCCAGTTCTCTCACATTCCCTGGCCAATGGTAGATCATGAGCAGATCTATGGCCGGAGTTGATATTCTTTTTATTGTTTTGTGGTTTGCCTTGCTGTACTTGTCCACAAAGTGGTCCGCAAGAAGTATTATGTCTCCCCGGCGTTCGCGCAACGGAGGAATGTGAATGGGAAACACGTTCAACCTGTAGTACAGGTCTTCCCTGAATTGGCCGTTTTCCATGAGCGCTTCGAGGTCTCTGTTCGTGGCGGTGATCACGCGCACATTGGTGCGGATCGTTTCGTTCCCCCCCACCCGTTCGAATTCTTTTTCCTGAAGGACCCGCAGGAGTTTGATTTGCGTTGTGGGGGAGAGGTCTCCGATCTCGTCGAGAAAAATGGTGCCGCCGTTTGCCAGTTCGAACCTCCCTTTTCGCATGGAAACAGCACCGGTGAAAGCCCCTTTTTCGTGGCCGAAAAGCTCGCTTTCTATGACGGTTTCCGGCAATGCGGCGCAGTTCACCTTGATGAAAGGCTGGCTCGCCCTGTGGCTCGTATAGTGTATGGCATGCGCCACGAGCTCTTTTCCAGTTCCACTTTCCCCTCGGATGAGCACCGTAGTATCGCTCTTCGCGACCTGGGCTATGAGGTCGTAGACCTGCTGCATGGCCCTGGAATTGCCAATGATGTTGGACGGGTGAAATTTGTCCTTCAATTCCTCCTGGAGCCGCGTATTTTCCTCAAGAAGCTGGTTGCGCTCTTCCTGGACGGTCCGCCGGAACTTCACTGCCTGTGCGATCATGGATGCGATGATGGATAAAAGCCTTACATCTTCTTCGAGGCTCGTATCTTCGTCGAAGAGTCTGTCCACGCTGAGAGAACCTATGGTCTCGTTCTCGAGTTTGATGGGGACACAAATAAAGGATATGTCTTTTTTCTTCAAACCCTTCCTGGCATTTGTGCGGTTCAAGAAAAGCGGCTCTTCGGATATTCGCGGTATTATCATGGGCTGACCTGTTTGCACAACCTTTCCTGTTATCCCTTCGCCGAGTTTGTATTTTCCCCGTTCCCTCTGGCTCTCCGAAAGGCCGTATGCAGCTTCTATGACGATTTCACCGCTCTGTTTATTCAGGAGCGTTATGGTGCCTCTGAGCATACCAACATGCTCCGCTATGGATTTCAGCACCGGATACACGACCTGTTTCAGATCGAGGCTCTGATCCAAGGTCTGGCTTATTTCGAAAAGCAATGAGAGCTCCTGGATTTTCCTTGTGGAATCCTGCGCTTCCCGCTGTTTTGGCATATGTCTGTCCTCTCCTCTCCGGAGAAAATCTACATTTTTGTATGTTTTTTAGCAAGTGTATTCGATACTATTTGTTATTCGCGGAATTTCGATATACTATGAACCATGAAAAAGAATTTTTTTCAATTCGGAGCCGAATCGAGCCTGTTTCAGGCGTTTCTCACGCTCGTCACCTATGCGTTTTATGCAGCGATCATCGGAATATGTTTACTTCCTTCTGTGTATGCCGTGCTCAACGGCTTCGCATGGCTCGCCGGTAGTGCTCAACGGCATTTGAGCCATTATCTCCTGTTTTCATTCATCGTCGGAGGGAGCCTGTACCTGTATTTCATAACCGGAGTATTGGTGATGGGCGCTTTTATACGGCTCATATCGCTCGGCATACGACCCGGAAGATATGCGCGCGGTTCTTTCACTATGCTCCGGTGGCTCATCTATTCGGGGATATACACGATTGCATACAGGACCGTACTTCCCATGATTCCCGTCACCTTCTTTTCTAACCTGTTTTTCAGGCTTGTAGGATGCAAGGTGGGCAAACGCGTATACCTCAATACCTGGATGCTCAACGATGCGTATCTCATAGAAATCGGCGACGATGTAATCATCGGAGGACAGACGGATATTTCCTGCCATATGTTCGAACACGATTGCCTTATCCTGGATAAAGTGCATATAGGCAGCGGTACGCTCATCGGCGCCCATTGCTACATATCGCCAGGGGTCCGCATCGGCGAACGGTGTACTATCGGGCTCAACTCCTATATCCGACGGAACAAACGGATTCCGGACGGTTCCACGATCACGGTAGTTTCCTCTTTACCTATACGGGACATAGCCAGGATCGAGAATCGGAACCTTCTGCACATGCCCACAACCGCGAGAAAACAGAGGCGTATGCGTTAGCCGAAATTTCATAATCTCCATTATATCAAAAATATGGACAGTATTATCAACAATCGGTTCCGTATATCGTATTTTTTTTTCGAGTGCATCGTTTTTTCTCTTGACTATTTTTTTGAGCGCACTATATACTTATAGCAGTACTGAAAATACATTTTTAGTACTGCCGTTTTTTGTTCTTTGAGAACTAGCAGGAGATGACAACATGAATGCAAGAAGCCGAAGCGCTGACGAACAGAAGGCAGCAGCGAAGGCCTTAGATCAGCGCAGAAAAATTCTGGATTATTCTCAGGAACTTTTCTTTAAGTACGGGTATGCGCGTGTGACTATCGATGAAATCGCCGCAGAGCTGCACATGAGCAAAAATACGTTTTATAAGCACTTCGGTACGAAAGAAGCGCTTTTATCCGAGGTAATTCAGAATTATTACAACAAAATACAGCAGGGAGTCGATGATATTTTGTCGGATAAGAACGATGAATACGTGGCGAAGTTGAAAAAGACTATGTATTTCATCTGCGACAAGCTCGAGAGTCTGGATGTGAAAGCCAAGCAGGATATCAAGAACAACGCGCCGCTGATGTGGGAAAAGTTGCAGGAATTGCAGCACAAGAGCGTGCATATCGTGTTCGAGGAACTGTTGAGAAAAGGCATTGAAAAGAAAGTGGTGAGAAAGGACCTCGACCTCAAGTTGATGAGCAAGATCGTCATCATCACTATTGAACAGATCTTAAGCGGAGATGCTCTTCGTAAGTTATCTGTATCGCTTCAGGACGCTTTTCAGAATCTCATCAATATCTTCCTGGAAGGCATTCTTGTTGGAAAACCGGTAAAAGTGCAGAATAATAGTTAGAATGTAAAAAATCGACATATACGGTAAGGTAATAAAATAAGCTCCGAAGATATGGAGCAGAGGAGGTGTAACATGAGTATCGGAACGCAGCTTCAGACTTCTTTCCTGTCTTTGTGGCTTCCAAGTGTGCTGCGGAATATCAGCAAGCGGAATATGCTGCGGGTCATCAATTTCATCACTAAAATCAATCCGGGTTGGAAAGATAACGTTTCATTCGCTGCTGAACTGATCGAGAAGGAGCATCCTTTCTATCAGTGGATCATGTCGATGCGGAGAGACTTGCATCCGAATGTCTTCTATAAATTTGTCCGGAATGCGATTCTTTTCAACTTCGTCAATGACCATGAGGAGGACAAGTACGTAGCGAAATATGGAACTACGCCCCTTACCAACCTTCTGTTTAGCGTCACGGAACGGTGTAACCTGAAGTGCAAGGGCTGCTGGGCTGCGGAGTACGACAAAAAGGACGATCTTTCCTATGAGCTTATGGATCGTGTGATAAAGGAATTAAAAGAGATGAAAGCGCCCTTTGTGACTTTCACCGGCGGGGAACCGCTTATCCGCGAGGATATTCTCGATCTGGTCGAAAAACACTCAGATGTGTATTTCCAGATCTACACGAACGGTACGCTGATCAACGAAAAAGTCGCGGACAGGTTGCAGAAACTCGGCAATGTGGCTCCCCTCATCTCTATCAACGGGTTCGAGGATGAAAACGATGCGCTGCGAGGCAAGGGTACGTTCCAGAAGATAGTCAGAGCTTTCGACATACTCAAGGATAGGGGAGTGTTGTACGGGGTTTCTCTGACTGCCACGTCCCAGAACATCGATACGATGATGGATGTCGAATTCTACGATTTCCTCATTGAAAAGGGTGTGAAGATAGGCTGGCTCTTCCAGTACATGCCCGTCGGAC
>CAZWAS010000168.1:0-6959 GCA_964631915.1 uncultured Spirochaetales bacterium | reverse complement strand
TCGATTTCGCCCTTTTCGTTTATCATATGTACGAGTTCGATGGCCGAATTCCGTTTTGCTATTTCCTGTATGTAGCCGGCAATATTCTCCGCTGCTCCGGACATTCCGGCTTTGCACAGGAAAGACAGATTATCAAATGAAACGACCAAAGCATTCATCTCTTCCGAAATCTTGTTCGCGAGCGAATGGACAAAGATGAAATTCTTTTTCTGTATCTCCTGTCTGAAAAGTCCGTTGAGTATATAGCTGCGTACTTCCGATGCGGCTATGACGATGAACAGAGCTATGCTGAAAAGCAACATGATGTGTACTATAAGCCGTCGATCGCGAAACCGGATCATTCCACCCTCGTATAACGAGCGTCTGTTATTTGATACACGTATACAGTGCGGGATGTATCACCGAATTCGTCGACAGTGAACTGCGACTGAACGCCCTGAAAGGTTTTCCGTTTCGCAATCGCTTTGAGCATACCATCGGGATTCGAAGAACCGGCATCCCGGATTGCTCGATCGAGAAGCATCATCGCCTCGTAGTGAAACATTCCCACATAATCCGGTTCCAACGCACATCTTTCTTCGAACTGTTCCTTGAAGCGCAGATAGGAAGGCAGCGTGGAATCGACGTCCAGGGGCTGGCAGATATATACCCCTTCGACTGCTTTTCCCCCTGTGGAAATGAGCTCGTTCGAAGATGACCAAGAAGTGAGAAAGATCGCAGCAGCGCTTTCTTTTCTGATCTGATGGCAGAGAATCGCAGCATCGAGTCCCGAAGCGACGATGAACACCCCCTCAGGTCTTTCCGCTAGAGCCTTTCTTGCCAATTCCGAGAACCGATTACCCTCTCCCGCTCGATAGGTCTGCGGTTCGGCCACGCTTCCTCCGCTTCGTTCGAGAACCGTTTTGAAATTCGCATACCAGAGCTCTGAATATTCCTTGTTTCCCGTATCATACACAGCGGCAAACCGCTTGATTCCCTTTTTCAACACTGCGAATCCTGCAAGTTTCTCCGCCATTTCCTTTGTGGACGGATAGAGCCGAATAAAATAATCCTGTTTACCGGCTAAATTCTCTCCGGCTATCACAGGGCCGACAGTCAATATTTTTTTCTCGTTTATATACGGCACGATCTTTGTTGCAGATGCGGTAATAAGAGGACCGATAATGATGCGGATGCCTTTCTCCGCTAAAGCCTGAGCGCAGAGGAGAGAGGTATCTGCATTCCCTCGGTCGTCCATGAGCTCGATGGAATAGTCGATGACCGGTTTTCGATCAGCAAGGTGTTCGCACGCGAGCATCACTCCGTACCGCGCATTCGTCCCAATATCCGCATATCGACCTTGAAGGCTGGTTATGAAGCCAATATGTACCTGTTGCTTACTTCGACATGAACATACAGAAACAATTGCAATGAGCGCCACGCAGAAAGAGCGAAAGACGCTGGAATATGTATGTTTCATCACATTCTTATCTTGTATATATTATACTCGAAGTTCTCCAAGAATGCAAATATCTACAATAAATATCAAATCAAGGACAGTAAGAGGATAGACAGGCGACAAAAAGTCCAGGACAGGATACAATACGGTGCATTATGACGCAAAAAGATTTGTTGATGCTGCTCGAGGATCAGCGACGGAAATTTTCCGATCCGCGCATTGCCCATAATTTCAAGGGTTGGAACAAAACCATGGTGTATTTCTTTCCGGACATACGGGAATATTATCTCATCGAGATGAAAAACGGCGAACCAGAGCCGGTCAAAAAACTCGATGCGCCGCTGGAAAAACCGGATATCTATTATGAGATGGACACGGAAACCCTGCGAGCGATGAATTACAGGGAAATCAACGGCCTGGAAGCGTTCATGCAGAAGCGGCTTAAACTCAAAGCTTCAATGCCTGACATGAAAAAACTTCAGTCATTGAACAGAATGTGATTCGGCGCTGGTTCAACCCGAATCAGCCTCCTGCGGAGGCAACATCGGAAGCAGAAAGGAAACAACCGTTCCTTTTCCTTTCTCGCTCTGTATGGAAAGACAGGAAGCGTTGCTCTCGAGGAATTCTCTGCAGAGCTTCAACCCCAAACCGGTTCCTTTCTCGCCCTCTGTTCCTTTGGTCGAGAAACCGAGATCGTTCTCCAGAATCGTTTTGACTGCTTCTCCGTCCATGCCTATGCCCGTATCTTCAACCGCAACTCTCACGCGACCGTCGTATTCGGAAAAATGGACGAAAACAGCTCCTCCCCTGTTGGTGAATTTGATCGCGTTCGAAAGAAGATTCCGTAGTACCGCCTTCATCATATGCTTATCCGCGTACGCGGTGCCGCGGAAAGAGGCATCTATGGATAATGCGATGTTTTTCTCCGAAGCGGAAGCGGTTACTTCAGAAGCGATTTCTTCGGCAAAAGACGGAATGTCTATGCATTCGGGTGCTACAGCCGTTTTCCCCATCCTCAGGCATGACCATTCGAGGAGGTCTTCCAACAATGTGTAAGCGTTTGTAGCGGAAATGAGGATCAGTTTCAGATACTCGCGCAGCGTGTCAGTGCTGTATGAATCGAGATCGTCTAGAAGCGTCCGCATAAGTCCGATTATGCCATTAAAAGGATTCCTGAGGTCGTGCGCTATGATCGAAAGGAATTTATCTTTGGATTTGTTCAACTCTTCGAGCACATGAACGCTTCTGTATAACCCTTCTTCCGCATTTTTCTTACGGGTGATATCGGTTTTCAATGCTATGAAATGGGTGATTTCGTTCTTGTAATTCCGCACCGGCGAGATGACTGCGGCTTCCCAGTAAAGCTCGCCGCTTTTCTTTCTGTTACGGAACTCACCGTGCCATTCTTCCCCTTTCAGAACAGTATCCCACAGGCTTCTGTAGTATTCTTTTCCGAAATATCCTGAGTTCAGAATTCTGGTGGATTTTCCTATCACTTCTTCGGCGGAATATCCGGTGATTTTGGAGAAGGCCGGATTCACGTATTCGATGTTGCCTGCCCTATCCGTTATCACCACGATACCCGCAGCCTGATCCACTGCTGTCTGGAGCACCGTTATCCGCTGCTCCCGAACTCTCCGTTCGGTTATATCGCGCACTGTAAGAAGCAGAGCGGATTCGTTTTCGTAGACGATAGATGTGCTGCGGATCTCCACAGGAACGATTGTCCCGTCTTTTTTCAGGCTGTAGCTTTCGAACCTCGCTTCATTGTGTACGACAGCGAGGTCGGCTTTCAAATCTTTCAGCCTGTGCCACTCGGGGACCAGGGAAGCTGCATCCTTTCCGATAAGTTCCTCCCTGCTCATACCGTGCAGCTTGCAGGCAGCCTGATTCACGTCGAGCACAATACCGTCGGGACTTTCGATGAAAATGGCATCGGGCGTGCTCTCAAAAAGAACGCGAAAACGTTCTTCCTCTTCCCTGAGGAACTCGTCTTTTGGATGATCAGGATTCTGGGTACGCATCGATTTTTAAATTCCACTCTACAACAAATTTCTAAAGAATAACAGTCGTTGCAAAAATTTTCAGTCCCCCGGAGCGAGCAGCCCTTTCCGTCCAAGCCCATCCGCCACTGGTCCGATATCGAGGTCTTCGAGCATGCGGCGGGTCTGGAGGCCGGTACAGGGGTCCCACTTTCTGAGCAGGTAATACTCTTCCCTAAGCCGTTCGTAGTCCTGCATGTCGATTTTCTCTCCGATTCGCGAAACAGGGGCGCCGTCCGGTCCCGGGGCCAGGCATTCCATATCCGCGATATGGTCGGCAAGGGGTTCTTCGTGCCAGATTCTGGGAAGGACATCATCTATGCGGGCTCTGTGCCCTTCGCGGAGGAGTATGGCGCGCTGCACATTGAAAACCCGCTCTCCTATCCTGTACAGCTCTTCTTCGGTATGCGGAATTCCGGTAGCTGCTGAGAGAATCGTGCTTTCGATAGTCGGATCGCCTACATGGTCCTCGCACTTCGGTTTGTCCATGACCGGATACATCCAATCGCATACCATGAGGCTTTCCTTTGCATACTGTCTGTTCTGAATTTTGAACGCTGCGAGGGCTTTCCCCTCGAGCGTTGTGAGGTCCGCTGCCTTCTCTCCTCCCCAAAATTCCCTCGCTATACCCTTCAGCACCGACGAAGATATGTGTGCTCCCTTCACGCCTTGAACGTTACTTACCCATTGGGAGAGCATGAGGCCGGCCTCATGGAGCTGCTGGATCGGCTGCCTCGGCTCGAACGGGAACAGAAGTGTATTGATGTTGTAGAGTCTCGGCTCGTAAGGATCTGGATGAACAACGCAGGTTTCGGTGCCTTCTCCTACCCGTTCTGCAGCCCTGAAAGCCCCTCCGGCCAACACATCGCCAAAATCCTTCCTTTCAGCGATGGTTGTTATGAGGGTTCGAATGAATTCGAGACTTCCTATCTGCGAAAGAGGAAGCCCCGTCTGTTCTTCGCTCAAGAGGCCCGCATCGAAGCACCTGGAAAGCCATTCCACAACGCCCTGCACCTCCCACGTATCCATGCCGTATTCGTCGCAAGCACGGTTGGCGAGGAAAGGAACATCGTTATCCTCCCCGTAGAACATGAGCGAGTACGGGAAATAGAAAAAACGCGACTGGCACATGAATTTCCCCTGTGTCCCGTCCTCGGCAGTATAGGTTGTGCGTAGACAATGCGCCATGCAGCCGTAGCAGGGGCTCATCTTCACGTTAGGTCCTTCCGCCATGAAATTCATACCCCACACCCTCACGTTGCCCCTACCGAGGCTGCGAATGTAGGAAGCTATTTCATGGAGCCGTTCCGCATCGTGCACCTTTACTTTCCGCTGTTCTCCCCGCACGAGGATCGCTTTGAGATTCTTTGCTCCCATCACCGCTCCAATGCCGCCGGCGCAGCTCGCATCGCCGTCTGCGAATACCGTCGCAAAAGGCACCCTGTTCTCTCCTGCAGGCCCTATGGCAAGCGCCTTCGCCTTTGCATCGGAGCCGGACTTCAGAATGCGCATGGTCTCCACAGTACTCTTCCCCCACAAAGAGGAAGCATCCAGAATGCGGACGGATTTTCCCGACACGGAAATGCTCACCGGCTTCTCCGCCTTTCCTGTGATGATGAGCCCGTCGTATCCTGCAAATTTCAGTTCCGCCCCGAATGTACCGCCGAGATTGCCGTAGCAGAAGTGCTGCCTGAGCGGGAACGGCGATTTCGCGAACATGCCCCATCTGGATCCCCCGAGTTCAGGAATTCCAGCGAGGGGACCCAAGGCGATGATGATGCAGTTGTCTTCGTCAAAAGCGTCCGCTTCGGCCGCGACCTCGTTCCAGTAGTACATTGCGGCAATGCCTCTGCCGCCGAGGAAAAGCCGTGAATATTCATGCGTATCGATATTCGAAACGGTTCCAGTGGAAAGATCGATACGGAGCATGGTACCGGCATACGCACATGGTTTCATGGGAAACGATGATAGAGAAAAATGAGGAAGAATACAAGGCGGAAGACTGCAGGTTGCATCTGATAGGAATTCTTCAACGCACTATCGACGGATGCAAAAACAGCACATCCTTACCTTCGTTCCTAAAACTGCTCCGATATATATACGGAACGATTTCGGAACCTATTTCGAACAAAGCTTCGGGAATTTCCTTTTCGAACAGCAATTCTGATGCGAGAAAACAGCCTTTCCTGTCTACATAGGACAGCAGAATGCCAAAAGACTCCGTACCAGCATCTTCGAGATTCTTAAGCCTTCCTGAATATACAAATACCGGGTACTCATCTTTATAGAATACGCCGTCTTCGCGGACCGAAAGATCCGCCTGGGAAACCGGAAAACTTTGCACCACATTGTTCCTCGGAACAGCAAGGGTGTACTCGTCGCAGCGCACCATGAGAAAACTCAAAAGATTTTGTCGTGCAGGAATTGCAAGAGTAAATGTGCTTCCCTTGCCGGGAACTGTGACAAGTTCGAGAGAGCCCCCTAGCGTTTCCCTCACCTTCTGCTTCACAAGATCCAAGCCGACCCCGCGGCCCGAAACATCGGTGACCAGAGGCTGCGTCGTGAAACCAGGAGCGGAAAGCAGTTCGAGCACATCACCCTCCCACGTATCAGGATTTTCCGTTTTCAGGATGCCCAATTCTACAGCTTTTGCCACCACAGTTTTTGGGTCTATGCCTTTTCCGTCGTCGATAACATGGATATACACAGCGGCATCCCGTTCCTCTACTTTTACTTCGATGACGGCCTTCTGCGGTTTTCCCGCCAGTCCCCTCTCCCGTTTCGTTTCCACGCCGTGGTCCACGGCATTTCGCACAAGATGTACTATGGGATCGGAAAGTGCTTCGACGATGCTCCGATCCAGGCTCCTGTCGCCTCCGGTGATCACGAGTTCCACATCCTTTTCCGCCTGCTCTGCGAGATCCCGCACAAGCCTCGGAAGCGGTCCGAGCACGGAAGAAAGAGGAATACGGCGGACCTCTTTGAGCACGCGTTCCATGCTGCCGGCTAAAAAAAAGACATCCTTCGTCCGTTGCCTGAGCGCTTCGAGTTCCGCCTTGGCTTCATCCTCGGCCACCAAGCGGTTCAGGCCTTCTTCCACATCGTGTATGCTCAGTTTTAATTCGCTCAGATACCCCAAAAGCTCATCCATATGGTGCACCGCGAGCCGTATGGAACGTTTCGAAGGCAACGCATGAGGAAACGTCCCTTGCACTGCCGCAACCTCCACTTCGCCTCTGCCGTGCTTATAATCGCCGTAATCGAGGGCTGCAAGATGCCGCCGCCAATCGAGGCGGGAATCATCGCCACCAGCAGCCACAGCAAGCCGCCCCACCCACTGTTACCATCTTCAGGAATGGCGATGGGCAGGTCTTGAGTCGTCGGCGCTTCATGCGCGCGCAGCGTGTTAGGCCGGGTCAGTTCCGCAGTGAGTTGGGCCTTGGAATAGCCGGGCAACGTTTGCGCGGGCGTCAAGGCGG
>CAZWAS010000167.1:4268-6970 GCA_964631915.1 uncultured Spirochaetales bacterium | reverse complement strand
GGAGAGCTTCCACTCGACGATGCCCAACGGCTCGAGCCGCTTCCGGTCCGTAATGGTTCCCCCTAGCGGTTTTTTCTCCACTATCGAATCGCTTTTCACCGCATCGTTGTACGGATCCACATTGGATTCGGCGACTTCCCTGAAAACGGCGGAAAGTTCTTCCTTCGAAGGCATCGAGATCCCCTGTTTATCAGGACCGACTGCGATCACTACGGCGTTTTCGTTCCTGATGAGCTTCGGGGCAAGCGCGTTCACTTCTTCGAGGCGTATGCCCGGCACATATGTCTTGAATAGATTATACTCATACTCGATACCGGGAATCGGTTCTTTTTCCAAGAAATTCCGCACATACTCGGCAGCAAGCCTGGCCGATTCGGTTTTATCCCGCTCTGCGTAGCTCTTCTCTATACCTGCCATAAGATTCTTCTTGGCCCGTTCCAGTTCCGTCTCCGTGAAGCCAAACTCCCTGACCCGCTTCGCTTCCATGAGAAGAGTACGAAGCCCGTCGACTGTACCTTGTTCCTTCACTGCCGCAGTGAGGCTGTATACGGATTTCGTACGCACGAGACGGCCGTTTGAGGAACGCCCGGTGAGAAACGGGGGATTGGCCGCAAGGGCGAGTTCCCGGAGCCTGTCGTTGAACATGCGGTCGTAGAGCTCCTCTATCAGGTCCCTCCTGTAGTCCTTCACCCTGCCCTGTGGTTTCGTGTCGTGTTTGTATAATACCTGCACTGCAGAATGCGTGGCTTCCCGATCCGTGACAATGGAGTACAACATGTCCCGATGGTCGGGAACCGGATACTCGTTTCGAGCTCGCGGAAAAGGACTTCCTGCGAGACCCGAGAAATACCGCTTCACGAATGTCTCGATTTCTCCGGCGTCGAAATCTCCGACAGCCACCACTGCCATGAGATCCGGCCTGTACCAATCCTCATAGAACTGGGTCAGAGTTTCATACTTGAAAGATTCGAGCACTTCTTTCTTGCCTATGGGCTGCCGGGAAGCATAACGCGATCCCGAAAACAAAACTTTCGAATACTCATCGCGCATTCTCGCATCCGCTCCCCTTCCGAGCCGCCATTCTTCGATTACAACCCCCCGTTCCTTGTCGATTTCTTCCGGTTCGAAACTGATACCCGAAGCCCAGTCCTGCAGCACGAGAAATGCCTTTTCAAGTATCGCTTTATCTTCCGTCGGTATATTTAACATATACACCGTCTCGTCGTAATTCGTGTACGCATTCACTTCAGGGCCGAATTCCATGCCCAAGGACTCGAGAAAATCTATGAGCTCGTTCTTGGCGAAGTGCCGTGTTCCGTTGAACGCCATGTGTTCGACGAAATGCGCAAGCCCGAGCTGATTTTCGTCTTCAAGGATCGAACCAGCATTCACCACAAGCCGCAACACGGCCCTGTTCTCGGGAAACCGATTTTCACGGATATAATACGTCAATCCATTGTCGAGCTTTCCCGTTTTCGTTTTGGGATCGACAGGCAACACACGGAACAGTCCTGCGCCGTATGATCGCTGCTCTCCGGTTCCTCCCGAAAAAAGCAAAGACAGAGGCGCAACGAACAACAACGCGGCGATTGCAATGCAGCGAAACCATGCTCTCATATTCCCTACCTCACATTCCATCAGTTTAAGCCATTGTACAGGATATGCGGCCGCATATCCAGTTTATCCGTACCTCGTAGCGCCCTATTGACACCCCTCGTCCGGCGCTGCCATCCTGGACCGTGACACGAATGAGGCAACTGGGAAAAACCAAAATTACATCCATCGAAGCCATCCGCATACGGGGTGCATGCCAGAACAATCTCAAAAGCATAGGCATCGACATACCCACGGGGAAACTCATCGTCATCACCGGAGTGAGCGGATCGGGAAAATCCTCACTGGCTTTCGACACGATATACGCGGAAGGCCAAAGGAGATACGTGGAAACATTTTCTCCATATACACGCCAGTTTCTGGACAGGATGGATAAACCCAACGTCGAATCCATAGAGGGGATTCCCCCCGCTATAGCGATAGATCAGACGAATCCCGTGAGAACCTCCCGTTCAACCGTGGGAACCATGACCGAGCTGACCGACCACATCAAACTCCTCTACGCGAAAATGGGCCGCCTCTACTGCAGAGGATGCGGAAAACAGGTGACGCGGGACAACCCAGAAACGGTAGTTCGCAGCATGCTTTCGTCCCTGCACGGACAAAAGGCTATCATCGCATTTCCCGTGCGGATTCCGGAAAAATATACGGAAGAGGAAATCACCGGCCTCCTGGGGAGATTGGGGTACCACACTGTATTCAGGCGGGGACAGGGATTCATCGAAGTACAGCAGGACCGGGTCGTCATACATCCCGATGCTGAATCCCGCCTGACGGAAGACATCGAAGCTGCGTATGTCCACGGCTCTGGACAAGTCTCCGTATATCCGCTGGATTCTTCCCTTTCTCCCAAGGAACCGTTCCGTTTCTCCGCCGACCTGCATTGTCCCGACTGCGATATCCACTACCACGACCCGGTTCCGAATCGTTTCTCGTTCAATTCCCCCATGGGAGCCTGCGAGACGTGCAGGGGGTTCGGCAGGATAATTGGCATCGATTATGCGCTCGTGGTCCCGGACGAGGAGAAAACGCTCAGCGAAGGGGCAGTAAAACCGTGGCAGACCGAAAGTTTCAAAGAATGCCAGGAC
>CAZWAS010000167.1:2018-4258 GCA_964631915.1 uncultured Spirochaetales bacterium | reverse complement strand
TTCGCCAAAAAGAGAAAGATCCCTGTGAACATCCCATGGAAAGATCTTTCAGAAGAGCACAAACGATGGGTACTGGAAGGCGAGGGCTCGTGGGACGACGGGTTATGGTACGGGGTCAGGAGATTTTTCGATTATCTTGAATCCAAAAGCTACAAGATGCATATACGGGTTCTCCTCTCGAAATACCGCACATACAGGCTCTGTCCTTCCTGCGGAGGAGCGAGGCTGAAGGAGGAATCTCTGCTTTGGCGCGTGGGACCGGGAGAAGGAAAAACGATCCATGAAGTCTTCCTCCTTCCCATAGACGGATGCCTCGAGTTCTTCAGGGCTCTGCAGCAGGACGGCGAAAAACCGGATGAGGCTGCAAAGCTCATCCTTTCGGAGATACTGACGAGGCTCGAATATCTGGTCGAGGTCGGCCTCGGATACCTCGCCCTGGACCGCCAGTCCAGGACGCTGAGCGGAGGAGAAGTACAGCGCATCAACCTCACGACCGCGTTAGGCACATCGCTCGTGAACACCTTATTCGTACTCGACGAGCCGAGTATAGGGCTCCATCCGCGGGACATAGGACGCCTCATCTCGATCCTGAAAAAACTGAAAGATTCCGGGAATACCATCATCGTGGTAGAGCACGATCCGGACCTCATACGCGCAGCAGATATCGTCATAGACATGGGGCCGGGTCCAGGCGAACGGGGAGGAAAAATCGTATTCTACGGTACCCGCAGCGAGCTTCTCTCGCGGGGCACATCGCTCACTGCGCTTTACCTCAAGGGAGAGAAAAAAGTGGTGGAGGATATGCCTGCCGCGCCTGTTTTGGGATTTTCTTCTCCGATCGGGCTTCCAGCCGGTGCCGTATGCACAGGGAGACCAGCCGGCTTTCTCGAAATTCATGGAGCCGCAGAGCATAACCTGAAAGCCATAGACGTGAGGATTCCACTCGGAAAGCTCGTATGCATAACAGGGGTGAGCGGATCGGGGAAATCTACGCTTATAGAGGATATCTGTTACCGAGGAATGCTGAGGCTGAAACGGAAGCCGACCGACGAACCGGGAAAGCACTCGGCGATACTCGGCCACGAGCTCGTTGACGATGTGGTGCTCGTGGATCAGTCTCCTATCGGAAAAACAGCCCGTTCCAATCCCGCGAGCTATGTGGGAGCCTTCGACATAATCAGAACCATATTCGCAGCGCAACCCCTTGCCAAGGAACGGGGATATACCGCAGGCACATTCAGTTTCAACTCAGGTATAGGCCGCTGTCCGACATGCGGGGGGACCGGATTCGAGCATATAGAAATGCAATTTTTAAGCGATGTATACTTACGGTGCCCCGAATGCGACGGCAAACGGTACAGGAAAGAAATCCTCGAAGTGAAGGCAATATCGGACGACGGGAAAGAGGCGAAATCCATTTCGGAAATCCTCGATCTCACCGTGCACGAAGCAATCGGCTATTTCAGGAACAACTCCGGCCTCCAGGCGGCGATGAAGCCGCTCGAAGACGTGGGGCTTGACTACCTGCGGCTCGGCCAGCCTGTGCCCACACTGAGCGGGGGCGAGGCCCAACGGCTCAAACTAGCGGGGTATCTGACGAACACGATATCTGGACGAAAAAAGCAGGAACACATTCTGTTTCTTCTGGACGAACCCACCACAGGGCTGCACTTTCAGGACATAGCGGTGCTCCTGAAAGCCCTGCGCTCCCTTCTCGCCGCAGGCCATTCCGTAGTAATCATAGAACATAACGTCGATGTCATACGGGCATCCGACTGGATCATTGATCTCGGCCCTGAAGGCGGGGAAGCTGGCGGATACCTCGTATGCGAAGGGCCTCCACAAGTGATCGCCGCATGCGGCAAAAGCCATACGGGAAAGGCGATCAGAGAATCAAAACCGGCTCAGACCGAAAACTCAGCGGAGGGGTACTATGCAGCGGAAGCAGCGATTTCTGCAGGCGCAACTGCTGCTTCCGCAACCACCGCCATCGAAATACGGCGTGCCCGCGAACACAATCTGAAAGACATAGACCTCGATATTCCGCGGAATGCGTTCACGGTTATCACTGGGGTGAGCGGGAGCGGGAAAAGCACAGTCGCATTCGATATCCTGTTTTCCGAAGGGAGGCGGCGATACCTCGAATCGCTCAACGCGTATGCACGTCAGTTCGTGCAACCTGCATCGCGACCGGATGTGCAGCGCATCGCAGGCGTTCCCCCCACAGTGGCAATAGAACA
>CAZWAS010000167.1:770-1987 GCA_964631915.1 uncultured Spirochaetales bacterium | reverse complement strand
GCAAGAGCACTGTGGGAACCATGACCGAAATCTATCATTTCCTCAGACTTCTGTTTGTGAAGCTCGGTGTGCAATACTGCCCGGACTGCGGCATACCGATACAGGCACAGAGCAAAGACGCAGTGCTCGCACGGATACTCGACGAGTTCGCGCATGAGAGAATTCTCATTCTCATCCCATTAGTTACGGCGAGGAAAGGTTACTATACGGATACCGCCGCATGGGCGCGGAGCAAAGGATATGCAAACCTGAGGGTGGATGGAACATTCCTTCCCACTGAGGCATGGCCCCGCCTCGACAGATATACGGAACACACCATAGAGCTTCCCCTTGCGGAAACCGCGGCGGAAGCGCGGAACAAAACCGACATGAAGGCTCTTCTCGATACCGCTTTCGTTTCGGGGAACGGCTTCATCAAAGTTGCGTCGATCAGAAGTGCCACCGACAAGGGAGGCGGTGGAATGCCGCGCTTGGGAAAAGAGCTCACCTTCTCGATCACACGCTCCTGCCCCCGCTGCGGAAAAAGTTTCGAAGAACCCGATCCGCGGATGTTCTCCTTCAACTCCAAACATGGCTGGTGCCCCTCCTGCTACGGCACAGGGCTCGAACTCGAGGGCTTCGGCGAGGACCAAACAGGAGAAGAGATCTGGTGGAACGCATGGTGGGAGGGAGAGGAAAAAATCTGCTCCGCCTGTCGAGGACAGAGGCTGAAACCTGAGGCTCTTGCGGTCCGGTTCAGGGATTATTCAATCGCGGACCTGACCGCTCTGAGCATAGAGAAAGCGTACGAACTGTTTTCTTCCCTGGAACTGGAAAAACGGGAGCTGGCAATCGCACGGGACATCATCAAGGAGATGACCGGCAGGCTCGCATTCCTCATACAAGCAGGGCTTCCTTATCTTGCGCTCGACAGGTCAGCCCCTTCGTTGAGCGGCGGTGAGGCGCAACGCATACGGCTTGCGGCTCAGTTAGGATCGAACCTCCGCGGCGTATGCTACATCCTCGATGAACCGACCATAGGCCTACACGAACGAGACAATCTCCGGCTGTTGACCTTGCTCAGAGATCTGCAGAAAAACGGAAACACTGTCATAGTAGTGGAGCACGACGAGCAAACCATCCGGCATGCGGATCACATCATAGATCTCGGACCGGGAGGAGGAGTGCACGGAGGCAAGCTCGTAGCAGAGGGGCCACTTGAAGCGATCATGGTACAT
>CAZWAS010000167.1:0-760 GCA_964631915.1 uncultured Spirochaetales bacterium | reverse complement strand
AACAGGCCGACTTCTGAGGGAACCGCTCAGGCACCCGTTCACCGAAAGGAGGCCGGTACCGCCCTCCCATCCGGGAATCTCCGTAAAAGGCGCCCGACTCCATAATCTGAAAAATATTGATGCATGGTTTCCTCTCGGAAGGCTTATCTGCGTAACAGGGGTGAGCGGGAGCGGGAAAAGCACGCTGGTGAGGGACGTACTTCTCGAAAATCTTTCGATTCTCTTGCGGCATCCAGGAAAAGGAAAGCGCTCCAGAAGTTTCCGCGGATGTTCTGCAGTGGAAGGATGGGAGGCGATAAGCAGAGTTCTCGAAGTGGATCAGACTCCCATCGGAAAAACTCCGCGCTCCTGCCCTGCCACGTATGTAGGGTTCTGGGATGACATTCGCAAACTCTTCGCGTCGGTTCCTGAAGCGAAGGTGCGAGGATATACGCCGAGCCGTTTCTCGTTCAATGTGTCGGGCGGACGATGCGAAACCTGCCAAGGCCAAGGATATGAAACAGTTGAAATGAGTTTTCTTCCGGATGTGGATGTCTTGTGCGAAGCTTGCGCAGGGAAACGATTCAACGATGAAACACTTGCCGTTCGCTTCAAAGGCAAAACCATAGCGGAAGTCCTTGCCATGAGCGTAGAAGAGGCAGTGGCATTCTTCCAGGCTCATCCCGCCATTCTAAAACCGCTCGAACTGCTTGAGGAAGTAGGGCTCGGATACCTCTCCATAGGGCAAAAAAGCCCTTCTCTGAGCGGCGGCGAGGCACAG
>CAZWAS010000166.1:3000-7200 GCA_964631915.1 uncultured Spirochaetales bacterium | reverse complement strand
AAAGGCGCTCCCTGTCGCCGATATTGATGGAATGTGTGTGGGCATCATCACGCAAAACGACTTGATGGTCAGGGCGAGAATGCCGGTTCGATTGGGATTGCTTACTTTGTTGCCGAAGAGCGAGCGTGAGGACTGGTTGACCAAGGGGGAGCAAGTTCGTTGTGCGGATGTAATGACGAACAAACCCGATGTGGTACACGAACATACGAAACTGGCGGAAGCTATTCATCTTATGAATCGTGAGCGAAGAAAGCGTCTTCCTGTGATCGATACCCGAGGTATGATTGTCGGAATGCTGTCGAGAATCGATGTCTTGAAAGCGATAGCTACCGCACGGAGCACCCCATCGCATTCCTCCGATCTGCCGCATATGGTAACGCATCCACATTTCGTACGCGATATCGAATCGAGAGATACATTTTCTCTTGCTGTCGATATGTCGATACAGGCTGCAATCGATGCGCTTGTGCGAGAAGGATCGCAAAGAGCTGCGGTAGTGGATGAGAAAGGAAAACTCGTGGGCTTGATTTCCGACGATATGCTGCTCAATGCGATCGGCGGACGGATTCCCCGAAAGTTCCCGTTCGGTTTTTCCCATCGTTCGCGCGCCGGCTTTTATTCGGTTTCAAGCATCATGAAACGCGATGTGAAAACCATTCGGGAAGATGCCACGATCGATGAAGCGATACGGCTTATGACCGAACTGGGGCTCAAGCGCATTCCGATAGTCGGCGCCGATGGAGCGTTCCGTGGAATGGTCAGGCGGGATTCCATTTTGTTCTCGCTTGCCCATACCTATTGATATTCAAGGTGGAAGATGTGATGTATTCTACGGAAGTCGAGCACATGTGTGTGCTCGCTAAAGGAGCGTATCACGGCCCGGCTCCAATTCCCGAAGAGGGGAAATGGGTCCAAGCAAAGGAAATCAAAGATATTTCCGGCCTGACGCACGGCGTAGGGTGGTGTGCACCCCAGCAAGGTGCATGCAAGCTTACTCTCAATGTGAAGGATGGCATTATCGAAGAAGCTCTGGTAGAGACGATTGGGTGTTCCGGCATGACACATTCTGCAGCCATGGCCGGAGAGATTTTGATCGGAAAGACGATTCTCGAAGCATTGAATACGGATCTCGTATGCGATGCCATCAACACCGCGATGAGGGAACTTTTTCTTCAGATCGCCTACGGCCGCAGCCAGACCGCTTTTTCGGAGGGCGGCTTGCCGATAGGTGCGAGCCTTGAAGATTTGGGGAAGGGACTCCGCAGCCAAGTTGCAACGATGTTCGCCACCAGAGCCAAAGGGCCGCGATACCTGGAAATAGTCGAGGGGTATGTCACCCGTCTCGGTATAGACGAGAATAACGAGATTATCGGCTATGAGTATGTCAATCTCGGAAAGATGATGGATGCGATCAAAAAAGGTGTGGATGCCAACGAAGCTCTCGCAAAAGCGAAAGGTACGTACGGTCGTTTTGCTGATGCTGCGAAGTATATAGATCCCAGGCACGAGTGAGGAGGAACAATACGGCTTTATTCGAAGGATATGAACGCAGAATCGGTAAGATTCTTTCCGTTTTACAAGAACACGCAATTCCCTCGGTCGATGCCGCCAAGGATCTGTGCGAGAAGAAAGGGCTGGATATTCCGGCTCTCGTACGCTCCGTACAGCCGATTTGTTTCGATAATGCCTGTTGGGCATATACAGTCGGTGCTGCGCTGGCTATTGTATCCGGTTTGCAGAAACCAACAGAAATCGCCCGCAAACTCGGGGAAGGGTTACAGGCGTTCTGTATTCCCGGCTCGGTTGCAGAGGAACGCAAGGTCGGTATCGGACATGGTAATCTCGCAGCAATGCTGCTAGCCGAGGATACGAAGTGCTTTTGCTTCCTCGCCGGCCATGAATCATTTGCTGCAGCGGAAGGGGCGATCGGTATAGTAAGGAGTGCGAATCGGGCGAGGAATACACCGCTCCGTGTCGTGCTCAACGGACTGGGAAAAGATGCTGCACAAATAATCGCCCGCGTCAACGGTTTTACCTATGTTCAAACAAAATTCGATTACTATGCCGGAAAGCTTTCGGTTGTTCGCGAGCTTTGCTACTCGAAAGGAGAGAAAGGGCAGGTCCGGGTATATGGAGCCGATGATGTTCGCGAAGGTGTGGCTATTATGCATGCGGAACATGTCGATGTGTCGATAACGGGGAATTCCACCAATCCGACACGGTTTCAGCATCCGGTAGCAGGTACTTACAAAAAGGAATGTTGGGATATCGGGAAAAACTATTTTTCCGTAGCGTCCGGTGGAGGCACAGGAAGAACGCTTCATCCCGACAATATGGCTGCCGGACCGGCATCCTATGGGATGACGGATACCATGGGTCGTATGCATTCCGATGCTCAGTTTGCAGGATCTTCTTCGGTTCCTGCACATGTGGAGATGATGGGTTTGATCGGCATGGGAAATAACCCGATGGTCGGTGCCTCTGTTGCGGTGGCTGTTGCTGTGAGCGAAGCGATGAAGCATTGACGCGCAATCCTGTCAGACTTGACTGCGACCTTCTTCCGTTATATTGTAGAAGAGGTGATGGAGTTCACCGTAACTGCCCCCTGGGCTGATAACTCCTAGTGGTTCATGAGAATCATCGAGTGAGGGGGGAGTTATGTTTTTGAACAACATTTGGTTTACCGCGGCGTTATGGATGGGGCTTGCTTTTGTAGCAAGCCTCATTTCGATTCGAATAGGAATTTCTGTCGCTCTTGTAGAAATCCTCATCGGGATAGTGGCAGGAAATGTCGGTCTGCATCAAACAACGGCATGGATCGATTTCCTCGCCATGCTCGGGAGCGGAGTTCTTACCTTTCTTGCAGGAGCGGAGATCGATCCCGAATCCTTACGGGCGAATCTTAAGGCAAGTGTTACTATCGGAATTCTCTCCTTCCTTATACCTTTCGGCACGATCTGGGTTTTCGCACAATTTGTTTTAGGCTGGCCACTCCGCCAAGCACAAATAGCCGGTATTGCATTATCAACGACCTCGGTAGCTGTCATCTACGCGGTTATGATCGAACGAGGCCTTTCGAACACGAGGTTAGGAAAAATGCTTCTCGCTTCCTGCTTCATCACCGATTTCGGTACCGTACTTGCACTCGGTATACTCTTTGCTGATTTCAATGTGTGGCTTCTCCTGTTCGTCGGCATTCTCGCACTTATGCTGTGGCTCATGCCCAAATGGACGAAATTCCTCATCGGCAAACTCGGCGCTACGCGGGTGAGCGAACCCGAGGTGAAGTTCATCTTTCTTGTTCTGTTTTTTCTCGGCGGATTGGCGATGACCGCGAAGAGCGAGGCCGTATTGCCTGCCTATCTGATCGGTTTAGTCGTGGCAGGTGTTTTCGTCCGCGACAGAACACTCATTTCAAGAATGCGCTCCATAGCTTTCACTGTTTTCACTCCGTTTTACTTCATCAAAGCCGGGTTATTCGTCTCCGTACCGCAAATGATCGTTTCATTCAGCCTTATAGTTCTATTTCTAGGGCTGAAGATTGTCGGAAAAATTATTGGGGTATGGCCTCTTTCACGGTATTTCAATATGAACAAAAAAGAGGCGGGATATTCGACATTGCTCATGTCGACCGGCCTGACGTTCGGAACGATATCTGCGCTCTTCGGACTCAACAGCGGCATCATCGACCAAAAACAATATACAATCCTTGTTTCCGTCATCATACTGAGTGCGGTTATTCCAACATTAGTTGCACAGCGGTTTTTCGAACCGACTACCCATGCGATGGATTCATGGGGTGAACGGTATTCAGGCAAGCATGGTCGCAAGACCGCGATGAAAGCTGATGAATAGGAGGTAGATGATGAAGAGGATTGTCGTCGGGCTGGACGGGTCCGAAAAGTCCTTCCGCGCATTGGCTCTCGGCCTTACCATGGCAAAGCAATTCGGTACAAGGCTCGATACGGTTTCGATAGAAGAATTGCCGCGTTTCAGTGAAACTATCGACGAGATCGATGAAGAGAAGAAGTCGGAGGAGGGACGGTTCAAGAGAATCATCCGCAAAGCTCAGGAAACTGCAAAGGAAGCGGGGGTGGAATTGAAGAGCCACATACTTACAGGCCATCCCGAAAAGACCATTATCCGATTTCTTGCTGAGCATGAAATCGATTTGCTTGTCATAGGCTCCATCGAACACGG
>CAZWAS010000166.1:0-2990 GCA_964631915.1 uncultured Spirochaetales bacterium | reverse complement strand
CCGTATACGAGGCGTTGACCCACAGCACATGCTTGGCGTTGATACGGAACTCCCCGTGTCCCGTTCTTGTTGCACGGTGAATGTGCGGGAAGGCGGCGTTTTTTGCTAGGTATGCGAATCTTTTTTCCGTGCATGCATAGTACGGCATGCCATAAAAAGTGGTATAGCTGCCGCCTGCGGTAGGACGGAAAAGACGACTGCTGCGGCGATGGAACGGTCGTATATGATTCCGAACAAAGAACTGCCTGCGAACCAACTGAGGCCGTAAAATACGTTGAATATGCCGTATGCAGTTGCGCGCCTGTCTCTCGGGGACATATCTCCAATAGCAGCCCGCATGATGGACTCTTGGGCTCCCATGCCTATGCCCCAGAGAAGAGTGCCTATCACTGCTAATCCGAAATTGCCGAGAAAGACAAACGGCGCAAACAAAAAAGAGGCGAGCGAAGATACAATGAGTATCGATATTCCTTTCTTATCGTAGAGTTTTCCGAAAACAAGAGCGGAAACGGCATCGTTACCCATAGCTGCAGCGTAAAGAGCTGCTGTCCAAAAAGCCGGCACCTGAGCGTGTTTTCCTATGTGGAATGCGAGGAGGGGATAATCGACGAATCCGATCGCAAGGAGAGAGGATGCGGCAATATAGAGCCAGAATATGCGCGGAAGGCGTTTGATATCGGACATATTTTCCCGTGCAGGTTCGAACGTTTCCGGCTTGGGAAACCGTATGCGCGTCAGCGTCAATATGGCCAATGCAACGAGGGCGGGAAGAAGGAGAAAGCCAAATCCCATTCGATACGATCCCCCTGTTGCAAGAATGAATGTAAGGAGAAGCGGCCCGACTGTGGCACCGATCTGGTCGAGCGCCTCATGAATGCCGAATCCGGTTCCACGTCCCATTTTCACTGTTGCATGGGAAAGCATAACGTCCCGAGCCGGATTCCTGATTGCTCTACCTGCTCGTTCCAAAATCATCAGTACCGCAGCGATCTGCCAATATCCTGCCAACGCAAGAAGCGGAACCGCCAGCAAGTTCAGTGCATAGCCGATTCCGGTGATAAGCCAGTAGCGTTTCGTTTTATCGCTCACATATCCTGAAAGCAATCTGAGGGCATATCCGACGAATTCGCCGAATCCGGCAATGATTCCGACCATCGCGGCGCTTGCCCCGAGTGTCCCGAGGAATGGTCCTGCGATGCTTCGCGCACCTTCATGAGTCATATCTGAAAAAAGGCTCACTACTCCGAATAATATGACGAACTGAAAAGCGGTTTTTGCGTTCGGCGATCGGGGCAGAGCATCATCTGTTGTTGGTTTCATCTTAAACTCCTTCCCATGTTTAAAAATGGAAAGGAGTCATCAGTCTCTCTTGGACAGTTCAGAACGGAGGTTCTTCGGTGGACTCCATCACCTCATAGTGTTGATCCTAAGCAATATACTACTTCCTGATACGCCCAGTGTCAAGGAAGGTGGATGTTGTATTTTTCGTTTTTAAAAACTCTTGACTAATCGTGGCGAACCTTTTATCTTTTTCTTAACGGCTGGCGAGAAGATTATGATAGAAGTGTAAGGGTATCGCCTGTCGAAAAAAAGAGGGGATGGAGTTCCCCTGACAAACGCCTGGCCTGGGCTGATAACTCCTACCATGCGTTTATTCTGGCGAAAAACGGGTGTCAAATTGCGCATCAGGGCCAGGAGGTGTTTGTCGAATGATTCATTGCAGTATTCTCCTAGAAAGCATTGATAAACCAATACGTAAAGAAACAGCTACCCCGCCTGATTTTTTCTCGGATTTGAATCTCGATCAGATTGTCGATTCGGTTACTGTCGGAAAAGACGAGTATGATTTGAAACCGTTTTTTTACACGGCGTTGTGCGATATTGATACCATCATGTACCGTCATGAGGTATTCCAAGATCTTGAGAATGAAAACCTTTTCAAATGCATAAAGTCTTTCGAGCAGAAAATGCGCGGGATGCGAAACTATCTTGCACAAGCAGACAAGCTTCATTACAAATATCAGAAAGAACGATGGTTCTTGGACGCTGTCGAACTCTATGTGGATGCAGTCGCTTCATTGAGACAGGATTTGTCCTGTGTAGATCTGCAATCGCGGGGATTCCTGATGTTTCGCTCCTATCTCGATGAGTATGTAAAATCGGATTATTTTACTTCGCTGACAGCGGAAACGAAGGGGCTTAAAAGCGATTTATCTTCAGTACACTATTGTTTTCTGATACACGGGAACAGCGTAAAAGTCCGAAAATACGAAGAGGAAATCGATTATAGTTCTGATGTAGAGAAAACATTTGAAAAATTCAAACAAGGAGCAGTAAAACAGTACAAGGTTGAATTTACGAATTGGCCTGACATGAATCATGTCGAGGCGCGGATACTGGATGCGGTGGCGCAATTGTATCCCGACATTTTCTTGCATCTCGATGAGTTTTGTATAAAAAACGTTGCTTACCGGGATGAAACGATTGTCGTCTTCGATCGGGAAATACAGTTTTATGTCGCATATCTGGAATATGCGGCGATATTCAGGCGTACAGGATTGAACATGTGTTATCCTTGTCTCACCGCTACCTCTAAGGAAGTGTATGATTATGAAGGATTCGATGCAGCCTTGGCGTATAAGCTAATAAAAAATGGCTCAGCGCCCGTTTGCAACGATTTCTCTTTGGAAGGCGATGAGCGTATTTTTATCGTATCCGGCCCTAACCAAGGAGGGAAAACGACCTTCGCTCGAACCTTTGGGCAATTGCATTACCTGGCCAGTTTGGGGTGTCCTGTTGCAGGGAGGGAAGCTCGGCTCTTTCTTTATGATCGGCTCTTCACGCATTTCGAAAGCGAAGAGGATATAAAAAATCTCCGCGGAAAACTGCAAGATGATTTGGTGAGAATGTATTCCATTCTCGAGCAGGCGACACCGGCGAGCATTATTATAATGAACGAAGTTTTTACTTCCACGACTTTATTGGATGCG